>DASYCM010000142.1:0-10131 GCA_036500165.1 Pseudolabrys sp.
CAGCCATTCGATGGTGGTGAGATCGAGATGGTTGGTCGGCTCATCGAGAAGAAGAATGTCGGGCGATGGCGCCAGCACCCTCGCAAGCGACACGCGGCGCGCCTCGCCGCCGGACAGATGGTGCGGGTCTTCCGCGCCGGTTAGTCCCAGTTCCTCGAGCAGATGGCGCGCGATGTAGTGATCGTCGGTCGGCTTCAAACCTGCTTCGACGAAGGCCAGAGTCGTATCGAAGCCCGAGAAGTCCGGCTCCTGTGTCAGGTACCGCACCACCGCGCCCGGCTGCACGAAGACTGTCCCTTTGTCCGGCTCGACCTGCTTGGCCGCGATCTTCAGAAGCGTCGACTTGCCGGAACCATTGCGGCCGACCAGCGACACGCGCTCGCCGGTCGACACCGACAGTTCGGCGCTGCTGAGCAACGGCGTACCGCCAAAGGTAAGCCCAATATCCTTGAGTTGCAGCAGAGGTGGGGGAGCCATATCGCTTGTTATCTTCTCGTCACGTGTCCGCGGCGCGGAAATGGGGCATCGCGCGCGACACCATGATTTGGTGATGCGTTACAGGCGGAACAAGCCGCCGTCAAAGGCTATCCTTGGGGTCTAAATCGGGAGGCTAAATACCGAACCAATCCAGAAGTGGATCGGCGTGGCTAACAGAGGTCTGCCAAGACTTTGCCGTTCTTGTCCTTGAGCGCGCGCGGGCAATCCAGCCGCCGGATGGCCGCCTTGGCATCGGAATTGCCGAGCGCAGCGGCCTTCTCGTAGTAGCTGCGCGCCATTGCCCGGTCGGACGAACCGCCACGGCCGTCCTGCAGGAACACGCCGAGCGCCACCATGGCGCCAGCGTGATTTTTCGCCGCCGCTTTTTCGAACAATGCGCGAGCCGCGACATCATCCTTCGGCCCGCCATCGCCGTTGGCCAGCATTAGACCGAGCTGGAACTGCGCCTCCGGCGAATTGGCATCCGCCGCCTTGGACATCGCCTCTCTGGCCTGCACTGGATTGGCATTGACGCCGCCGCCGGAAATCATCGCGATATTGGCGTCGCCACGTGAATTGCCCGCAGCGGCCGCGCGCCGGAACAGCGCCTTCGCCTGCGCATCATCCTTGGTGACGCCGTTGCCGGTGCCATACAGCACGCCGAGTTCGACCATCGCCGAGGTGCTGCCCTTCTCGGCCGCCTTGCGATAGGTCGCGACGGCTTCCGCCATCTGACCACCGGCGACATACACACGGCCGAGCTGGAACATGGCGCGGCGCGATCCGGCCGAGGCGGTCCTGCAGAACTTGATGCCGGTCGCGATGTCGCCTTTGGCAACCGACGTCACGCCGGGGACGTCAGCCGGCTTGTCGGGATCGCTCGGATCGGCGGCGATACGATCGCACAACACGAGATCGGCGGACTGAGCGTGAGCGCTCAACGCGTGACCGACCACTAGAGCCAGCACGCCGATACCCAACCCAATCGCGATGGAATACTTTTTCATCGGCTTTCTACTTCGACAGCGCGTCCAGGATGCGCGCCCAGCTCCGGATGCCCTTATGATAGCACGTGAGGTCGAATTTTTCGTTCGGCGAATGCACGCGGTCGTCATCGAGCGCGAAACCGACCAATAACGAGTCCATACCGAGCACGTTCTTGAAGTCGGCGACAATCGGGATCGAGCCGCCGGCACCGACCGCCACCGCCTTCTTGCCCCATTCCTCGCCGAGCACATCGCGCGCCTTGTTGAGCGCGGGATTGTCGAACGACAGTTGCAGCGGACCGGCGAGGCCGAAGTTGCCAAACTCGACCGAGCAGTCGGCCGGCATGCGCGCTTTGACGAAGGCGCGGAAGTTGTCGCGAATCTTTTGCGGGTCCTGGGTGCCAACGAGGCGGAACGACACCTTTGCCGAGGCCTGCCCGGGGATCACGGTCTTGGCGCCCTCGCCCGTATAGCCGCCGACAATGCCATTGAGTTCCGCAGTCGGGCGGGTGGTGACGAGCTCGATCACCATGCGATCTTTTTCGCCGGACGGAATCTTGAGGCCGATGGGGCCGAGGAACTTCTCCGCGGTTAGGTCGAGACCCTTTAGATCGGCTTTGATGTCGGCGGGGAGTTCCGGCACGCCGTCATAGAAACCGGGGATCGTGACGCGGCCGTTCTCGTCCCACATGGCGCCGAGGATCTGCGTCAGTAGCCGGATCGGGTTCTGCGCCGCGCCACCGAACACGCCAGAGTGCAGATCCCTGTCGGCACAGGTGATCTTGACGTCCTCGTAGACCAGACCGCGCAGCGAAGTAGTGATAGCCGGCGTCTTCTGGTCCCACATCGCAGTATCACAAACCAAAGCGAGGTCGAGTTTGAACTCTTCGGCGTTGTCGCGCACGAATTTAAACAAATGTTGCGAGCCGCACTCCTCTTCGCCCTCGATCATCATCGTGATTGGCAACGGCAACTTGCCGTTGACCGCCTTAAAGGCGCGGCAGGCTTCGATGAAGGTCATGGCCTGCCCCTTATCGTCGCAGGCGCCGCGAGCGACGATAATCTTGCGGCCGTCAGGCAGCGTCTCGATGCGCGGTTCGAAGGGGGGCGTCTTCCAGAGGTCGAGTGGGTCTACCGGCTGGACATCATAATGGCCGTAGAACAGCACGTGAGGACCCGAGACGCCGTTGGATTTGCCGACCACCACCGGGTGGCCCTCGGTCGGACGGACGGAAGCCTCAAAACCGATGGACTTGAGGTCCGCGGCGACGTGCTCGGCCGCCGCTTTGCATTGCGGTGCGAAAGCCGGATCGGTCGATATCGACGCAATACGGAGGAGATCGAAGAGCCGCTCTACACTTTGGTCGATACCCTGATCGATATGGCTCAATACGGCGTCGAGATTGCTCATCGTGGCTCCTTAGGTCCATTGCAGGCTAGCAACCGCAACGCGGCATGAAAAGGCACGACGGATGGCGCTTAACCGGCGCCGGTGGCTGGGCATGTCGCGTTTTGCTTTATGAATTCATAAGTTGATACCTTATTTCTACGCGACACGGCTTGGAATTTTGTTGATGCTAATTCGACATACCCGGTGATATGCCGCGACATGAAAGTCGCATCCGGAAATTGTGAAAGGCATTTCGCTTCATTTTACTTGACTTGCTGCTCGACTTGTCGCTGCTCACGCGCTTGCAATCTCGACACAACGTCACATGACGTTGCATCGCGCTTGTCATCGCCACTTACGGCGTTCAATATGAATTCAACCCGCCATCAGTGCGGATGATGCATGAGGGGATCATGGAAGAATTGATTGGGCGTCTCGTCGCCAGCGTCGGTATCGACGCGGCAACTGCCGAGAAAGCCGTCGGCATCATGCTGGACTTTCTCAAGAAGGAAGGTCCGCCGGATACTGTGCAGGCCCTCCTCGCCAAGCTGCCGGGCGCGGAAGCGCTGATCGCGGCGCATGCCGGCGAGGCAGGCGGCATGTTCAGCATGGGCGGAATCATGGGTGTCGGCACCAAGCTGATGGGCATCGGCCTGAGCATGGGCCAGGTGCAGGGTGTAGCCAAGGAAGTCATTGCCTTTGCCCGCGAAAAGGCCGGCGAAGACACGATCGGCGAGATCGTGGGCGCCATTCCAGGCCTCGGCCAGTTCGTTTGAACCGACGCCCGTATTATTACGACCAAGTTATAAGCGTTTCAGGAGTTCGTTTATGTCCTATCCCATCACCGATATCGGGGGAATTGATGGCGATGTCGCCATGGCCCTCAAGTCGGCGGGGATTCGGTCGACGATGAAGCTGCTTGAAGAGGCCCGCACCGTGAAGGGCCGCAAGCTGCTCGCCGGAAAGACCGGTTTGCCGGAAAAACAATTGCTGTGCTGGGCCAACATGGCCGACCGCATGCGTATCAAGGGCATCAGCAAGGAGTACGCCGAACTATTGCAGGCCGCCGGCGTCAATACCGTGAAGGAACTGCGCTTTCGCAGTCCCGCCAACCTCGCGAAAGCGATGGCCGACGCCAACAAGAAGCACAAACTGGTGCGTCTGCTGCCGTCGGAGAAGGTCGTGTGCCGCTGGATCGAGCAGGCGCAGATGCTGGAATTGAAGATCAAATACTGAGCCGACATAGGCTGTTGAAAGTACGCGGCGCGCGCGCCGGCCCGGCGACGACGAGAAAAGTGCGCTCCTTGACAGCGTTTCCGGGACCGCGCAAAGCCAACCGCATGGCGCTCACCCGCACCATTACCAAGCCTGCCGGATCCGCGGTGCTTGCCGCGCTCCTCAAGCTCGGCCGCCCGGTGGTGATGGGCATCCTCAACGTCACACCGGATTCATTTTCCGACGGCGGGCAATTCATCGAGCCGGCGACAGCGATTTCGCATGCCGCAGAAATGGCACAACAAGGCGCCGACATCCTCGACATCGGCGCGGAGTCGACCCGGCCTTATGGCGGCCAGCAGCCGGTGACCGCCGATGACGAACTGACCCGCCTCGCGCCGGTGTTGCCGGCGGTGATCGGGCTCGGCCTCCCCGTTTCGATCGATACCATCAAAGCAAAAGTCGCCGCCTGGGCGCTCGACCATGGTGCGAACATCGTCAACGACGTCTGGGGCCTGCAACGCGATCCGGAGATGGCGCCGCTGGTCGCGGAACGCGGCGTGCCGGTGATCGTCATGCATAACCGCGATAGCGCCGACCCCGGCATCGACATCGTCGCCGACGTGATTGCGTTCTTCGGCCGCTCGCTGGAGATCGCGGCCCGCGCCGGCATTGCCACCGACAAGATCGTGCTCGACCCCGGTATCGGCTTTGGCAAGACACCGGAACAAAGCATCATCTGCCTCGCCCACGTCGCCGCGTTCAAGCGCTTCGGCCTGCCGCTGCTGGTCGGCGCCTCGCGTAAACGCTTCATCAATTCCGTGACGCCATCGGCGCCGGACGACCGTATTGGCGGTTCCATCGCCAGCCACCTCTTGGCGGTGGCGCAAGGCGCTGCCATCATCCGCGTGCACGATGTCAAGGAGACGGTGCAGGCGCTGCGGATCGCCGCGGCTATCGAGGCGGCAAAATGACCGATCGGATTTTCATCAAGGGCCTGTCGCTGCACGCCTATCACGGCGTGCTGGCCTATGAGGGCAAGGTCGGACAAAGCTTCTCAATCGATCTCGAACTGGAGATCGATCTGTCGACCGCCGCTCGATCCGACAAAGTCATGGACACGGTGTCCTATGACAAGGTTGCCGAATGCGCGACCAAGGCGTTTTGCGGCAAACCCTACAAGCTGATCGAGGCTGCGGCCGGCAGCGTGGCAAATGCCATTCTGGCTGCGTTCCCACGCGTGCAGTCGATCGAGGTGACGATCCACAAGCCACATGCGCCGATCGCCGCCATCTTCAGCGATGTCGGCATAACCCTGAAGCGAAAGCGCGCAGACAACCGATGACCGAAGCCTTGCTGGCGCTCGGCGGCAATGTCGGCAATAGCCGCACTATTCTCGACCAAGCCGTCGCTCTGTTGCTCGAACGCGGCGACATCATTCTCACGGCGCGCTCGGCCAACTACCTGACGCCGCCCTGGGGCTTCAAATACCAGGCGCCTTTCACCAATCTCGCGCTGGTCGTGGAGACATCTTTGTCGCCACGCGACTTGCTGGACCGGTGCCAGCAGGTCGAACTGCAGCTCGGCCGCGACCGCGCGCACGAAAAACGCTGGGGGCCCCGCACGGCCGATGTCGACATTATTGCCTATGGCGACGAGACGATCGACGAATTAGGCCTGACCCTGCCCCACCCCCGGCTGTTCGAACGCGCCTTCGTTCTCCGCCCCCTGGCCGAGATCGTACCGGACCGGATCATTGGCGGAAAAACCGTGCGCCAGGCACTGTCCGAGATCGACGCCACCGGGATCAAGCGGCTGCCACCGGAAAACTGAGGCACGCGAATTGCTTCAATCTGGAGTGCGATAGCGCCAGCCTGCCGACTGTGCCATTTTCCAACGTCATGACCGACCAACTGCCTCTCGCGACTGAGTTTCCGAGCACCACGGCGGCCGAATGGCGCAGCCTCGTCGACGCCGCCCTCAAAGGGGCCTCCTTCGACAAGAAGCTGGTGACCCAGACCTATGACGGCATCCGGGTCGAGCCGCTGTACCCCCGCGCGGCGGGTGTGACGCCGGTCGCCGGTCGAGCGGCCGGTACGCCGTGGACGCTCATGCAGCGGGTCGACCATCCCGATCCAGCGGAAGCCAACAAGCAGGCGCTGGAAGACCTGATGAAAGGCGCCAATGGCCTGACGCTGATATTTGCCGGGTCGCTGAACGCCAACGGCTATGGCCTGGACTCCACGGCCGCCGTGCTTGATCGCGTCTTCAAGGACATCGTGCTGGATGCAGGCATCACCATCGACTTCAACGTCGGCTCGGCGACGCGCGTGGCCATTCAGCATTTCGCCGCTTTGGTGAAAGCACGCGGCACCGACCCTGCCGCTATCGAACTGCGCGCCGCGCTTAATCCGATCGGCGGCTTTGCCGCCTCCGGCACCAGTCCGAGGCCGTGGAGCGAACTGTCCGCTAATTTCGCCAAGATGGTCGGCGAACTGGCTGCTCAGGGCTTCAAGGGAAACCTCGCCGTCGCCGACGGTCGCGTCATTCACAACGCCGGCGGCTCGGAAGCGCAGGAATTGTCTTTCGCCATCGCCAGCGCGGTTGAATATCTCCGCGCGCTCGAAGTCTCCGGCATGCCGCTCGATCAAGCGCGTGACATGATCTACTTCCGGCTTGCCGCCGACCCCGACGAGTTCATCACCATCGCCAAATTCCGCGCCATCCGGAAACTGTGGGCCCGCGTCGAGACCGTCTCCGGTCTGACGCCGAAGCCAACATACGTCGCCGCCGAAACGGCATGGCGTATGATGACCAGGCGCGACGCCGACGTGAACATGCTGCGCATGACGCTCGCGGTTGCGGCGGCGGGCCTCGGCGGCGCCGACAGCATATTGGCGTTGCCGCACACCGCACCGCTCGGCCTGCCCGATGCTTTTGCGCGGCGCGTGGCGCGCAACACGCAGCTCATCCTGCTTGAAGAAAGCAATCTGGCGAAAGTCGGCGATCCGGCGGCCGGCTCCGGCGCCATCGAAGACATCACGGCGAAGTTCTGCGCGGAGGCATGGTCGCAATTCCAGGAGATCGAAGCCACCGGCGGTCTGTGGGCCGCGCTCGAGAAAAAAATCGTCCAGCAGAAAGTCGCCGCCGTGCGCGCCGAGCATCAGAAGGCCGTCGCGAGGCGCAAGGACTCGATCACCGGCACCAGCGACTATCCCAACCTCACCGAAAAGACCGCGAGCGTGCTCAAGGTTTCGCCGGTCGTTCTCCCGAAAGATCACGTGACGCCTGCCGTCACCAGCGAAGCGCTGCCGCGCATTCGCCTCAGTGAGCCGTTCGAAGCGTTGCGCGATGCGAGCGACCGGATGCTCATGACCAAAGGCGCGCGGCCAAAGGTGTTCCTCGCCGTGCTCGGCCGCCTGCCCGACTTCACCGCGCGCGCAATGTTCGCCAAGAACTTCTACGAGGCCGGCGGCATCGAGGCGCTGGGCAGCGATGGCTACAAGGATCAGGCCGAGATGCTCGCGGCCTTCAAGGCGTCGGGCGCCAAGCTCGCCTGCCTGTGCTCGTCGGACAAAGTCTATGCCGAACAGGCCGCCGACGCGGCCAAGGCGTTGATCGAGGCGGGCGCGACCGTCCACCTTGCGGGCCGGCCCGGCGAGATTGAGGCTGCTTTGCATGAGGCCGGCGTAAAAACCTTCATTTATGTGGGCTGCGACGTGGTGGCGACGTTGCAGGCGGCGCATGATATTCTGGAGGTCACATGAGCCAGATTCTGCGGCAAACCCCGCTGACATCAAGTTCCAGCACAGCGGCCACATATTTGATTTTTGTTGCTCTCGTCGCGACCTTAGTTGCGGCGATGGTCGGTATTCTTTTCGTGCTTACGGTAACGTTTCCATTTTCGTTATTCGCCTTATTGGGCGTCTCTCAATTTTTTACTTGGGTCTGGAGCGGAGCTGTTCTTGCAGCTCCGATTACGATGATATTGCTGCCAGCAACTGCAGCACTTGGCAAAAGCCGTCCCATTGTTCTTTGTTTTTTACTTCCTGTTGTCGGACTAATCGGCGGCGTTTTCGCAATGAGAGTTTGGTCTGTGATTCAACATAATGCGCCTAGCGTCATCAGCGGCTTAAAGGTCGTGTTCCCGATGGGCTTACCTTCAGTGGATAGCCCCGGGGGTGAAATTTTCATTTGGGCTAGCGCCGTGGCCGGCTTAATTGCTGGATGCATATTCTCTGCGGCCGTTCACGAGATGCGCAAATGAGCAAGCTCCCCAATTTCGCCACGGTCGATTTCGCCGATGCGGGCGCGGTGCCCTCCAGCGCCGATGCCAAGGTGTGGACCACGCCCGAAGGCATTCCGGTCAAGCCGGTCTACGGCGAGGACGACCTCGCCGGCATCGACTTCCTCGACACCTATCCCGGCAAGGCGCCGTACCTGCGCGGGCCCTACCCGGCGATGTACGCGGCGCAGCCCTGGACCATCCGGCAATATGCCGGCTTCTCGACCGCGGAAGATTCCAACGCCTTCTACCGCCGCAACCTCGCCGCCGGGCAGAAGGGTCTCTCCATCGCTTTCGATCTCGCCACGCACCGCGGCTACGACTCCGATCACCCGCGCGTGTCGGGCGACGTCGGCATGGCGGGCGTCGCCATCGACTCCATCTACGACATGCGCACGCTGTTCTCCGGCATCCCACTCGACCAGATGAGCGTGTCGATGACCATGAACGGCGCGGTGCTGCCGGTGCTCGCGCTCTATGTCGTCGCCGCCGAGGAACAGGGCGTGCCGCACGCCAAGCTGTCCGGCACGATCCAGAACGACATCCTCAAAGAATTCATGGTGCGCAACACCTACATCTACCCGCCGGCGGCGAGCCTGCGCATCATCTCCGACATTTTCGCCTACACGTCCGCCGAAATGCCAAAGTTCAATTCAATTTCGATCTCCGGCTATCACATGCAGGAGGCCGGCGCGACGCAGGACCTCGAACTTGCCTATACGCTGGCCGACGGCGTCGAGTATGTGCGCACCGGCCTGAAGGCTGGCCTGACCATCGATCAATTTGCTCCACGGCTCAGCTTCTTCTGGGCGATCGGCATGAACTACTTCATGGAGATCGCCAAGATGCGCGCCGCGCGCATGATCTGGGCGAAGCTCATCAAGCCGTTCAATCCAACGGACGCCCGCTCGCTGTCGCTGCGCACGCATTGCCAGACATCGGGCTGGTCGTTGGCAGCGCAGGATGTGTTCAACAACGTGTCGCGCACCATGATCGAGGCGATGGCGGCGACACAAGGCCAGACCCAATCGCTGCATACCAACGCCCTCGACGAAGCTTTGGCGCTGCCGACGGATTTTTCCGCGCGTATCGCGCGCAATACCCAAATTGTTTTGCAGCAGGAAGCCGGTGCCACGCGCATCGTCGATCCTTGGGGCGGCTCTTATTACGTCGAGAAGCTGACCTACGAACTGGCGCGCAAGGCCTGGGTTCATATCGAAGAAGTCGAGGCGCTGGGCGGCATGACCAAGGCCATCGAGGCCGGCATTCCGAAGCTCCGTATCGAGGAAGCCGCTGCCAAGACGCAAGCGCGCATCGATGCCGGCGTGCAGTCGGTCATCGGCGTCAACAAGTACCAGCCGACCGACGAAGCGCCGATCGATGTGCTCAAGGTCGACAATACCGCCGTGCGCACCATGCAGCTCGACAAGTTGAAGAGACTGCGCGCCGAGCGCGATCCAGCCAAACTGCAAGAGGCGCTCGACGCTCTGACCCGCGCCGCGACCGGCAACGGCAATCTGCTCGAACTCGCCATCGACGCGGCACGCGCCAAGGCGACCGTCGGCGAGATTTCCATGGCGCTGGAAAAGGTCTATGGCCGCCACCGCGCCGAGATCAAAGCCATCACCGGTGTTTATAAGCGGGAGGTCGGCATGACCAAGGCCGTCGAACGCGTGCGCGTGGCCGTCGAGGCATTCGAGGCTGCGGAAGGCCGCCGTCCGCGCCTGCTGGTCGCCAAGATCGGCCAAGACGGCCATGACCGCGGCCAGAAAGTCATC
>DASYCM010000143.1:0-2777 GCA_036500165.1 Pseudolabrys sp.
CGGCGGCAAGGTTCACGCCACCGACGCCAGCAACGCTGCGCGCACTTTGCTGCTCGATATAGACCGCGGGCAGTGGGACGACGGGCTGTGCCGCCTGTTCCGTGTGCCGCAAAGCCTGCTGCCGCAGGTGCGCGACTGCGCTTGCGAATTCGGCGAGACCGCGGCGGAATTATTTGGTGCACCCATCCGTATTCTCGGCATGGCCGGCGACCAGCAGGCGGCGACCGTGGGGCAGGGCTGCTTTACGCCGGGCATGATGAAATCGACCTATGGCACCGGTTGTTTTGCGCTGCTCAACACGGGCTCGCAGCGCGTTGCCTCGCGCAACCGGTTGCTGACGACCATCGCCTACCAGCTTGAGGGCAAGCGTACTTATGCGCTCGAAGGCGCGATCTTCATTGCCGGCGCGGCGGTGCAATGGCTGCGCGACGGCCTCAAGATCATTGCCAAGTCGCCGGAAGTTGGTCCCCTCGCTGCATGCGCCGACCCGGCCGAGCAGGTCTATCTGGTGCCGGCCTTTGTCGGTCTGGGTGCGCCATATTGGGACGCGCAGGCGCGCGGCGCGATCTTCGGCCTGACGCGCAATTCCGGCGGGCCTGAGATCGCCCATGCTGCCCTGGAAGCAGTCGGCTATCAGACGCGCGATCTTCTGGAAGCGATGCGCGCCGACTGGCCGCAGGCTGAAGGCTCAACCACCGTTCTGCGCGTCGATGGCGGCATGACCGCGAGCGATGGCTGTATGCAGTTTCTCGCCGATATTCTCGCAAGCCCGGTCGATCGTCCGGTGGTGATGGAAACGACAGCCCTGGGCGCGGCTTATCTCGCCGGCCGGCAGGCAGGGTTGTGCCCCGATCTTGATGGTTTTGCCGCGCAATGGCGGCTGGACCGCCGCTTCGAGCCGCACATGAATTCTTCACTGCGTGAACGTAAATATGACGGCTGGAAAGACGCGGTGCGGCGCACGTTAACGACGAAGTGACCTTTCATCGCCACAATCTCTGGCGGGAACAAGGCAAGCCGTGAATATCAACGCCAAACAAGCGGAATTTCTGATCCAGCAGCTTGAGGTGCTGGTGGTCGACGATAGTGCGTTCATGCGCAATCTCGTGCGCGGTCTTTTGAACACGATCGGCGTCAAGAAAACCCACGAAGTCGCCGACGGTATTGCCGCGCTGGAAAAAATCCGCGAGGTCCAGCCGGATATCGTCATCGTCGACTGGGATATGCCGCTGCTCAACGGTCCCGAACTTGTCCGCATCGTGCGCTCGCCCGGCGTATTTCCGACACCGGATGTTCCAATCATCATGATGAGCGACAACGTCGAGCGTCAGCGCGTCTTTCAGGCCTCGCGGCTCGGCGTCAACGAATTTCTCTGCAAGCCGATGTCGGCGAAGGCGCTGTTGGAGCGGATAATTTCGATTCTGCTCAAGCCGCGTGAGACTGTGCGTGTCGGCAACTATTACGGTCCTGCACCGCGCAAGCCAGCGGTAACCAAAGACAAGCCGCTCGACTCGCCGTCGGCGGCGCAACGCGTCTTCTTGGGTTAGTGACCGCGCTTCTGTTCGGGCAGGCTTTAGTCAGCTTTTTGCGGCGTCGTCTGCTCGGCTGCGGGCATGGCGCCGCCTGCCGGAGCACCGCCGGTCAGCCGCTCGATCGCGGAGCGGACCGTATCACGCGCGCTGCGTTCCTTCACCGCGTTGAGCAGCGGGGCAGCCGCGCCTGAACGGCGGATCAAGGCTTCAGGGTCCGGCAACATGATGGGATCGTCCCATGAGCCTTGCACGATAAACGGCAATTCGAACGGCTGAGCGCCGGCCCGCGTGGCGGTTACCAAAGCAGCCGAGCCCTTGAGGTCGAGCTCGCGCTCCGGAATGGAGGCCGAGCCGTTGAGGCCAAGGTGGACCGCGGAGCTTTCGACCTTCATGTCTTCGACATTGACCGTGCCTTTAACGATCTTCAGCGCTACCGTGAGCTTGTCATAGGGCGTCTTGCCACTGCGGAATTCGCCGCCCCCAGACAAAGGCCGCCGCTCCAGACGCCGCAGCAATTGTTCGACATTGAGGCCGGTCAGCGCGCCGTTGTTGCCAGTGAGACCCGCGGTACCGTTCAAGGTGTGCGTAACCGCGAGCACGCTTTCGCCAGTGCCTTCGACGGCGAGCGATATATTGCCTTTGCCTTCCACGCGCTTGAGGCCGAACAACTGCCCGAGGCATTTTTCCAGATCGACGTCGGTAAATTGCATCTGCGATTTGACGTCGACGCCGGTTTCGTAAATGGCCAGCGCCAGCGAGCCTTGGATCAGGCCGCCATAGGCCTGCGCTTCGCCGATGGTCACGACCAGATGGCCGCCGCGCAAATTCGCGCCGATCGCAGTGCGTGCGAATTTGGCGTTGGACATGATCACGTTGGCGGCTGAGACACGCAGATCGAAGTCGATACCGGCCAGGCCGTCGAGCGAAATGCGGCCGCTGTTCCACTCGCGCTGGTCGGTGGTGAGCAGGCGCACGGTCGAGATATAGGGCGTCAGATCGAGCGTGTCGGACGCGAGCGTGCCTTGCAGCGTCTTGCGGCCGTCGGTGGCAAAGGTGAGGACGCCTTCAGCGGTGTTGCCGTCAAGTTCAACATTCACGCCGGAGAGGCCGATCGTGCCGCCAACCACATTGGTCTGCGCCTTGATGGCGAAGCGGCCGAAGCCGCCGCCCGGCAGCGGCCGCTGTCCGGTCCAGATCAGCGCATCGCGGAGCGAAGCGGAGTCCGCGGCAAGAGTGCCTTCAATT
>DASYCM010000144.1:0-2746 GCA_036500165.1 Pseudolabrys sp.
ATCAGACCCGTCGACAAGGCGCCCTGACGGCCGAGTTCGAGTGTGCCGGCGATAGCTGCCGGCAGTTCGGCAACGATGCCGGCCAGAATGATCAGCGAAATGCCGTTGCCGATGCCGCGCGCAGTGATCTGCTCGCCGAGCCACATCAGGAGCATGGTGCCGCCGGTGAGCGTGATCGTGGTCGAGATCAGGAAGAAGATGCCTGGCTCGCTGACGACGCTGCCGGTGCCCTGCAAGCCGACCGCGATGCCATAGGATTGGAACGCCGCCAAGACCACGGTGAGATACCGTGTGTACTGATTCATGATCTTGCGGCCGGACTCGCCCTCTTTCTTGAGCGCTTCAAGCTGTGGCGACACCGTCGTCATCAGCTGAATGATGATCGAGGCCGAAATGTACGGCATGATGTTGAGCGCGAAGATCGCCATCCGATGGATGCCGCCCCCCGAGAACATGTTGAACATGCCGAGGATGCCGCCGGACTGGGTATTGAAGATCTGCGCCCAGGCGTTGGGATCGATGCCGGGCAGCGGAATATAGGTGCCGAGGCGATAAACGAGGAGCGCACCGACGGTGAACCAAATGCGCTTCTTAAGCTCGTCGGCCTTCGCGAGCGCGCCGAAGTTGAGATTGGCTGCCAGTTGTTCTGCTGCCGAAACCATCTGTCGCTGCTCCTGGCCTCTACTTTGGCCCCCACCCCGCCCGACCCGCTGCCGGGTTTCGCAAGCTCTAGATAGGCACTCCGTCTCAAACTAGAAGCCGGTAGACCCTGCGGCCAACCGGCTCAATCGCGCTTACTTTCCTTTGGCAGCCGCTTCGGCGGCCTTGCGCTTGTTCTTGCCGCGCGGCTCCGCGTCTTCTTCCTTCTTCGGCGCAACGATCTTGACGCTGCCGCCGGCCTTTTCGACCGCCGCGACGGCGGACTTGGTCGCGCCGTAAACGGCGAAGTCGACCTTGGCCTTGAGTTCGCCATTGCCGAGCAGCTTAACGCCACCCTTTTCACGACGCATCAGGCCGGCCTTGACCAGAGCCGCTGCGTCAACCGTCGCCTTGGCATCGAGGACGCCGGCGTCGATCGCCGCCTGGATCTTGCCGAGGTTGGTTTCGTTGAGCTTCACGGCGAACGGCGTGTTGCGGAAGCCGCGCTTCGGCAGACGCCGATGCAGCGGCATCTGGCCGCCTTCGAAGCCCTTGATGCGCACGCCCGAACGCGCGGTCTGCCCCTTGCCGCCACGGCCACCGGTCTTGCCCATGCCGGAGCCAATGCCACGGCCGATGCGCATGCGATTTTTGCGCGAACCGGGGTTGTCGGCAATCTGGTTGAGTTTCATTGCAGTCGTCCTTTAAATCTTTCCGCCGCCGTTACTTGGCGTCGACGATGCGCACCAGATGCTGAAGCTTGCGGACCATGCCGTGCGTTTGCGGCGTGTCCGGCAGCTCGCTGGTGCGGCCGATTCTGTTCAGCTTGAGCCCGATGAGCGTCTCGCGCTGGTCATGGTGACGGCGCGCGGGGCTCGCGATCTGCTCGACTTTGATCGTCTTCTTGGCAGCCATGGTCCTGTTCCTTAGTCGGCCGCTTGTTCGGCATCGCCGCCGAGGCGACGCGATTGCAGCGTGGAAACCTTCAGGCTGCGGCGTCCGGCGACCGAACGCGGCGAGTCCTGATGCTTGAGCGCATCGAACGTCGCGCGCACCACATTGTACGGGTTCGACGAGCCGAGCGACTTGGCGACGACGTCCTGGATGCCGAGTGTCTCGAACACGGCGCGCATCGGGCCACCGGCGATGATGCCGGTACCGGCCGGAGCCGCGCGCAGAAACACCTTGCCGGCGCCGTGACGGCCCAGCACGTCGTGATGCAGCGTGCGGCCTTCGCGCAGCGCGACGCGGGTCAGCGCGCGCTTGGCGGCGTCGGTCGCCTTGCGGATGGCTTCCGGCACTTCGCGCGCCTTGCCGTGACCGAAGCCAGCGCGGCCCTTCTGGTCGCCGACGATGACGAGAGCGGCGAAAGCAAAGCGCTTACCGCCCTTCACCACCTTGGCCACGCGGTTGATGTGGACCAGCTTGTCGGTGAACTCGCTATCGCGCTCTTCACGGCCGCCACGTTCGCGGTCGCGGCGCTGTTCTCGTCGAGGTTCATTCGCCATGTTTTTTCGATCCGTTAGAAGTTAAGTCCGCCTTCGCGCGCGGCGTCGGCCAGCGCCTTAATGCGCCCGTGAAAGATGTAGCCGCCGCGGTCGAACACGACGTCCTTGATGCCCTTTTCCTTGGCGCGTTCGGCGATCAATTTGCCGACAGCCTTGGCGGCCTCGATGTTGGCGCCGGTCTTGGCGCCCTCACGCATCTTCTTCTCGAGCGAGGAAGCGGCGGCAACGGTCACGCCCTTCTCGTCATCGATGAGCTGCGCGTGGATATGCTTCGATGAGCGGAACACCGACAGACGCGTACGGCCGCCGGCAGCGATCTTGATCTTGCGCCGGATGGACGCCGTACGGCGGGTCGCCCGAGTAATAGATTTCGACATGGCTCTCGCCCTCTACTTCTTCTTGCCTTCCTTGCGGAAGATGTATTCGCCGGCGTACTTCACACCCTTGCCCTTGTAAGGCTCAGGCGGACGATACCCGCGGATTTCGGCGGCCACCTGGCCTACCTTTTGTTTGTCGATGCCGGTGATCACGATTTCGGTCGGCTTCGGCGTCACAATGGCGATGCCGGCCGGGATCGCGAAGTTGACGTCGTGCGAGAA
>DASYCM010000145.1:0-5545 GCA_036500165.1 Pseudolabrys sp.
CCACGACCGGGACGGCGGCGATGCGGGCGTAGGTCAAGATGTTCGGCAACGCGAGCGGGTGCGCCGGCAGGCGGCCGGAACTGACAGGATTCATGGGCGACAAAGGATCATTCCACCGCGGCTAGGTCAATCGCCCGCGGCACGCGATCCCCGGTTCGGACACCGGGAACATTGAAGGGCACTCATTGAATGGGCGCCCTTGGCAACTTGCTGACACCCGCTTCCATGACGAAAGTCTGATCGAGCGAGTACCACTCGCCCGGTTCGCCCGCCGCAGAAGGACCATCGTGGCGTACATAGTCACCGATAAGCGCGCGGGTAACCCCAAATTGGGCATCGGTTTCGAGATTTACATCGTCCGGCGTGTAAATCTGCGAGATCAGTGTCTTGAAGCCCTCCTTCAGGATCAGGAAGTGCAAATGCGCCGGGCGGTAGTTGTGGCGGTGGGCGATACGCAGCAGGTCGCCGACCGGCCCATCGATCGGGATGGGGTAGCCCGCCGGCTTGACGCTGCGGAAGCCGAAATGGCCCCTGGCGTCGGTGGTGAACTTGCCGCGCAGATTCATGTCGGCCTGGTTGGGGTCCTGCTGCTCGTAAAGGCCTTCCGGCGACGAATGCCAGATGTCGACCTCCGCCCCGGCAATTGGATTGCCCTTCACGTCCTGAACGGTGCAGTTGACGAACAGCACCGGACCCGGCGTCGGCGAACGGACGATCGATCCGCCGTTCTCTGTGCGCGGTGAATTCAACCGCCAGAACGGCCCGAGCAGGTTGGCCGTGGTCTCGGTCTGGCCGTTATTGCCGTTGTTGAGCAGACACACGAGCGCCGAGAAGCCGAGCGAGCCCGACATCAGCACCACTTCGTTATGCGTCGCGTTGCTCATCTGGCCCATCCTGGCGACGATCTGCGCACCGGCCTGGAATTCTCCCTCGGTCAGATGCACATCGCGTGCGAAATTATGCAGGTGCTTGATCAGCGACGCGACGATTTCGCGCATGCGGGCATCGTCTATGTTTTTGTAGGCGTCGAGCACGGCCGGTGTGACGTCTTGCTGCGTTTTGATGATCATTGCCGTTTCTCCGCAAATTCGGCGCTCAGGCGTTTGACGCCTTTTCGTGGAAGAACTCATATATCTTTCGCGCGGTTTCCGCATTAATTCCGGAAACGTTGGCGAGATCGGTCAGCGACGCCCGCTCGATCGCTTTCACAGTGCCGAAATGCCGTAGCAGCGCGCGCTTCCGCGTCGGGCCGATCCCGGCGATTTCCTGCAGACCCGCTTCGCGAATATCCTTTTTCCGCCGCGTACGGTGCGAGCCGATGGCGAAGCGGTGGGCTTCGTCCCGCAGCCGTTCGACGAAGTATAGCAGCGGATCGCGCGGCGGCAGCTTGAACGGCGTGCGCCCCGGCATGAAGAAGGTCTCGCGGCCGGCATCGCGGTCCAGGCCCTTGGCGATCGAGATGACCGGAAGATACTGCAGGCCCAGTTCGGCCAGCACGTCGGTCGCGACTTTCAACTGCCCCTGCCCGCCGTCGATCAAGATCAGGTCAGGCCAGGACGCATCTTCGGCGTCGAAGTCGATCGGCTCAGGTACGGCTTCTGCATCAACGGGTGGCTCGGCCTGAGGCTCGGCTTCGACCGCCTGCATCAGCGATGGTGTCTCTCTAAGATCGTCGCGCGGCGCCTCCTTGAGCAGCCGCTTGAAACGCCGCTCCAGAACTTCACGCATCATGGCGTAGTCGTCGCCGGGCGTAAGCTCTGTCGAACGGATATTGAACTTGCGGTACTGGTTTTTGCGGAAACCCTCGGGCCCGGCCACGATCATGCCGCCGACCGCATTCGTTCCCGCGATGTGGCTGTTGTCATAGACCTCGATGCGGCGCGGCTCTTTCGGTAACTGGAACGTCTCCGTCATCGCCTTGAGCAAACGCTGCTGCGACGACGTCTCGGCGAGCTTGCGGCCGAGCGCTTCACGCGCATTGGCGAGTGCGTGCGCCACCAGATCCTTGCGTTCACCACGCTGCGGCACACTGACCTCGACCTTACGGTCCGCTTTGGTGCTCAGCGCCTGCGACAACAACTCGCGCTCCCCAAAATCGTGCGAGACGAGAATAAGGCGCGGCGGCGGCTTGTCGTCGTAGAACTGCGCCATGAAGGCGTCGAGAACTTCGCCGTGGCCGAGCGAACGGTCGGCCTTCGGAAAATACGCGCGGTTGCCCCAGTTCTGCCCGGTGCGGAAGAAGAACACCTCGACGCACGTATAGCCACCGGCCTGATGCACGGCGAAAACGTCGGCTTCCTCAAGCGTGCGCGGGTTGATGCCCTGATGCGATGTGATGGCCGACAACGCCGCAAGGCGGTCGCGATAGATGGCGGCGCGCTCGTAATCCATCTCGGCGGAAGCGGCATCCATTTCTCCCGCCAGTTCTTCGTGCACGGCCTTGCTGCGGCCGGACAGAAACTCATTGGCCTCGCGCACCAAATGGGAATAGCCGGCGAAATCGATCTCTTGCGTGCACGGTCCCGAGCACCGTTTGATTTGATAAAGCAGGCACGGCCGCGAGCGCGACTCGAAGAACGAATCCGAGCACGAGCGTATAAGGAACGCGCGCTGCAACGCGTTGATCGTCCGGTTCACTGCACCAGCATTGGCGAAGGGACCGTAGTAGTGCCCCTTGCGAGTCCGCGCGCCGCGGTGTTTCAGGATCTGCGGCGCCCAATGGTCCGACGTGATCATGATGTAGGGGAACGACTTGTCGTCGCGCAGCAGCACGTTGAAGCGCGGCCGCAGGCGCTTGATAAGGTTGGCTTCGAGCAGCAGCGCCTCAGTCTCGGTCGCGGTCGAGACGAATTCCATCGTCACGGTCGCGGCGATCATGCGCGTGATGCGGCCGTCATGGCCGATGGGGCGCGTGTACGACGTGACACGCTTTTTTATGTTTTTGGCTTTGCCGACGTAGAGCACGTCGCCCTTGACGTCGATCATGCGATACACGCCGGGCGCCGACGGCGCATGCTTGACGAACCGCAGGATCGCGGCGCGGCCGGCGGCCAGCGTGCCCGCCGGCGCCTCGCTCAGGTCGAGTTCGGGCAGCGAGGATTCTTCTTCGTCCTCGCGAAGCTCGGTGTCCGGATCGATGTCTTTGGGCGTGCCGCTCATCGGAACGTAGATAATAAGCTTTTTCTATTCCGCGATATCGCTATCCGGCGTGCGCCAGGCCAGATGCTGGCCGCCGTCCACCGCAATCGTGACGCCCGTCACGCTTTTCGCGCTGGCGAGATACAGCACAGCGGCGGCGATGTCCTCCGGCGAAGGTCCCTGGCCGAGCGGGATGGTCGCTACCTGTGCGGCGAATTGCGCGTCGGACTGGCGCGGGCTCGGCAGCGTCGGCCCCGGCGCCACGGCATTGACCCGCAGCTTCGGCGCGTACGCCTGGGCCAGCATCGTGGTCGCGTTGTGCAGCGCGCCCTTGCTCAAGGCATACGAGAAGAACAGCGGCGTCGGCTTGAACACACGCTGATCGACAATATTAACGATCGAGGCATTGGCTCTTTCAGGCGCCTGCGCCGCGAATGCTTTGGCCAGAAACAGCGGCGCTGTGAGATTGACCGCCATCGTGCGTTCAAAACGCGCTCGCTCAAGTGTCGCAATCTCGTCAGCCTCGAACTCGCTTGCATTATTCACCAGCAGCGTCAGCGGTCCGAAGACACTTGCTGACGTGACCAGTCTTTGCACGGCATCGGGGTCGGCGAGATCGGCAAGCACGACGTGCGCCTTGCCGCCCTCAGCGGTGATTTCGGTCGCCAGTTTCCCCGCGTCAACCTGCGACGCGTGGCTGTTGAGCACCACGGCGTATCCGGCACGCGACAGCGCAAGTGTAATAACCCGGCCAATGCGGCGGCCCGCTCCTGTGATCAGCGCCACACGCGGTATTTTACTGTCGTCGCTCGTCATCGGATCTGCATCATCGATTTTTTTCGGATCGCGTCATCGAGTTCGGAAAACGGCAAAGAAAACGGCACGCCATTGCAGTATCGCACTCACGCGCGCCCGTTATAGTAAATGGAAGCTGACGCGACATAGTAAATCAATCACGCAGACGCCGATTTTAATAACAGTTCTTTAGGGATAACGCCCGGTCATCCTTACCGATTCATAACCGCTTAACGTAAAAGGCCCGATAAATCCTCCACAAAAGATGCAGGAAACTTCTGCCGAGAACCCGCACGGCGCACACAAAACAGCGCACTGCCGACGGCACACGAGTGGAGTACAAATGATGAAAAAAATGATCCTGGCGCTTGGCCTGGCAACGATGACCGCGAGCGCGGCCGCTGCGGCCGATTTGCCCCGCTCCGCCCCGTATTACGCGCCCGCCCCCGCAGGCTTCAACTGGAGCGGCGGTTATGTCGGCGTCAACCTCGGTTACAACTGGGGCAAGGTCACCAATTCCAACACCTCGCCGAGCGGCCTCGAAGGCGGCGTGCAGGGCGGTTACAACTGGCAGAGCGGCCAATTCGTGTACGGCGCTGAAACCGATCTTCAGTTGAGCGGCGCGGACGATACTTTTGCCCCGTTCAAGTTCTCGAACCCGTGGTTCGGCACGCTGCGTGGCCGCGGCGGCTTCGCCTACAACAATTTCCTCTTCTATCTCACTGCCGGTCTCGCCTACGGCAACGTCAAAGCCGAAAGCGCCTTCCTCAGCGAAGATCGCACTCAGCTCGGCTGGACCGTCGGTCTCGGCGGCGAAATGGGCATCGCGCAAAATTGGTCGGCTAAGGTCGAGTATCTCTACATGGATCTCGGCAGCCGCACCTACACGATCACCGGCACGAGCAACGCGTTTCACAACAACGTCCTGCGCGTCGGCTTGAATTATCACTTCTGAGCGAAGCGCCTCACGTGGCGTGCGAGACCCCGGGCGAAAGCCCGGGGTTTTTGTTTTTCACTACCCACGTAGAAATTTGAGGCGAAAGGCGGCAGCAAATAAGGCGGCATAGTGTCGATTCATAGACTCAAATAAGACAATAAAATCAATGACTTAATGTGTCTTTCATGCACTAGACGCTCCGGAAAATACGAATAGTGTGCCGCTCAATTGGGGGCTGCCCTTTCTCTGGAGGTTAAGTGATGAAGCGTTTGGTTCTGGCGAGCGTAAGTGCGCTCGCTCTGGTTTCGACATTTGGTGCGGCTAACGCGGCGGATATTTCGCGCCGCCAGACAATGCCGGTCAAAGCCCCCATTTATGCGCCTATCTACAACTGGACTGGCGCTTACGTCGGTATCAACGGCGGCGGCGGCTGGGGCCGTTCGGATACGTCGGCGCCGTTCGCGTCGGGCGGCTTCGATACTTCCGGCGGCGTTGTAGGCGGCACCATCGGCTACAACTGGCAGGCCGGCCAGACGGTGTTCGGCGTTGAAGGCGACATCGACTGGAGCAACATTCGCGGCAGCGCGACCTGCGGCGTCGGCTTCTCCTGCGAAACGAAGAACTCGTGGCTCGCCACCGCTCGTGGCCGCGTCGGTTACGCGTTCGATCGCTTCA
>DASYCM010000146.1:0-20077 GCA_036500165.1 Pseudolabrys sp.
CGCGGTGAACGCGATTGGTGCTCATTGAAATAACCCTTGTTCTGGAAACGCCCGGCGGCACGCCGCTCGCAATGACTCACAGCCTTGCTTTGGTCAAGGGCGGCGGTTTGTCCAGATGGCTGACACCGGGATGGACAGCGCCCATCCGGTCACCGACACTCGAACCGTTTCATGTCCGCATTGGAAATACCTCGATGAAAGATCTCTCGCTGACGGCGCTCGATATCGAGGATTTGCGCCGCATGGCGCAGCGGCGTTTGCCGAAGGCATTGTTCGATTTCATCGACCACGGCAGCGAGGACGATGTTGCACTGCGCAACAACCGGACCGCCATTGAACGGATCAAGCTGCGCACGCGTGTCCTCAACGACGTATCTGGCCGCAATCCGGCGAGCACGTTGTTCGGCCTGCCGCAGAAGCTGCCGCTGGTGATCGGACCGACCGGACCCGCCGGATACGTCTGGTATCGCGGCGAAACCGCACTGGCGAAGGCCGCCGCCAAAGCCGGCATTCCCTTCACGCTGGCAAGCACATCCAACACCGCGATGGAAACCGTGCTGAAGGAAGGCGGCGGCCGCCAGTGGTACCAACTTTACGTCTGGCGCGATCTCGAGAAGTCGGTGCAGACGGCGATACGCGCGCGCGAAGCCGGCTTCGAGGCGCTGGTGCTGACAGTCGATTCAACCGTCGCCTACAATCGCAAATGGGACGTGCATAACGACGCGACATTCACGACGCGTTTCACATCGCGCAATGTGTGGGATGCGTTGCAACATCCGCGCTGGCTGATCGGCACGGTAGGACGCTATGTAGCCGCGGAAGGTGGGCTACCGCGCTACGTCAACATCGCCGCGCTCGACGGCACGCCGCTCAACCAGTCGCGTAACCATCTCGTAAAAAACGACACGATGACCTGGGATTTCCTGCGGCGGCTCCGCGATCTGTGGCCGCGCAAACTGATCATCAAAGGCATCCTGCATCCCGCCGACGCGGTGAAAGCCGCGGAATACGGCGTCGATGCCGTCATCGTTTCCAACCATGGTGGAATCGCCAACGATTCTGCGCCAGCACCCATCGACGTCTTGCCCGAGATCGTCGCAGCCGCGAACAAGCGCATTGTCGTGATCGTCGACAGCGGATTCCGGCGCGGTAGCGACGTGCTCAAAGGCCTCGCATTAGGCGCCGATGCGGTGATGATCGGCCGCGCTACACTTTATGGCGTTGCCGCTGCAGGCGAAGCGGGTGCTGTCCGCGCTTTGGACATTCTCGACTCCGAGATACGGCGCACGATGGGCGTGCTCGGTTGCACCGATATCGCATCGCTGTCGCGCGATTTGGTCATGGCGGGTGGGCACGTTGCAAACTGATTTATTGCAGCGCCATAATTTTTGAACCGGCAAAATTTTTTGAATTCATTTGACGCTGTTTCTCTCCGAGACCTACCATCAGTCACCAACAAGAAATGATCCGTCTCAGACTTTGATTCTGAGTTTCGATTTCATTCGGTCGACATGGGAGAGTAACGTGGCAAGTGTTGTTGCAAGCGACGCGACAAGTGGCACCATGCTGGAGCTGTACGACTCCGCACCCTTGAACAAACGCTTCTGGTTTGCGTTCGCCATCATCTCGCTGGTTTTTGTTCTGGAATTCTTCGACCTTTACATCGTCGGCTTTCTCGTCGCCGTTCTTGGTCCGCAGTGGCATCTCACCTACGGTCAGTCCGCTCTCATGCTATTGAGCGCCGGCGTCGGGTCGATCGCCGGCAGTTTCTTCTGCGGGCATTTGTCGGATACGTGGGGCCGCAAGGCGATGATCGTCTTCGGCACCTTCGCCTGCGCGGCCGGATCAGGCTTCCTGGCGTTCACACCCGACGGCAACTGGGAAATGTTCGTCGCCATGCGATTCCTGATCGGTCTTGGATTGGGCGCCGCTGTCGCGCCTGCGATCACGCTCGCTGTCGAGCTGACGCCGACACGTCACCGGTCGGTCATGCCGGGACTGATGATCGTCTTCGCGACCGTCGGCATTCTGGTGGCATCCGGAACCGCAGCATGGCTGCTTAATCTGCTGGGCTGGCGTGGCATTGCGTTTCTCGGCATCGCGCCGCTGATACCGGGCGTCCTCACATGGCTGGTCGCGCCGGAATCCATGCGCTGGCTGGTCAGCCGGCAACGGGCCGCGGAAGCACGCGCCACCATCGCGCGGCAGCTCGAAATACCGCTTGAAGCGGTGCCTGCGACAGCGGAAGCGGTGCCGCAGCAGGAAAAGCCGAACTTGCGGGAGCTTTACTCCGATCCAGCACGGTTCTGGTTTTCGATCATCGTCGGAATGTGCCTGAGCACCGCCGGGTACGGCGTCTATCTGTGGGGACCGACCATCGTCGCCATGAAGATGAACATGAGCGTCAAGGACGCGGGACAGATATTCTTCTACGTCTCACTCGTTGGCGTTACCGGCAAAGTGATCATGTCGATCCTGCCCCGCTATATCGGACGGCGTCGCGTCGGCGAAATCTGCGGCTACGGCATCATGATCACGCTCGCGCTGGCCGGCTGGTACAACGACAGCGTCTACGGAACCCTCCCGTTGTTCGTCGTGTTCCTCTGCATCGGCGCCTTGTTCTTCGATGGCGGACACTCCAGCTGCTCGCCTTATGCCGCGGAAATCTTCCCGGTGCGGCAGGCGGCAGGCGGCGTCGGCCTTTACCAGGCGGCAAACAGCGTCGGCAAAATCCTCGGGCCGCTGAGCATGGCTTTCATTGCCGGCGCCGACAATCTTGTATCCCCCAAGGCAACCGCCGCGGCTGTCTTCCCCGCGTTCTTATTTCTTGCCTTCTGCGGGCTCTGCATGGGTGTGGCGTTCACCCTTTATCGCAACGAGACGCGCGGACGGGCCTTGGTTATGGACGATCTGGCCTCGCCAAAAGTCGGCGTCGGGAGCGAGCGCGTTCAAACGGCCTGATAAAGTGTGAAATGAAATTCGCCGCGCGACTCTATGTCGCGCGGCGAATTTTCTGAAAGCCGTCCGTATTAAATCGCTCTAGGCGAGATACTGGCCGCCATTGGCGGTGAGCGTCGAGCCGGTCAGCAGGCCGGCATCGTCGGACGCCAGGAAGACGACGCAGCGGGCGATTTCTCCCGGTTCTCCGAGACGGCCGATCGGGATGAGCGGCAAGATGCTTTTTTCCAGCACGTCTTTCGGCACCGCCTGCACCATCTCGGTATTGATGTAACCGGGGCAGATCGCATTCACGGTGATGCCGGAGCGCGCGCTTTCCTGCGCCAGCGCCTTAGTAAATCCAATCTCGCCGGCTTTCGCCGCGGAGTAATTCGTCTGACCGAACTGACCCTTCTGTCCATTGATCGACGAGATATTGACGATGCGGCCGAATTTGCGCGTACGCATGCCTTCGATCACCTGACGGCACATGTTGAACAGCGAGCCGAGATTGGTGTTGATCACCGCTGTCCATTGTTCCGGCTTCATACGGTGAAGCTGCGAGTCGCGGGTGATGCCGGCATTATTGACGAGAACCTCGACCGGACCGACTTCGGCCTCGACCTTCTTCACGCCGTCGGCACAAGCCTCGAACGACGACACGTCCCACTTGAACACCGGAATGCCGGTCTCAGCCTTGAATTTCTGTGCCGCCTCGTCATTGCCCGCGTAGTTAGCGGCGACTTTGTAACCGGCGGCCTTCAATGCTTTGGCGACTGACGCACCAATGCCACGGGTTCCGCCAGTGATCAATGCAACGCGAGACATTCTCGGCTCCCTTGAATCCATTTTTGTTTTGTCATGGCGAGGTTAGTACGTCCACCGTTTTGCAAAATCGTGACGTAAAAACAGAATGCCCGGCGCAATGGCCGGGCATTCTTTAGGGTTTTTGCATTGCACCACAATGACGCTGCAATGCAGTGAAGATTTCGCTTAAATTTTGTGCGGCTTATCTTTCAACGCGCCTTTTATTGGTGCGTTTTCGCTACCGCTCGACGCACATGGCAATGCCCATACCGCCACCGATGCACAACGTAGCAAGGCCCTTCTTGGCATCGCGGCGCTGCATCTCGAACAGAAGCGTCGTCAGCACGCGTGCGCCCGACGCACCGATCGGATGACCGATGGCGATGGCGCCACCGTTGACGTTGACCTTGTCGGTGTTCCAGCCGAGGTCTTTGTTGACCGCGCAAGCCTGCGCCGCGAAGGCCTCGTTGGCTTCAACCAGATCGAGATCGTCGTGCTTCCAGCCGGCCTTCTTGAGGGCGGCGCGCGACGCCGGAATCGGGCCGGTGCCCATGATCGACGGATCGACGCCAGCTTGGGCCCAGGAAACGATACGTGCGAGCGGCGTCTTGCCGAGCTTGGCTGCTTCCGACGCTTTCATCAGCACCACCGCGGCGGCGCCGTCATTAATGCCAGAGGCGCTGCCCGCCGTGACGGTGCCTTCCTTGTCGAAGGCCGGACGCAGCTTCGTCAACGAGTCCAGCGTCACGCCCTTCTTTGGGTATTCGTCAGTGTCCACCACGATGTCGCCCTTACGCGACTTGATGGTGACCGGGACAATCTCGTCCTTGAATTTGCCGGCGGCCTGAGCCGCTTCGGCCTTGTTCTGCGATTTCACCGCGAACTCGTCCTGCTGCGCGCGGGTAATCTGGAACTGTTTGGCGACGTTCTCGGCAGTCGTCCCCATGTGATAGCCGTTGAAGGCGTCCCAAAGACCGTCCTTGATCATGGTGTCGACCATGTCGAACGAACCCATCTTCACACCGGCGCGCAAGTGCTGCGCGTGCGGGGCCATACTCATGGATTCCTGGCCACCAGCGACGACGATCTCGCTATCGCCGTTCATGATCGCCTGATAGCCGAGCGCAACGGCGCGCAAGCCCGAGCCGCACAGCATGTTCACGCCCCAGGCCGGGCTTTCGATCGGGATACCGGCGGCGATCGAGGCCTGACGGGCCGGATTCTGGCCCTGACCAGCGGTCAGAATCTGGCCCATGATGACCTCGGAAACTCGGCCGCCTTCGACACCGGCGCGCTTGAGCGCTTCCTGGATGGCGGCCTTGCCGAGCTCATGGGCCGGCAAATTCGCAAAAGCCCCGTTGAAGCTACCTACCGGCGTACGAGCGGCGCTCACAATGACGACGTCGTCTTTCATCGAAAACTCCTGATGTTTTTGCGGCTACGGGGGCCTGTGGAGCGAGAATTGGCCCTTTTTGGCACGTTCCGCAAGCCCTTCGCACCTGCAAAGCAGGCCTACCGCAATGCCACAAAACAGTGGCCCAGGGCTAAGGATTGCGCATATGCTTGAGGCCTGGGCAGGGGAAACGTGATCCAAATGGCAGAAGAAAAAGAGCCGATAACGATCAAGAAGTACGCCAACCGGCGGCTTTATAATACCGGGACGAGCACCTACGTCACGCTCGAAGACCTCGCCGTCATGGTCAAGAGCGGCGAAGATTTCGTCGTCTATGACGCCAAGACGAGCGAAGACATCACCCGCTCGGTGCTGGCGCAAATCATCTTCGAACAAGAGAACAAGGAAGGCCAAAGCCTTCTGCCGATTGCCTTCCTGCGACAGCTGATCCGCTTCTATGGCGACAGCATGCAGATGATGGTGCCAAAATTCCTCGAGCAGTCGATGTCGTCGCTCACCAGTCAGCAAGGCAAATTTCGCGAGCAGATTACGCAGGCCTTCGGCGCAGGCGGCTTCGGCTCGCTAGAAGATCAAGTACGCCGCAACATGGAGATGTTTGAAAAGACATTCGCCATGTTTGCCCCGCCCTTCGCGCGCGGTACGAAGCCAGGGCCCGGCGCGGCCGACAAGCCGGCCTCGAGCGGTGGCGAGATGGACGAGTTGAAGCACCAACTCGACGAGATGCAGAAGAGGCTCGACAAGCTCGGCGGCAGCAAGGAATAAGCGCTCTAGTAAATTTTCATGTCGCTTGATGCCCCGCCAACGCGGGGCATTTTGCTTTAGGCGTTGACCGCGAGGCTTCGTCCCGCAAGCCACGGACGCTCGCTGCTGGCAAGGCCGATCAGCGCGCCTTGCAGATAGTCGCAGTTCAGGCCGGCGAGCAGCGTGGCCGCTTCCTCATCCTGCACCCACTCGGCGACTGTCTTGAGGCCCAGCCGGTGCGACAAATCGATCATAGTTTGCACGAAGGCAAGGTCATCGCTCGACTTAATGATGTTCTGCACGAAGGCACCGTCGATCTTGACGATGTCGACGCCGAGCTTGCGTAAATTGCGGAACGAGGTGTTGCCGGCGCCAAAATCGTCGATAGCGATGCGGCAGCCGAGATCCTTCACCCGCGTAACGAAGCCGCGCGTATCGTCGACATCCTGAATAGCCGCGGTCTCGGTAATCTCGACGATCAGCCGTTCGGCGACGCCGGCATTAGCGCGCAGCATGCCGCCAAGACCCGCCCACCAATCGGGATCGACGGTCGACGACGGTGAGACATTGACGCTGGCCGTCAACTGCGGTGCGGCTGTGAGTTCGGCCACCACCATTTCAAGAACGCGGTAATCGAGCATCCGCACCAGGCCAAGACGTTCCGCGACCGGAATGATCTCTCCGGCATGACAGACAGTGCCGTCGCCCCGAGTCACCCGCATCAGGCATTCATAGAAGGCAGGCGTCCGGCTCCCAGCGTCCACCACCGGCTCGAAAGCCAGCCCAATGCGGCGCTCATTGAGCGCTGCGACGATCTCGTCGGTCGCCTTCACACTTTCGCGTCGCAGCGCGTCGCGTTCGACATTGGGACGATAGGCAAAGAAAGAACCGGTACGCTTATCGCGCGCGGCATGCAGCGCGTCCTGTGCCCGGCTCAGAATTTCGGGAACGGTGCGCGCATGACGCGGCGCGGTGATGCCGCCGATAGTAACAGTTACGGCGACAGGTCCCGCCGCCGTCATAATAGTCTCGTCACGCACACCGGCCAGCAGCCGTTCAGCAGCGACACTCATCTCATCTGGCGTGCAGCTTGTCAGTACGACGCCGAATTTGTTGCCGGTAAACCGGCCGAGGTGATCCTTGCCGCGCAGACGGGCGCGAATGCGCTTGGCGACCTGGGCAATGACTTCTTCGGTAGTCTCGAAACCGTACGATTCATTGAGCCGGGCGAGATGATCGATTGCGACCAGCATGAAACCGCAAGAGCCACGGAACTTGACGGTTTCCTCGACCGTTGTACCGAGCACTTCGATCAACCGCGAACGATTGAGTTCGCCGGTAAGCAGATCAAAATTGGCAAGCCGCACTAATTGGCTTTCGCGCTTGTGACGCTCAGTGATCGTGCGGACGATGCCATGCGCACGCTGCGGCTTGCCGTCCGAACTGGCAAACCAGCGCCCGGTATCCTCGACCCAGATGACTTCATCACCACGCTTGAAAGCGTATTGCGCCTGATAGGTGATGCCGTTGCCCGTATCGATTGCATTCGGCTGCTGGATGGCGTCGACGCGGGATAGACCTTCCTTCGCATCGGTGCGCAGCGCAAACGCCTTGCCGCTGGCGATCTCGGTAATGTCGGCGATGCCGAGCACCACCGCGGCGTTGCCACTCCACGACAACGCGTCCGTGTCGAGCCGCCATTCGTAGGCAGCCTCGCCAACAGAGTTAAGAATTTCTGCAGCGTCAACGACGCCAGCTGCTTGTGTCACGCTTGGCCCTTTTTGGAACGCACTGCCTTGAACGGCGTTGTTGTCGCGAACCCGTTACCGCAATGAAAACTACGAGAGAAACACTAAACAATTGCAAAACCCGCTGCCCTAACGGCGTTAACGACAGCAAAGAACGGCGGCACGAGCCTTGCGATGATTACGGAGACGACACGCGGTTGTCGCGAATCGAGACAGGCAGTGTAAATGGGCAGCGACGAAATCAACAGTTCGAGTTCACGGTTAACGGATTCAGACCAATCCGTGCCGGGAATTGTGAAGGATGCCGCCGGACGTGCTCTGCTCGTGATCGAGCCGGAGCGCGAGATACTCGGCGCCGCCGGCAATTTTCGGCAAGCAGCGTTTCTCGCGCAATTGATCGCCACCAAGGACAAGCACCCACAGACGCGCGAACGCCGCCGGGCGCACCCGGCCGACGCCATTGGCGCCTATCGCGCCATGGATGCATTGGTTGAAGCAAAGGCCTGAGCCGGCCGCGTCAATTTCATAGCGATGATGAAGACCGATGGTCCGCGAAAGCGGATCATATTATAGTGGCCGTGCGTGCCCTCGAAAGACGGCCGGTGATAGTCATGCTGGAAGCTGACAAAGTCTTTTCCGGGTCCATTCCGGAAAACTACGACCGCCATATGGTGCCTTTGATTTTCGAGCAATATGCCACGCGCACAGCGCAACGCGCGGCGTCCTTGGCGCCCCATGTCGTTCTGGAAACCGCGGCGGGCAGCGGAGCTGTCACCCGCGCACTGGCACCGAGGCTGACCTCCGGCGCGCGCTATGTCGCGACCGACCTCAATCAACCGATGCTCGACTACGCAGCATCGCGGCAACCTTCCGACACCCGCATCAAATGGCAACAGGCGGATGCTCTGGCGCTACCGTTTGAAGATGCAACGTTCGATCTTGTTTGCTGCCAGTTTGGTGCAATGTTCTTTCCTGATCGCCAGGCCGGTTTTCGCGAAGCCAAGCGGGTCCTGAAACCCGGCGGGCATTTTTTATTGGCCGTATGGGATCGCATCGAAGACAACGTCTTTGCCGACGACGTGACGAATGCTCTGGCGGTGATGTTTCCGAAAGATCCGCCGCTCTTTCTGGCACGCACGCCGCACGGCTATCACGACACGGCCTTGATCCGCCGTGACCTTGAGAACGCAGGTTTCTCCCGCGTCAATATCGAAACGAGGACTGAACAAAGCCGTGCGTCATCGCCACGCATTCCGGCCCTCGCCTACTGTCAGGGAACGCTACTGCGCAATGAGATCGAGGCCAGAGAGCCTGGAAAATTGGAAGCCGCAATCGACTACGCTACGTCCGTGATCGCGGAAAAACACGGCAGCGGCGAGGTTGCCGCAAAAATTCAGGCGCACACCATCCTCGCTGCGGCTTGAATCCGGGCTAATAGCCGAGCGCCATGCCGTCCTTGCGCGGCTCGGAGCCGCCAATCAGCACACCGCGATCCCAGTCGATCTTGATGGCCTGCGCGCCACCCCAGGGCGACGGCTCGACTTCAACAGTGTGACCGCGCGCTTTCAGCCCCTCGATAGTAGTCACTGAGACGCCGCGTTCGACCAAAGTTTTCTCGCCCTCGTAGAAGGCACGCGGCATATCGATCGCTTCCTGCACATCGAGACCGTAGTCGACCATGTTGAGAACCATCTGTGTGTGGCCCATCGGCTGATAGTGCGCGCCCATCACGCCGAAAGTGACGTCGCAACGGCCGGTCTTCATCGCCAGCGCCGGAATGATCGTATGCATCGGCCGCTTGCGCGGACCGAGCGCGTTCGGATGCGCCGGGTCGAGCACAAAGCCGGAGCCGCGATTGTTGAACATCACGCCGGTCTTTTCCGTGCAGATGCCGGAGCCGAAGCTCGAGAACAGCGAGTTAATCAGCGAACAGGTGCGGCGGTCCTTGTCGACGACGGTGAGATAAACCGTATCGCCGCTCGGCGCCGGATGCGGTGGCAACGGCACGCGCTTGTTCCTGTCGATCTTCGCGGCGAGCGATTTTGCAAACGCCTTGTCGAGCAACTTCTCGACCGGCACGCGCATGAAAGACGGCTCGGCGATATGCGTGTCGCGGACGGCAAAAGCGAGACGTGCCGCTTCGAGCTGGAGATGAAAGCGGTCGGCGCCCGCGGGCTCGAGCGACTTCATGTCGAAGTTTTCGAGAATATTCAGCAGCACGAGCGCGGTGAGGCCCTGCCCATTTGGCGGTAGCTCGATGAGATCGAGGCCACGATAGTTGGTCGAGATCGGCGTCTGCTCTTCGCCGCGATGTTGGGCGAAGTCGTCGAGGGAGAGGACCGAGCCTCGCGCGTTCAGCGTCGCTACCATGTCTTCGGCAATCGGGCCTTCGTAAAAGGCGCGTGGACCATCTTTCGCGATAGCTTTCAAGGTCGCGGCGAGCGCGGGCAGCTTGATAACGTCGCCGACGGTGGGAGCTTTGCCGTCGAACAGATAGTGCCGCGTCGCGCCGGCGCTGTTGCCGAGCTTGGTAAGTTGCTTCGGCCAATCGGAACCGACGCGCGGTGCAACCGGGAAACCGTTTTCGGCGTAATTGATAGCGGGCGAGAGCACCTTCTCCAGCGACCAGGTACCGCGTGCCTTCAGGATCGAGTCCCAGGCTTCGATGGCGCCCGGCACATTCACCGCGAAGGGCGACGTGGCGGGGATCGACGTCATGCTCTTTTCAAGAAGAGCCTCGGTCGATGATTTCGCACCGGAGCGGCCGCAGCCGTTGTAACCCCACACCAGCTTGCCGGGTTCGGCGATCAACGTGAAGCAATCGCCGCCGATGCCGGTCATGTGCGGCTCGACCACGCAGAGCACCGCGACCGCGGAGATCGCGGCGTCCACGGCATTGCCGCCGGCGCGCAGCACGTCGATCGCGGTCAGCGTCGCCAAAGGATGCGAGGTCGCCGCCATACCGTTGCTGGCAATGACGGGCGAGCGGCCGAGCAGATGAAAATCACGCATGAGGATGGAGCGCCTGAAAAGGTTTCAGGAAATGTGCGGGATCGTGCCTTCGACCGTGAGGTCGCGCTGCGCCGTGCGCAGCGTCACGGCAAAGCCGCCGAGTACATCGACAAAGCTGATAATGACGAGGAGGAAGAAGGTCGAGGAGGCGGCCTGCCTGACCAGCATGAACTCCGCCATAATGGCGAGGAACAGGACGAGCGACAGACCGTGATCGACCACGCTGCGCATGCCGATGCGGGTCGACTTCATCATCTCGCCGAACAACATCAGGATCGCGAGCACGATCAGGAAGTCACCCGCGGACATGGTCCATTCCCCGCCGGACATCATGTGCACAGTCGTCATTGTCCCGGTCCAGCTTACGCCGGGCATCAGGAAAGCAACGATGTTGTAGATCGCGAACGGAACCAGCAGCAGGGGAAAGCCGAGGATGAACATGCGTGCTCCCCTGCCCGGTATCCGGCTTAGGCCTCGGTCTTGGCCTTGAGAACCTGCCGACCCTTGTACATACCGGTCTTCAGGTCGATGTGATGCGGACGGCGCAACTCACCGGAATCCTTGTCCTCGACGTAGGTCGGGCGCTTCAGCGCATCAGCCGAGCGGCGCATGCCGCGGCGCGACGGCGAGGTTTTTCGTTTTGGAACAGCCATGGTGCAACCTTTGAGAAGCTCAAAATGTCGGTTTGAAGCCGGGCTTATAAAGGAACGGGCCCGTTAACGCTAGGGCCGTTTACGGCCCAAAATCAGCGATTTTGCCGCAAGCAGGCCGCCACCTCGGGCGAGCGGACGGCGCGACCATTATAGAGGCCGGCCAGCCGCCTCAGGCCTGGCCCAGGCTTGCGGGCGTCGCGGCTGACTGGGTTGGGCAACATCGCCGCCAACATGGCCGCCTGGTAGGGCGACAGGTCCCGGGCCGAGCGGTTGAAGGCCCGGCGGGCCCCCGCTTCGGCGCCGAATTCGCCGTCCGGACCCCATTCGGCAATATTGAGGTAGATTTCCAGCACCCGCCGTTTCGACAGCACCAGGTCGATCCAAAGGGCTAGCGGGAACTCCAGCACCTTGCGCACGTAATTGCGGCCGCCCCACAGAAACAGGTTCTTGGCGACCTGCTGGGTGATGGTGGAGCCGCCGCGCATGCTGTCGGCGTCGTCGGCATCGGCAATAGCGTCCTGAATGCCCTTGAAATCGACGCCGTAATGCTCGCAGAAGCGGCCATCCTCGGCGATGAGCACCGTGAGAGCGAGGGCCGGGGAGATCCGATCCAGCTTGACCACCTGCCGCTCGACCCGCTGCCCGGTGACGGTCCGCCACAGCATCAGCGTCGAGGGCGGGTCGATCACGGCATAAAGCGGTGTCAGCACGTAGGGCAGCACCAGCAGGCCGAGCAACAGGTAGAGGACCGTCCGCAACATGCCGCCGACCTTAGCCCATTCCGATGCGAATTGCGGACGGCCACCGCTCAAGGCTAACAATGGCCGTATGGACGCTCCCCAATCCAGTGCGCAAGATTTCGCCGGCCTCCTCGCCGGGGTCGCCAACGAGACCGAGGCGCTGCTCGGCCGGTTGCTCGACGATACGCCGCTGCCGGGCGAGATGGCGCGGCCGGAACGCCTGCTCGCCGCCATGCGCCACGCCGTGCTCGGCGGCGGCAAAAGGCTGCGGCCGTTCCTGCTCGTCGAAACGGCGGCCTTGTTCGGCTCACGGCACGACGGCGCCTTGCTCGCGGGCGCCGCGCTCGAATGCCTGCACTGCTACTCCCTGGTGCACGACGACCTGCCGTCGATGGATGACGACGATCTGCGCCGGGGCCGGCCGACGGTCCACAAGGCCTTTGACGACGCCACCGCGATCCTCGCCGGCGATGCCCTGTTCACATTGGCCTTCGACATTCTCGCGCGCGGCGAGGTTCATGCCGATGCCAATGTCCGCATCGCGCTGGTGTCGGAACTGGCGCGCGCCTCCGGTGTCGGCGGCATGGCCGGTGGACAGATGCTCGATCTCGCCGCAGAAGGCCGCTTTACCGAGAAGCGCGCGCTCGGCGAAATCGAAATCACGACCTTGCAAGCCATGAAGACAGGCGCGTTGATGCGCTTTGCCTGCCGCGCCGGCGCCATTCTTGGCAAGGCCAACGATGTATCGCGCGCCAACATCGATCGTTACGGTTCGGCCATCGGCCAGGCGTTTCAGATTGCGGATGACCTGCTCGACGTCGAAGGCGACAGCGCGACGCTGGGCAAAGCGACGTCGAAAGACGCCGCCGCCGGCAAGGCGACCCTGGTATCCTCGCTCGGCGTCGACGGCGCGCGCGCCCGGCTCGATGCATTGATCGTCGAAGCAGACAGCGCGCTGGCACCATTCGGCGCCAAGGCCGATATTCTGCGCGCCGCCGCCCGCTTCGTGGCGCAAAGACGGAACTGATTGGGCGGGATCTATCTCATGGCGAAGAACAGCAAGAAACCGGCAGCCAAAAACAACACGCGCGCGCAGCGTATGCCGCGTACACAACAATTCTTTCGGCTGCACAACAAGCTGCTGGTGGCCCTGGCCGTTGGCGTCATCGTCGCCCTGTTGTTGCCGGGCACGTTCAGGACGCCCGCGCCGGCGCTCCTCGGCTGGGATATCGGCGTCGCGATCTATCTCATCTGGACCTACGCGATGATGTGGAAGGCCGAAGTCGAGCACATCCGCGCGCGCGCCGAGGAAGAGGATGAGGGCGCAGGCGCTATCCTGCTGCTGTCGATTGCCGCGACCGCCGCGAGCTTTGTCGCCATTGCCTTTGCCCTTGGCGGTTTGAAGTCCGGCGACAGCCACGCCGTTCTGCCGGGCGGCGCGATCGCGCATGTCGCGCTGGCCATCAGCACGATCCTGCTGTCATGGACCTTCGTCCATACGATCTTCACGTTTTACTATGCGCATGAATTCTATGCCACCCGGCGTGACGGCATCATCGGCGGCCTCGAATTCCCGCACGACGACAGACCGGACTACCGCGACTTTCTCTACTTCTCGCTGGTGATCGGCATGACCTCGCAGACGTCCGACGTAAACATCTGCAGCAAGGTGATCCGCCGCATGGCAGCGGTTCACGGCGTATTGTCGTTCTTCTTCAACGTCACCGTGCTCGCATTGACCGTGAACATGGTGTCGAACCTGATATGACCGCGATTGCTCAAACCATCCTGCTGATGATGGCGGTGCTGGCCGCGGTCGCCGTCGCGGCCAAGCGTTTGCACGTCGCGCCGTCGATCCTGCTGGTCGTTGCCGGCATCGGCATGGCGCTCATTCCTGGACTGCCGAGAATACAGCTCGCGCCTGAACTGGTGCTGTTGGTGATCCTGCCGCCGCTGATCTATTCGGCCGGCGTCTCGATGAGCTGGCGCGAATTCCGCTTCAACCTGCGCCCGATCGCACTGCTCGCCTTCGGCGCCGTTGTATTCACTACCTGCGCCATCGCCGCGGCGGCGCATTACCTTCTGCATTTCGATTGGGCTGTCGGCTTCGTGCTCGGCGCCATTATCGCGCCACCCGACGTCGTTGCGCCACTGGCGATCGCGCGGCGGCTCGGTCTGCCGCGCCGTATCGCGGTGATCCTGGAAGGCGAAGGGCTGGCCAACGACGCCACTGCGTTGATCCTCTACCGCTTCGCCGTCGTCGCCGTCAGTCTCGGTACGTTTTCGCCGCTGCAAGCATCGGGCACCTTCGCCGCCATCGTGATCGGTGAAATCATATATGGCATTGCCGTCGGCTGGCTCAGCCTGCGCCTGCGCAAATGGGCGCATGAACCCCGCGTCGAAATTACGCTGTCGCTGATGACGCCCTATCTCGCTTATTGGGTGCCGGAGCATTTCGGCGGCTCGGGCGTGCTCGCAACGGTGGCCTGCGGCCTCTACGTCAGTTGGGTCGGGCCGCGGCTGATCCCGTCCGGCACGCGCCTGCAAGGCATCTTCTTCTGGGACCTGATCATTTATCTGATTGAAGGCCTGGTGTTCCTGCTCACCGGCTTGCAGGCCCGTGCGCTGCTCGAACAGGTGCAGGCTTTTTCTCTCAGCGAGGTGCTCGCCGCCACTGCGCTGACCACGGCGATTGCCATCGCGGCGCGATTCATCTGGGTGTTTCTGGCCATTTATTTGCCGCGCTGGCTGATCCCCTCGGTGGACAAACGCGATCCGGCGCCGCGGTGGCAAGGGCCGTTTCTGCTCGGCTTCACCGGCATACGCGGCGTTGTCTCGCTCGCAGCGGCGCTCGCCATTCCCTACACCATCGCCAACGGCCAGCCGTTTCCGCACCGGGACCTGATCCTGTTCATTACCTTCGGCGTCATCGTCGTGACGCTGGTCGGTCAGGGCATGATGCTGCCTCTCGTCGTCGAATGGCTGGGGCTCGCCAAGCTCGGCAAGGAAGAACACAAGCACGAGCTCAAGGACGAGCTCGAAGCGCGTCAGGCCGCGCTGCATGAGGTCAGAAAGCGGCTGGAGAAGGCGATCAAGGATCACGAACTGCCGGGCAGCGCGGCGGATCATCTGCGCACGCGCAACCAGGGCCGCTTGCAAGTTCTGCCGGAGAATCTCACCGAGGGGCTCGTGCAGATGCGCCAGACCGCGGCGCTGAAACTCGAGTTGATCTCAGCGGAACGCGATTTCATTTATCAGTTGCTGCAAGAGGGCAAGATCACCGACGAGGCGCGGCGGCGCATCGAATACGAACTCGATCTGGAAGAAGCCGGCGTCGCCAACCGCGGCCAAGACGGCGGCGGGTGGATTTAATTTCCCGTCATCCTGAGGTGCGAGCGTAGCAAGTCTCGAAGGAAGGCAGCCACGCTACCGAAGCAAATGGGCCGTCGCCCTTCGAGGCTCGGCCTTTGCCTCGCACCTCAGGGTGACGGAACGCGCTTAGTCCTTTGCCACAAACGTCACGTGCACCGTCTTGGTGACGTCGAGGTCCTTGATGACCGGCGATTTCTGCGCGGCAGATTCCTTGGAATAGATAATCGCAAGATCGGTGTTCGATTTCCACTCGGTCTTCGGCAATGCGTTGCGGTCGGCGGCGCAGGGACCGGAATAGACGAGATACGCCCTGTCGCGTTCGGCGAACTCGTCTGGATAAACGTCGAGGATCACGGCAATGCCGTCGATGCAGAACGGCGACGCGCCGCCGCCCGATAGCGTGATCCTGACCGCCTTGTATTTGTTGTCGGGCGCGGCGACCGCCGTAAAAGTCTTATCGGCGCGATCGACGGTGAGGCTCAGATAGAGCGACGCCGCCGCAAGCAAAGCGACGACAGCAAAGAAGCCGATGAAGAACGTCTTGGCTCTCACTCCGCAGCCCGCACGCCGCTACCGAAACGCCGCTCGATATAGTCGATCACCATCGTCTTGAAATCCGTGGTGAGCGTCGGGCCGCGCAAGGTCGCGACCTTCTTGCCGTCGATAAAGACCGGCGCGGTCGGCTGCTCGCCGGTGCCGGGCAGCGAAATGCCGATGTCGGCGTGCTTGCTCTCGCCTGGGCCGTTGACGATGCAGCCCATCACCGCGACGTTGAGTGTCTCGACGCCGGGATAGCGCGTCTTCCATTCCGGCATCGAGGTGCGGATAAAGCCCTGAATGTCCGCGGCCAGTTCCTGGAACGTCGTCGACGTGGTGCGGCCGCAGCCGGGGCACGCGGCGACCAGCGGCACGAAAGTGCGCAGCCCCATGGTCTGCAACAGCTCCTGCGCGACCTGAACTTCGAGCGTGCGGTCGCCATTGGGTTCCGGGGTCAATGAAACCCGGACTGTGTCGCCGATGCCCTGTTGCAGCAGCACGCCCATGGCGGCTGACGACGCGACGATGCCCTTGGAGCCCATGCCGGCTTCGGTGAGGCCGAGATGCAGCGCGTAGTCGGCCCGCTTCGCCAGTTCAGCGTAGACGGCGATGAGGTCCTGCACCGCAGACACTTTTGCCGAGAGAATAATGCGGTTCTTCGGCAGGCCGATTTCCTGGGCGCGCGCCGCCGACAGAAGAGCGGACTGAACCATCGCTTCATGCGTGACTTCGCGCGCGCCTATGGGCGCCGCCGACTTGGAGTTCTCGTCCATCAGCTTGGTGAGAAGCTCCTGATCGAGAGAACCCCAATTGACGCCGATGCGCACCGGCTTGTCGTGCTTGATCGCCATCTCGACGATCTGCGTGAATTGCGGATCACGCTTGTTCTTGAAACCAACATTGCCGGGATTGATGCGGTACTTGTCGAGCGCCTCAGCGCAGCCGGGATAGTCGGTCAGCAGCGTGTGGCCGTTGTAGTGGAAATCGCCGACGATCGGCACGCGCACGTTCATCTGTGCAAGGCGTTCCTTGATCTTCGGCACCGCTGCCGCCGCCTCGTCGCGGTCGACCGTGATGCGCACGAGTTCGGAGCCTGCACGAGCCAAAGCCGCAGTCTGCCGCGCGGTACCCTCGACATCCGCCGTGTCGGTGTTGGTCATCGACTGCACGACGATGGGCGCACCGCCGCCGACGATGACACCGCCGACATCGACGGCCACGGTTTTATGACGTGCAAGAGTACTCATATTTGTGTGCTCATGAACCACCGGAGTGCCAGACAAATATGGCACGGTCAACGCGGGCGAAAGCCCCGCTATTTCGCTTTATTTACCAGCACCAGTCCGGCCGCCACCAGCGCCACGGCCGCCGCGAAAGCGGGTGTCAGCGGCTCGCCCAGCACGAAATGTCCGGCGGCGACGCCGAACAAGGGCGTCAGGAACGAGAACACCGACAGCCGGCTGGCGGAGTAGCGCGCCATCAGGGCGAACCAGATGACAAAGGTGACGCTGACCACCCAAACGGTCTGATAGGCCATCGAGCCCCAGGCCAGCGCCGACGGCATGGCCGTGATCTTTTCGCCGAGCGCGTAAGCCGCGGCCGCCATGATCGGCGCCGAAACGACGAGTTGATACAGCATCACCTTTTCGGCCGAGACCTTGTTGAGCGAGCTCGCCTTGATGATGAGCGTCGTCACCGCCCAGAACAACGCGGCGGCCACCATCATTCCATCGCCGAGCGCCTGACGCGGATCCAGCGCCGGCGTCGGCAGACCAAACGCCACGATCATGCCGGCAAAGGATAGAAGGAGACCAAGCCACTGCGCCGGACCGAAGCGGTCGGCGGGCAGAAAAATGCGTGCACCGAGCACGACGAAAAACGGCGCGAGATAGATGAACAGCACAGCACGCGTCGCGGTCGTGTAGAGCAGCCCCTGATAGATGAAGATGAACTCGAGGCTGAAGAAAAATCCGGCTGCAAGGCCGGCAACCAGCGTGCCGTCGCGTGCCAGCAACGGCAAGCCGCGCAATCTGCACCACGCCGCGACGATCAGCGCCGCGCCTGCCGAGCGGATCGCGGCTTGTGTCAGCGGCGGAATTTCATGGATCGCCAGTTTTGTCGCGACCTGATTGAAGCCCCAGAACAGGCACAACGCGACGACGATCGACGCAGCGACGGCGTCGAGCGGGCGCGTGGTGGGATCGGGAGAAACGGAAGAGGACATGGAAGCAAATTCCGGGCGGCGAGACGCCTAGGCCGCCTTGCAATGCGCGCAAGTGCCGCCGATCTCGATCACCGGCGTTTTCGGTGTGAAACCCGCGGCGCGCGAAGCGCTTTTGATGGTGTCGGCGACAGCAGCAGACGCGGCCTCGCCGACCGCGCCGCACTTCTCGCAGATCAGAAACACCACCGGATCGCCGCTGTCGTGATTGTGCACGCAGGCGATGAACGCGTTACGGCTTTCGATGCGATGCACCAGCCCCTGCTCGCGCAGAAAATCCAGCGCGCGATAGATGGTGATCGGCGCCGGCCGCGCACCGCGCACCGCGAGTTTGTCGATCAATTCGTAGGCACCGAGCGGCGCGTGGCTAGCGAGCAATGCCTCGAGCACGCGACGGCGCGGCGGCGTCAGCCGTTCCTTGCGCGCGACGCAAATCGCCTCGGCATGGGCGATAGCGTCGCTCGCGCACCGGTCATGATCATGACCGGGCGTCGGAAATATCGCGTGGCTGTGTGTTTTATGAGCCAACTTCCGATTCACCTTCATACGCAAGTCTAACCTAAGGACGATTGTATCGCTAAACAGCCTACATAGATATTGCACTGCAACAAAAATAGAGTCAGGTTCCCAACGCTCCCCGCCCCTTATTTCCCGGCTTTTCCGGCCCGCAACGAGGACAGTCCATGCTCAAAGGTAAAACTGCGCTGGTGACAGGTTCAACCTCCGGCATCGGGCTGGCCACCGCGCGCGCACTCGCGCAGGACGGCGCCAACATCGTCATCAACGGCTTTGGCGACAAGGCGGCGATCGAAACCGAGCGCGCGAGCCTCGAGAAGGATTTCGGTATCAAGGCGATTTATTCGCCGGCCGACATGAGCAAGCCGGCTGAAATCGCCGAGATGATCGCCACGGCAGAAAAGACCTTCGGCTCACTCGACGTGCTGGTGAACAATGCCGGCATTCAATACGTCGCCAACATCGAGGACTTCCCGCCGGAAAAATGGGACGCGGTCATCGCCATCAATCTGTCATCGGCGTTTCATTCCATTCATGCGGCGTTGCCCGGCATGAAGAAACGCAAGTGGGGCCGCATCATCAACATCGCGTCGGCGCACGGCCTGGTCGCGAGCCCGCAAAAGGTCGCCTATGTCGCGGCCAAGCACGGCCTCGTCGGCATGACCAAGGTCGTGGCGATCGAAGCCGCCAATGACGGTGTCACCTGCAACGCAATTTGCCCCGGCTGGGTGCTGACGCCGCTGGTACAGAAGCAGATCGACGACCGCGCCAAGGCGTCGGGTAAATCGGTGCGCGAGGAAGAGATCGCGCTGCTGTCGGAGAAGCAGCCGATGCACCAATTCACCAAGCCGGAGAGCATCGGCGCGCTCACGGTGTTCCTGTGTGGCGACGCGACGGCAACCATCACCGGCTCGGCCTATTCGATCGACGGCGGCTGGGTGGCGGAGTAACGGCCGCTCAATGAAAGACTTCATCTCCCGCGTGCTCGGTCTCGACAAGCCGTCGGTGCACGGGAAAACCAAACATCCCGCGGGCAGCAAGCGCGTCAATCTCGCGCTGCAGGGCGGCGGCGCGCATGGCGCCTTCACCTGGGGCGTCATCGATCATCTGCTCGAAGACGGCCGCCTGACGATCGAAGGTATTTCCGGCACGTCGGCCGGTGCTGTGAACGCCGTCATGCTGGCCGATGGCTTGCGGCGCGGCGGCCCCGATGAAGCGCGCAAGCGCCTCGCCGATTTCTGGCGTGCGGCGAGCCTTGGCGGCGATCTGCCGGCCGTGCAGCGCGCCGTTACCGACCGGCTGTTTGCGCTGCTGCCGTCGGAAAGCTCGCCGACCTTCAACTGGCTATCAGCCTGGTCGCAGTATCTGTCGCCCTACGA
>DASYCM010000147.1:0-6693 GCA_036500165.1 Pseudolabrys sp.
CCAGTTGGTCCAGCGCATAATCGCCCGCAGGCGCCACTGAGGCGCCGTGGCCGCGCGCGTCGTAGCGCAGAACGCGATAGCGGCCTTTGAGCGCTTCTGTCAGTTCGTCCCACATCGACAGGTCGGTCGCGAGACCATGGCTGAGCAAGACCCACGGGCCTTGTTCGCCGTCGATGCTGTAATTGAAGGTAGATCCGTTGGCTTCGATTTGCATGGTGCGGAAGCTATCGCTTCCGTGTGACCGGCGCTACCGGCTGCATGGATGCAGCCGGCTCGGATGACGTCGCCGCGACGCCGAGCTTCGCCAGCAACTCGACGGTCGGATAGGAATCTGCCGGCAGGCCATATTTCATCTGCGCCTTCTTCACGGCGGCGCGGGTACCGGCGCCGAACTTGCCATCGGCTTCGGTGATGCCTTCGTAGCCCTGCTTCATCATCGCGTGCTGCATGTCCGTCATCTGCTGCGAGGTCAGCGGCACGATGGTGGCTGCGCCGCTGCGGTTGAGCGGCGGTGCGCCGGCGATGCGCGTGGCGTAATAGGCGACCGTGGTCGAATAGACGTAAGCCGAATTCCAGCCGAGGAAGGCCTTGAAGTTCGGATAGACGAGAAAGGCCGGGCCAAGTCTGCCCATCGGCAGGATCATCGAGGCGGGCAGGTCGGCGGCGGCGAGCTGGCCGTGAGCCGGCTTCACGCCCCATTTCGCCCACTGCGACACCGGATGCTGGATGGTCAGATCGGCCTGATCCCACGGCATATCTTTAGGCGCCAGAACTTCCTGCAGCCAGGGCTGGCCGCGTTGCCAGCCGAGGCTGACGAGAAAGTTCGCGGCGGAAGCGACGGTGTCTGGAATGCTCCTGATGAGATCGCGGCGGCCGTCACCGTCGAAGTCGACGGCGTTCTTGAGATAGTCGGACGCGGTGAACTGCATGCCGCCGAATTCGCCGGCCCAGTCACCCAACAAATCCTCGACGCGCTGGTCGCCGCGCTCGACGATACGCAGCGTATCGAGCAACTGATTGCGGAAAAAGTCGGGGCGGCGGCAGTCATAAGCGAGCGTCGCGTTGGCGGTGAGAATTTTGTACTTGCCGAAGCTCTTGCCGAAGTCGCTTTCCAGCCCCCAGAACGCCGCCAGCACCGGCGCCGGTACGCCGTATTGCTTTTCGACCTTGGCGAACAGCGCGGCGTTATTTTTGATGATGGCCTGGCCGTTCGGAATGCGGCCGCCGCCGGTCATGCGGTCGGAAAACTGGATGAAGGTCTGCTGGAAAACAGCCTGGCCACTGTCGCGGCGGATGATCGCCGGATCGAACTTCATGTCCGGCGAGGCCTCAGTGATGACGCGCGCCGAAATGCCTTGCGCCAGTGCGTCCTTCTTGAATGCCTCAAGCCACTTGTCGAAGCTGCCGGTGTTGCGGCAGCGCGGCGCGGCAACCGCCTGTCCGGCAAGCAGCACGCCGAGCGCGGCCACGGCGAATTTCAACGCTGTCTTGCGCATCGGCTGAACTACTTTCGTCAGAGAGATTTCAGCTGCCCTGCATCCGGGCAAGCAGTTCCGGCGTCGGCCAGCCATCAGCCGGCAGGCTGAACTTAAGCTGTGCCTTCTTGACCGCCTTGCGCGTGCCGCCGCCGAGTTTGCCGTCGGCTTCGCCGACACTGTAGCCCTGCTGGTTGAGTAGGTTCTGAAGTGCAGTGACCTGTTCGGTGGTCAGCGACACGACGTCCTTGGCGCCTTCTTCATTGACCGGCGGTGCGCCGCCGAGCCGTGTCGCGAAATAGGCAGCGGTGGTCGAGTAGACGAAAGCGGAATTCCAGTCGATGAAGACCTTGAAGTTCGGGTAGGCGAGGAATGCCGGTCCCTTGCGGCCCATCGGCAGGATGAGCGAGGCCGGCAGGTCGGCCTTGGCCAAGGCGCCGTGCGCCGGCTTTACGCCCCACTTCGCCCATTGCGACACCGGATGCTGGATGTCGAGGTCGGCTTCCTGCCACTGCATGTTGGCCGGTACGACGACTTCCTGCAGCCAGGGTTCGCCACGACGCCAGCCGATCGACTTGAGATAGTTGGCGGCGGAGGCGAGCGTGTCGGCGGTGCTCTTGATGAGGTCGCGTCGGCCGTCACCATCGAAGTCGACGCCGTACTTGATGTAGTTCGACGGCGTGAACTGCATGCCGCCGAATTCGCCGGCCCAGTTGCCGTTCATTTCGTCGATGCGCTGGTCACCGCGCTGGATGACGCGCAGCGCGTCCATCAGCTCGCTGCGGAAATGGTCACCGCGACGGCAGTCATAGGCGAGCGTCGCCAGCGACGGCAGGATTTTGAATTTGCCGAAGAGCTGGCCGTAGTCGCTTTCGAGACCCCATACCGCGGTCAGAACTTCAGGCGGCACGCCGTAGGTCTGCTCGATGCGCGCGAACAGCGCCGCGTGCTCTTTCATCTTGTTGATGCCGTTCGGGATGCGCGGATTGGCCAGCAGGCGCTTGGAGAAGTCGACGAAGGTGCGCTGGAACACGCCCTGGCCGGAATCGCGTTTGATCACCGACTCGTCGAAGGTTAATTCCGGCGCGGCGGCCGCGACCACCTTCGGCGAGACGCCCTGCGCGATGGCGTCCTTTTTGAACTGCTCGACCCATTTATCGAAGCTGCCGGTATTCTGGCAGCGGGGCGCGGCCATGGCGGGGCTCGCGATCAGAGCCGCCAGCACGCCGCCCGCCAGGTAAAGGGCCGGTTTCCGCATTGTTTGGTCCGCCTTTTCTCAACAAATACGGGCCAAATCTGCCCTACGCACCGGCCGGGTCAAGAAACATCGCGCAACTGCGTTAAGACCGATTCCTGTAATCGAATCTTGTGCAAATAATGGTCCGAATCTATGAAGGCTGCCCTGCCGGAAGGCGTCTTGAGACAGTAAGTCGCATGCAAGTCCTGGTCATTGGAGCCGGCGTCGTCGGCCTCGCCGTCGCCCGCGCCGCAGCCCTCAAAGGCCATGAGGTCATCGTCGCCGAAGCGGAGCCCGCAATCGGCACCATCACCTCGTCGCGCAACAGCGAGGTCATTCATGGCGGCATGTATTACCCGACAGATACGTTGCGCGCGAAGCACTGCGTGCGCGGCCGCCACATGCTCTATGAATTCTGCGCCTCGCACGGCGTGCCGCATCGAAAATGCGGCAAGCTGATCGTCGCCATCAACGATGCCGAGATGGATAAGATCAAGGCCATCGAAGTGCAGGGCGGCATCAACGGCGTCGAAGGGCTGGAGATGATCGGCGGCAACGCCGCACGCGCTATGGAGCCGGAGCTTTCCTGCGTTGGCGCTCTGCATTCGCCGGAGACGGGGATCATCGACAGTCACGCCTACATGCTGGCTTTGCGTGGCGATATCGAAGCCGCCGGTGGCGCCATCGCGGTGAATACGCCGGTGATCGGCGCGCGGCGTAAAGGCGGCCAATGGCAGGTCGACTTCGGCGGTGCCGACAAAGGGACGTTCGAATTCGATGCGATAGTCAATTGCGCGGGGCTTCGTGCGCAGAGTGTGGCGCGCACTATCGAAGACTATCCGCAGGCGCGCGTGCCGAAGCTGGTGCTCGGCAAGGGCAATTACTTTTCCTATGCGGGCAAGCCGGTGTTTTCCCGGCTGATTTATCCGACGCCGATGGTCGGCGGCCTTGGCGTGCATGTGACGCTCGATCTCGCCGGGCGCATGCGCTTTGGGCCAGACGTCGAGTGGATCGAGAAAGAAGACTACGAAGTCAACGTCGCACGCGCGGATGTCTTTTATGAACGAATCCGCACCTACTGGCCCGGTTTGCGCGATGGCGCGATCACCGCGGATTACGCCGGCATTCGCCCGAAGATTGGCGGCCCGGATGAACCGCAGAAGGACTTCCTGATCGACGCGCCAGCGCAGCACGGCGTGCCGGGCCTGGTGCAGATGTTCGGGATCGAATCGCCGGGGCTGACCAGCTCGCTGTCGCTTGGCGAGGAAGTCAGCGGCTATCTCCAGGCCTGAGTATTGCGGCCGTTGGTGCGCGGACGGTCGGTGACAGGCGTCACGGTCGCGGTGGTCAGCTCATCATGGCCGGGCGTCGGCGGCATGATTTTCACGTCCGACAGTTTATCGCGCGCGCTTTGCGGCAGGCCGCGGTAGGAATCGATTGGCGTAAAGTTGGCGACGGTGTTGTTCGCGCCGGTAAAAGCCACCAGTCCGGTTTTAGTGGCGACGATGTCGCCGGGGCGCAGCGTCGGATCCTTGTTGACGTCCATACTGGCGAGGCCGCCGGGCGTCTTGCCGTTGCAGGTGCAGCCGGCGACAAGTTTTTCACGGAAGCTGAAAGCGCTGTCGAGATTGTCGTAGCGCGTGCCATCGCTCGCGACCGCAGTATCGATATTGCTGCCGGAGAAAATCTTGGTCTGCGTCGCCGGGCAGAATGAATTGCACGATTCAGCGGCGCTCATGCCGGGGCGCGTTTGCACTGGGAAAAACTTTCCGTCGCAGGTGCGCACGCAGAAGCCTTTCGACGGCCCGCCAGTATCGGCCCGGCGTTCCGCAGGTTCTCTGCGATTACCGCCCAACGCATTGGACAGGGCCGAGAATGGATCGGCGAAGGAACTGACGTTGGAAGGCGGACGCGGCGGTGCCGACATGGCGTCCCGAATGCCGCCAAAAATGCGGTCGAGGAAACCCGCGGATGCCGGGGCGCTGATGCTCAAGCCGGTGACAACCACCGCGACGCCCAACACCGCTATTTTAACCCGGCTTGCCATCGCACGCATCCGCTTCAAACACCCACGCAAAGCAGCGGGATGTGCCTATCAACGTCCGGACAGGAAGAAGGTTGCGCTAGATCAGGCGCCGGGCCCCCCGGCCTCGGGGCGGAGAAAAGCCCATTCACGGTAAAGGCCGGGTTAAGCGCACAAGGTCTTGACGGCGGTTCAGAGCCATCGCCCATAAGTAGACGTGACCGCGCGCCGCCCATACGATCAGGAATCGATCCCCGCTGCGGCGGGAAGTCTGGGGAAGTGACGTGATAACGGCGTCCGCGCCGGAAATTGCCAAACAGACATTGATGTCGGGCGGCCTGATCTTGGCGATCGGCACCGTCATCGGCTTTGCCGCGCAAAAAAATAAAAATTCCCGACGTCGCCCTGTTTCCTGTCGCCGGCATCGCAATCGGTCCGCAGGCGCTGGGTTGATCGACATCAAGGCCGACTCGGCGCTGTACCAGATCATCCTGTTATTCGGCGCGAGCTACATCTTGTTCGACGGCGGCGCTTCGCTTCGGTTTGCCGCGCTGAAGCAGGTGTGGATCACCATCGTCATTATCTCGACAGCCGGTATCCTCATCACCGGCACGGTGGCAGGAGCGGCTGCGCTCGGCGCGTCGCTGTTTGATCTGCTCAAACAATCTCTTATCGGTATCGTTGCCGGCGGCGTGCTCGGCTATCTGGCGGCTCTGCTGATCGCGCACGAACGCTGGTCGTTTCTCGCCGAGTATGCGCCGGTCGTGACGCTCGTGTCGGTGATCGGCGCTTATTTCGTCGCCGACGGCTTGCAGGCCTCGGGCTTCATGGCGGTGTTCGTATTCGGCATGGTGATCGGCAACAAGGACGCTTTTGGCTTCAAGATGGTGGAGGCCGAGGCGCAGAAGCTCGACGAATTCGTGATGACGACCGCCTTCATCATGCGGCTGTTCATCTTCATCCTGCTCGGCTCGCAAGTCGATTTTCATCTGATGGCGCAATACTGGTTTGGCGGCGTAATCGTTGTCGCCGTTCTGATGCTGTTGGCGCGGCCGCTGACGGTCTTCCTGTGCGCGCTGCCGGACCGGCGCGCGCTGGAGCTTTAACGAGATGCTTTTCATGTGCTGGACGCGCGAGACCGGCGTCATTCCTGCCGCGCTTGCCGGGCTGTTGCTGGGCATGAAGGCGCCGGGCGCCGACGTGATCGCTTCGGTCACGTTTGTCGCCATTCTGATGACAATTCTGATCCAGGCGCCGACGACGAAATGGCTGGCCGGCCGGCTTGGGCTGTTGGACTAGGCCGTCCCCGGTAAAGGCGGCCGGTTTTCTGCCGCCGCTCAATTGCTTACCCGTGCCGCGATGTGGTGAAATCGGGCAAAACAACGTGAGGGGGAAGCGATGGCCGGAAAACTCTGTTTTGACAATCCGAAGACTCTGCCGAAGCCGCCCGGTTACAGCTACGTCGTTGAAGCCACGGGGCCGGTCACGACCGTCTATCTCGCAGGCCAGCTCGGCGTCGACATGGACAACAAATTCGTCGGCGCGCCGGGAGACTTCAAAGCTCAATGCATCAAGGCGCACGATAATCTCACGCTGGCGCTCAAGGCCGCAGGCTGCAAATGGAGTGACGTCGTCAAGATCAACAATTTCCTCGTCGATATCACCGAGAATATGGCGGCCTATCGCGAAATCCGTAACCGCTATCTCAATGCAAAGGCGCCGCCGGTCAGCACGACCATCGGTGTGCCGGCGCTGGCGCGGCCCGGCGGCCTGTTCGAGATCGAGGCGATTGCCGTGCTGACGGGCAAGAAGAAGTCGAAAAAGAAGAAACGCTAAAGCATGCGCATTACCGAAATTCGCGACATCGTCGTTCCGATCTCGTCGTCCATCGCCAACGCCTATATCGACTTCTCGACCATGACGGCGAGCGTCGTTGCCATCGTCACGGACCTGGTGCG
>DASYCM010000148.1:0-5790 GCA_036500165.1 Pseudolabrys sp.
GCCGCGGGCGATTGACCTAGCCGCGGTGGAATGATCCTTTGTCGCCCATGAATCCTGTCAGTTCCGGCCGCCTGCCGGCGCACCCGCTCGCGTTGCCGAACATCTTGACCTACGCCCGCATCGCCGCCGTCCCGGTCGTGGTGGGGCTGATCTATTGGCAGAGCATTCTCGACGGCGGGCTCTGGCTGCGCTGGGTAGCCCTGGTGATCTTCATCGCCGCCGGCGTGACTGACATTCTCGACGGCTATTTCGCGCGGATGTGGGGCCAGCAGTCCTCGCTCGGCCGCATGCTCGATCCGATCGCCGACAAGCTGTTGGTGGCATCGTGCCTTTTGATGCTCGCGGCGGACGGCACCATCCGCGGCTGGACGCTGCTCGCGGCTGTGATCATTCTCTGCCGCGAAATCCTGGTGTCGGGTCTGCGTGAGTTTCTCGCCGACCTGCATGTCAGCATTCCCGTGACGACATTGGCGAAGTGGAAAACCGTCGGCCAACTGGTCGCCATCGGTTTTCTGATCGCGGGCGAGGCCGGAGAAGCGGTGCTGCCGCAGACCATCGAGATCGGCATCACGCTGATGTGGCTGTCGGCGATCGTCACGCTCTATACCGGCTGGGATTATCTGCGCGCCGGCCTTCGATACATGATCGACTGACGCGCATGATCCCGAAAAGTGGGAAGCAATTTCCCGCCTACGCGAAGGCCGCTTCGGCGGGCGAAGGTAGGTCGAACGAGATCGTGTGCAGGAAAAAATCATGAAGCTCCGCTACTTCGCCTGGGTCCGCGAACGTGTCGGTAAAGCCGAAGAAGACGTCGAAGTTCCCGGCGGTGTCGCCACCGTGGGAGACCTGATGACGTGGCTCGCTTCGCGTGGCGAGGAATACGCCTATGCCTTCGAGAATCCGAAAATAATTCGCGCCGCGATCGACAAGACCCACGTCAAGGCGCATGCACCGATTACCACCGCCTCGGAAATCGCGTTTTTCCCGCCTATGACGGGTGGATAGTGACAGGCGGATAGCGTCCAACGCTGCGGCGCTGTAATATTGTCGCCATGACCGCTACCGTCCGCATCCAGAGCGAACCGTTCGACGCCGCCGCCGAGGCAAAGAAATTGACCGGCGGCCGCACGGATGTCGGCGCTTTGGTGACATTCACCGGCATTTGCCGTGGCAATGAAGGCAGCGAACCGATCGCGGCGCTCACGCTCGAGTATTATCCCGGCATGGCGGAAGCCGAAATCGAACGGCATGTCTGCGACGCCATGGAGCGCTGGCCACTTCTTGGCGTTACCGTGATTCATCGCCATGGCCGCATCGTACCCGGCGACGACATTATGATGGTCGCTACCGCCTCATCGCATCGCGACGCGGCCTTCGCCGCGGCGGAATTTCTGATGGACTATCTCAAGACTCGCGCGCCGTTCTGGAAGCAGATCGAGAAGGCGGACGGGAAAGTTTGGATCGAGGCGAAAGCGACCGATGACGCCGCTGCCGGGCGCTGGGCCGCGCAGGGCAAGCACGAAGCGGCTGAGTAAGCCGGCTCGCAACGATGTTACGCATGAGTCCGAAGAGCCCGTCTTCGACTTGATCGGGGATGGGTTGTGGTTTTCGGACAAGGTCATGCGCAAGAAAGACTGAGGGGCAACATGGTTCCGCTCGTGATCGTGACCGTTGCGGTAATCGCGCTCGGCGTCAGCGGCACACCGGCCGCTGAAGTCGATTATTACGACGTGCCGCGCGGTGCGCATCCGCATGACGTGGCGCCGGCTCCCGACGGCAAGGTCTGGTACACGGCGCAGAGCCAGGGCGCGCTCGGTATTCTCGATCCGAAGACGCGCAGAACGATTCATGTGTCGCTCGGGCCGGACGCCGCGCCGCATGGTGTCATCGTCGGGCCCGATCTCGCGGCCTGGATTACCGAAGGCGGACAGAACGCGATCGCCCGCGTCGATCCGGCGACCAAAGCGGTGAAACTGTTTCCGTTACCGGCGGACTTCGCTAACGCCAATCTCAATACCGCGACTTTCGATCGCAAAGGCATTCTCTGGTTCACCGGGCAGAACGGCGTCTATGGCCGCGTCGACCCGGCGACGGGCAAGGTCGAAGCGTGGAAAGCGCCAAAAGGCGTCGGGCCCTACGGCATCACGACGACGCCAAACGGCGATGTCTGGTACGCCTCGCTCGCCGGCGATCACATCGCCAAGATCGACACGGTGAGCGGAGACGCGCTGGTGGTGCCGCCGCCGAAGCCGGGTGTCGGCCCGCGCCGTATCTGGTCGGACTCGAAAGGCCTGCTCTGGGTCAGTCTGTGGAACACCGGCGAGGTCGGCCGCTATGATCCGATGGCCAAGGCCTGGAAAGTGTGGCCGCTGCCGAAGAGCAAGCAGGGCTGTTACGCCGTTTTTGTCGACGACAAGGACAAGGTCTGGCTCACCGATTGGCCGGCCAACGCGATCGTGCGCTTCGATCCGGTCACCGAGAAATTTGAAAGCTTCACCAGCGACAAGCGCAATGCGTCGGTACGTCAGATGCTAGGCCGGCCCGGTGAAATGTGGGGCGCTGAATCCGGCACCGACCGGCTGGTCGTGATCCGGGATTAGGCGGCAAAATGGCTGCCGTGTCTGATTCGAACATGCCTTTCGATTCGCAGCCGAGCCGGCGCGGCGTCCTGCAGATTCTTGCGGGCGGCGTTGCCGTGGCCGGCTGTATTGCTCCTGCTGCGGCGGCTGTGGCCGAGCCAGAGCCACGTATTGGCTGGCTGATCCTCGACGCGCAAAAGCTGCCGGCGATTTCGCAACGCGTCGATTTCATTGCCGCGGCGCTCAAGGGCACCCGCTACCGCGGTTCCACGTTGATTGGCAGCCCGCGCCGGGCTGAAAAATTCGTCGCGCGCGACGATGCCTTCGACTGCGTGACTTATTGCGAAACCGTGCTGGCTGCCGCGATGTCGCGCGAGCCTTTGGCGTTCGATTCGAATTTGCGCACGATCCGCTACCACAACGGCGTCGTCGCCTGGCGCGAGCGCAATCACTATTTCTTCGAGTGGGGTCAGCACAACGTCGAGAACAAGACCTGCCGTTGGGTCGCGATGGACGGCGCGATCGATATTCAGAAAACCGTGACGGCGGAGCGTGGGCTAGGCCGTCGCAAATTTCCGATGACCGTGATCCCGCATGAGGTCTTGCTCGCCAACAGAAGCCAGCTCGTTGCCGGCGACATCATCGGCTTCGTCACGCAGCGCACGAACCTCGATTATTTCCATGTCGGCTTTGTCACGTTTGGCGACAAGGGCGAACTGCTATTACGCCACGCGTCGCAAACCCGCCATCGCGTGCTCGACGAAAGCCTCGATCGGTTTCTGGCAAAATATCACGTGCGCTATGTCACGCTGCTGCGGCCGGAAGAACCGGCGGGCAACAAAAAAGCCGGCTGAAACAGCCGGCTTTTTATTTCGTCCCGCTTGAGGAAGCTCAGGCAGCAGCGGCCTTGGCCGGAGCATTCACTTCCGCGGTGTAGTCTTCCATCAGCGTCTTGGTGATGCTGCCGGGTTTGAAGTTCCACTTGGCGATCTCGGACACCGCGGTGACTTCCGCGGCCGAGCCGGTGATGAAGCATTCCGACATCGAGTCGAGTTCATCCGGCATGATGCGCCGTTCGATTACCTCGATGCCGCGCCTTTTCGCAAGCTCAATCGCGGTCTGGCGGGTGAGGCCGTCGAGGAAGCAGTCGGCGATCGGCGTGTGGATCTTGCCGTCCTTGACGAAGAAGATGTTCGCGCCGGTACATTCGGCGACGCGGCCTTCCCAATCCAGCATCATGGCGTCGGCGTAGCCTTTACGCTCGGCCGCGTGCTTGGAGATGGTGCAGATCATGTACAGGCCGGCGGCCTTGGCACGGCACGGCGCGGTCTTCGGATCGGGCCGGCGATATTCCGCGAGATCGAGACGGATGCCCTTGAGCCGCTGTTCGGGATCGAAATAGCTCGGCCATTCCCAACTCGCGATGGCGAGGTGGATGGTGTTGTTCTGTGCCGACACGCCCATCATTTCCGAACCGCGCCAGGCGATGGGACGGACGTAGGCTTCCTTTTTGCCGTTCTTCTCGACCACCAGCTTCTTGGCGGCGTCGATCTCGGCAACGGAGAAGGGGATATCGAAATCGAGGATCTTGGCGGAGCGCTTCAAGCGCTCTGAATGTTCCGTCGACTTGAAGATATGGCCGCCGTAGGCGCGTTCGCCTTCGAACACCGCGCTGGCGTAGTGCAGGCCGTGGGTGAGGACATGGACGTTGGCTTCGGCCCACGGCACCAGCTTGCCGTCATACCAGATGACCCCGTCGAGCTTGTCGTATGATTGTGCAGCCATGGCCTTCCTCCTTCGACTCTATTTTACTGGCGCCAGTGCGGGATCATGCGCGCCGAGGGGCCTGTTGGCCGCGTCCGCCGCTGTGATGGCGCATTTTTAGCGCTACTTCCAACACTTTGCGTCACCCGGCAACACCCGGTATGACTGCGAAGATACCCGTCGGAAGCCTCTGTCACGGTCGGGATAGCACCCTCTTGGTACTATCCTTTCGTCGTTAGCTTCGTTTTTGTAACATAAAATCAAAATATGTCAACATGGCTGACATAAATATGAGTTCCAAGGTTGCCGCAGCGCCAGCTACCGGCGCCGACCTGACGGCTGGGACATCGCCGCCCCAGGTCTGGGACATCATCGAGCTTTTGTTTTTTGCCTATCGCGACTTCGTCGGCGATCCGGACGAAGTGCTGAGCAAACTCGCCTTCGGTCGCGCCCATCATCGCGTGCTGCATTTCGTCAATCGCAATCCGGGGATGAAGGTCGCGGACCTGCTCGACATTCTCAACATCACCAAGCAATCGCTCGGCCGCGTGCTCAAGCAGCTCGTCGACCAGGGCTTCGTCATCCAGAAGGAAGGCGCGCAGGACCGCCGGCAGCGGCTGCTGTTCGCGACGCCGAAGGGTGAGGCGCTGTCGCTTAAGCTCGCCCAGTTGCAGACCGTGCGTATCAACCGCGCTTTTGCCGAGCTTGGCCCCGGCGCGCATGAAGCCGCGCGGCGCTTTCTGACCGCCATGATCGACAACGACAATCGCGAAAGCGTGCTGCGCCAGATCGCCCGCGCCGATCATGCCAAGGCACGGACCTAACTCATTGCGGAAGGAGCTTGGCCCATGACAGTGCCTGCCATGCTTTCCGACGATGCTCCGCATCTGCTGGTGGTCGATGACGACCGCCGTATCCGCGATCTGCTGTCGCGTTTTCTCAGCGGCGAAGGTTATCGCGTCAGCACGGCCGAGACCGCCGCCGACGCGCGGGCGAAACTGATCGGCCTGAGTTTCGATCTGCTCATTCTCGACGTCATGATGCCTGGCGAAAACGGCTTCGATTTCGCGCAATCGCTGCGCGGTACATCCAGCGTGCCGATCCTGATGTTGACCGCGCGCGATGCCGCCGAAAGCCGCATCAAGGGCCTCGAGATGGGCGCCGACGATTATCTGTCGAAGCCGTTCGAGCCGCGTGAATTGTCGTTGCGGATCGCCAGCATTCTCAAGCGCGTGCGGCCGGCCGCCGCGCCGCAACCCGAGTCAGTGCGGTTCGGACCTTTCGTGTATCACCTCGCGCGTGGCGAATTGCGCAGTGGCGAAGACAACGTCAAGCTCACCGACCGCGAACGCGAAATGCTGCGCATTCTGGCGGCGACGCCGGGCGAAACCGTTACGCGGCTGGCGCTTGCCGGTAACGGCGGCACCGTCAGCGAGCGCGCCGTCGA
>DASYCM010000149.1:0-1701 GCA_036500165.1 Pseudolabrys sp.
ACGCCATAGCCTTGCAGCATGTCGGCAAGGCACGACGCTCCAAGCATCTTTTCGCGGTTATGGCCCAACATCTCTCACATACTTCTTCCTGCGGTGCGGGATGGCTTGCTTCAGCCGCCCATCGCGATGCCGCCGTTCACGTCGAGACAGATTCCAGTTACATAAGAGGCGTCGTCTGACGCCAGAAACAGCGCGGCGTTGGCGACATCCTGCGGCGTGCCGACACGGCCAAGCGGGATTTGTGCAACGATACTGGCCTGCTGCGCAGGCAGCCAAAGATCGGTGAGAGGCGTCGTGGTCGGACCTGGCGCAATGGCATTGACGGTGATGCCGTGCGGCCCCAGGGTTTTTGCCAGCGAACGGGTGAGACCGATGACACCGGCCTTGGCGGATGTGTATGGCACGCCGCCGGCGAAACCACCGGAGCGCCAGGCGGATGAGGACATATTGATGATGCGCCCGTACTTCTTGTCCATCATGTAAACGGAGGCGACGCGGGCGCAGAGATATTCGCCGGTCAGATTAATAGAGATGATCGCGTCCCAATCTTCGTCGGTGTAGTCGAGATAGGACTTTTTCGGCGAGATCCCGGCGTTATTGAGCAGAATGTCGATTGAACCGAAAGCAGCGACGCCGGACGCGATGGCGCGTTCGACGTCGCTGCGTTTCGAGACATCGAGAGTCTGAAGGTGCAGCGAGCGCGTTTCAGGAAGCAAGGCTTTCAGCTTCGCGAGCGAAGCATCGTCGAGATCGCAAGCGATCACGTTCGCTCCTTCCTTGAGAAAGAGCTTGACGGTACTTTGGCCGATACCGCCGGCCGCGCCCGTGATGAAAGCTGTTCGTCCCTGTAAACGCACTTGCGACCGCCTTTAGTACTGGACGAAGCCGCCATCGATATTGATGGCCTGCGCGGTCATGCCGCCATTCTCTTCCGATGCGAGCAGCAATGCGAGCGGTGCGCATTCTTCCGGCGCGATGAAACGCTTCATCGGCACTTTCTGGCGGAGTTCTTCCGACATTTCCTTGAAGCTCTTGCCGGTCGAGTCAGCCCACCGCTGGATGCTCTCGTCGAACATCTCGGTGGCGACGAAAGTGGGACAGATGCAGTTCGCGGTAATGCCGTAAGGCGCGGTTTCGGCGGCGAGCGAACGATTCAGGCCGACAAGCGCGTGCTTCGAGGCTGCATAGGCGCCACGGAATGCGAGGCCGATCTTGCCGGACACCGAAGCGACGTTGACGATGCGGCCGTATTTGCGCTCGAGCATGCCCGGCAGCACTTCGCGGATCGCGACAAAGGGACCCTTGACGTTGACCTGCATGCACAGATCCCACGACTTATCGGGGGTTTCGTGCACGGCTTCGAAGGCGACGACGCCGGCGCAATTGACCAGAATGTCGATCGGCCCAAGCTCCTTCACGGTCTTGGCGATGGCGTCCTTGACGTCCTGATCCTTCATCAAGTCAGCGCGGCTGATCACCGCCTTCCGGCCGGCCTTGCGGATGTCCGCCGCGACCGGCTCCATTTTGTCGACGGAACGCGCGGCCATGCCGACGTCGGCGCCCTCTTTCGCGAACAGCCGCGCGACTGCGCCGCCGATGCCGCCCGACGCGCCCGTGACGAATGCAACTCTGCCCTTGAGCTTCATGGTATTTCTAAGCCTTCCTTGGTTCGTTTGTTGGTTGTTGATTGACTAGGCGACC
>DASYCM010000150.1:0-6378 GCA_036500165.1 Pseudolabrys sp.
GGTGCTGGTGGAACTGGGTTATATGTCGACCAAGAACGACCTCAAGCTGCTCACCTCGGCCGAGTGGCAGGGGAAGACCGCAACGGCGCTGGCGCAGGCGGTCGATACTTATTTCGCGCCCCGGCTGGCGCGCGGCGCGGCGGGGCGCAACTGATGTGGACCTCGCGGCCCATTGGCCTAAGTTTCAACATAAAACGGGACGACCACGGTGCTATGCCGATACCTTGCACGGGGGCGATACCGGCATGATCTATCCTGAACAGGCGCCGATTCGAGGCGGGACCATTTCTACATGAAGCTCTTGCTGCGCTTTCTCGGATTTCTGTTCGCGGCGGGCACCATCCTTTTCGTGGTTGGCGTCGCCGGCGCCGCCGGCCTGCTGTGGCATTTCTCCAAGGACCTGCCGGACTACTCGCAGCTCCAGGACTACGAACCGCCGGTCATGACCCGCGTGCACGCGGCGGACGGCTCGCTGCTCGGCGAGTACGCGCGCGAGCGCCGGCTCTATATCCCGATCCAGGCGGTGCCGAAGCTGGTCATCTCGGGCTTCCTCGCTGCCGAGGATAAGAACTTCTACGAGCATGGCGGGCTCGATTTCACCGGTATCGCGCGTGCCGGCATCAATTATCTGCAGAATTTCGGTTCGAGCCGCCGCCCCCAGGGCGCCTCAACCATTACGCAACAAGTCGCCAAGAACTTCTTGCTAACAAACGAAGTTTCGCTCGCGCGCAAAGCCAAGGAAGCGCTGCTGGCGCTCAAGATCGAGCGCACCTACAGCAAGGACAAAATCCTCGAGCTTTACTTGAACGAAATTTACCTGGGGCTTGGCGCCTATGGCATCGCCGCCGCCTCGCTCGTCTACTTCGACAAGTCCGTCAACGAACTGACGATTCCGGAAGTCGCTTATCTCGCCTCGCTGCCGAAGGCGCCGAACAACTACCACCCGTTCCGCTTCCGCGAGCGCGCCATGGAGCGCCGCAACTGGGTGATCGACCGCATGGCGGAAGCTGGCTTCATCAAGGTGGCCGACGCCGACAAAGCCAAGAAGACCGGCCTCGGCGTGTCGCAGAAGCCGTCGAGCGTGCACACCTTCGCCGCCGAATATTTCACCGAGGAAGTGCGCCGCGAACTCAACGACCGCTACGGTGAGAAAAAATTGTACGAGGGCGGGCTGTCGGTGCGTACTTCGCTCGACACCAAGTATCAGGTGATCGCGCGCAAGGCGCTGACCGACGGGCTGGTGAAGTTCGACGAAGCTCAGGGTTGGCGCGGCGCCGTGACCAAAGCCGACATCTCAGGCGACTGGGGCACCAAGCTCGCCGACATCAAGGCGCTGGCCGACATCGCGCCGTGGCGCATGGCTGTCGTTCTCGAAGTCAGCGACACCACCGCACGCATCGGCTTGCAGCCGGGCCGCGAACCGGGCGGCTATGTCAGCAAGGAACGCACCATCGGCATCATTCCGCTCGAGGGTGTGAAGTGGGCCAAGACTTCGGGCAGGGCGCCGGCCAAAGTCAGCCAGGTGCTCAATCCAGGCGACGTCATTTACGTCGAACCGGCCAAGACCGAAGGCCAGTACGCCCTTCATCAAATTCCGGAAGTCTCCGGCGCGATGGTGGTGCAGGATCCGTGGACCGGCCGCGTGCTCGCGATGGTCGGCGGCTTCTCCTACGACCAGAGCCAGTTTAACCGCGCGACGCAGGCGCTGCGCCAGCCGGGCTCGTCGTTCAAACCGATCGTCTATGCCGCCGCGCTCGACAACGGCTACACGCCGTCGACCGTCGTGCTCGACGCGCCGCTCGAAATCGATCAAGGCCCCGGCATCGGCGTGTGGAAGCCTGAGAACTACGAAGGCAAGTTCTACGGCCCGTCGACGCTGCGCTTCGGGCTCGAGCATTCGCGCAACGTGATGACCGTGCGTCTGGCGCAGGACATCGGCATGCCGCTGATTGCGGAATATGCCAAACGTTTCGGCGTCTATGACGACCTGCCGCCTTATCTGTCGTTCTCGCTGGGCGCAGGCGAGACCACGCTGCTGCGCATGGTCACGGCTTATTCGATGTTCGACAATGGCGGCCGGCGCGTGAAGCCGACGCTGGTCGATCGCATTCAGGATCGCTACGGCCACACCGTCTATCGCCACGACGAACGCGAGTGCGTCGGTTGCGAAGCCAAGAAATGGGCGAACCAGCCCGAGCCGTCTTTGATCGACCGGCGCCAGCAGGTGCTCGATCCGATGACCGCCTATCAGATGACGTCGTTGATGGAAGGCGTCGTGCTGCGCGGCACCGCCGGCGGCGCGGGCTTCCAGCGCGAAGTCGGCAAGCCGGTCGCCGGCAAGACCGGCACCACGAACGATGAGAAGGACGCCTGGTTCATCGGCTTCACGCCGGATGTCGTGGTCGGCGTCTATATCGGTTACGACAAGCCGCGCCATCTCGGTAACCGTGCAACCGGCGGCGGCTTGGCCGCGCCGATCGTCAAGGACTTCATGAAGGTCGCGCTGGCGGACAAGCCTGCCGCGCCGTTCCGCGTGCCGCCGGGCATTAAACTGATCCGCGTCGACGCCAAAACCGGCATGCGCGCCGGACCCGGTACCGAGAAAGCGATCCTGGAAGCCTTCAAGCCCGGCACTGCGCCGCCCGACAGTTATTCGGTGGTCGGCTACGGCGAAGGCGAAACAGGCAACAGCAGTGGCAGCAGCCGCCCGTGGGGTGCCGGCGTTTCGCCCGACGCCGACCGCGCCGTGCGCTCGGGCACCGGCGGTCTGTACTAGCTCACCTTTCTTTTTTTCTTCTTTGGCAGTCGTCAAAACAAATACGAGCCGCCCCAATGAGGCGGCTCGTATGTTTTTGCGTGTCTGTGTGGCTCAGAGCTTCTTGAGCGCGGCGTCCAGCAGATCCATCATGCGTGTGAGCCATTCGCGCACTTCGGCTTCATTGCTGAAGCGTCGATTGGCGTAATCGGCGATGCGCCGCCAATCGATTGGTGGTGACGCCAGTACGGCACGGCCCTGACGGAGCACATCGTCGTAGGCGGCCTTTGTGGTGGTCGACAAACCGTCCACGGCCGCTTGCGTGTCAGTCTGACCGGCCAAGTCCGCGTCAGCGAATTGGCCAGCCAGGTAACCGTACAAGGCGTCAGTGCTGCTCACGGACAATGATCTCCCGGCGTTGCCGGTCGCGGGTATGAAGTCAGAAGCATACACGTATTGCCGCCTGTTGCCCGCATGACAACGCGAAAGGCGCAGGTCTGACTCCAGCCGATGGCGTTGGGCGGGTTGCCGACGGTAAAGGCGACCGTTCCGATATTCGCTGCATTTGCGTAGTCAAACGCTTGCGTCGTGCCGACATTGACGGGCCCGCCGCCGACGGCGCCGGTTGCTCGCCACGTATTGATCGCGACCGCATTCGCAGCGAGTGCCGCCGTAATGGTGGCTTGCGCGCCAGCAACCGTCGGATAACTGCCGGCGGCGGGTACGCCGCCATAAAGCACGCGATTGATCAGTTGTGCGAGCGTTTGGTTGACGTGCCGAGCGATCGTATGGCCGCCAGCGGCTTCTTGCGCATTGAGCCAGCCTGCCGGGAAAGCTGCGGGAACGCATTGTGCCTGCACGGTTGCGGGCAGGCTGGCCACCGCGCCGACCATCAGCGCTGCGGCAAGAACGGTTCGTAAGCGGAACATGATGTAACTCCGTTCATCGATGTAAGGTGAAAGGGCACGAGCCCGCCGCGCCGGAGTGCGACGAACGGCGCGGGGGCTCGCGGCGAGGCCGCCGGGGGGGATTGACGGCACTCGCATGAGAGTTGCCGTGCGTCAGACCAGACCCTGCTCGATGGTCCAGTTGTTGCCGCTGTCGAGCGTTGCGGTCATGCCGTAGACGTTGACCGGAAAGACGACCGCGTCGGAGTTGACCATCGTTTGCGTATCGACCACCTGGCCGGGCACGAACGAGCCGAAGCTGATCCAGTATTCGGGATGCACGCTGAACACGGCGGCGAAGTTCGGCTCGGCTTTCACAACGTGTGTGCCTTGCCCGGACATGCCGATACCCACCATGGCGGCGTCCTTCGGGATCGTGCCATCGCAGTCGACGATGAGCGAACCCGCCGTGCCGCCTGCCGTCTCATTGGCGAACTGGAATGCACCGCCAATTTCGGTGAAGTCGATCAGGTTGGCGGTCACCAAGTCGGCCGGCGCGACCTGCTGCGCTTTGAAGTTGAGGCCGGGCTTCAGCGTGCCTTGCTCGGACCACACGAATGAGTAGTCGATGGTCCAGGTGAAATCGACATCGACGCCATCGGCCACCGGCTTGGCGAACCAGGCGAGGGTGTAGACGTAGGGGGTGTTGACGTTGATGCCCTGCTGATAGCAGAGGAAATCGTGCTGGCTCTCGCTGCGGTTCTTGAATCGAAGCGTATAGATCTGGGCAGCCATGATGCTGTCTCCTGCGTAAGGGTTGATGGCCGCGCGGGATGCGCGGCTTCCGCTCGCGGTGCGCTTGGTGACCGAAAGCGTTCCCTTTTGCGGAAAGGCGTGCGCGGGTTTGCGCTGGCGCCCGGCGTTCATGGAGTGTGACAACTCATTGCAATTAAAGGTTGTATTATATAAATTTTATATATTTTAGGATGTAATTCGGCTTGACGGACAAATGGAAGCGTGGTCTAAAAAGGAACGGTTTTGAGACAGTATTTATATAGTAAAAGTACGTATATTTGAGTGAGTCTGAGTGTATTTTATGAATTATTCTGATTCAGTGTGAGTAATGGCGTCACAATGCGTATCGGATACGCGCGTGTATCTACAGATTGTCAATCTATCAACTTGCAAACTGATGCATTGCGGCGCTTTGGCTGCCAGCTAATCTTTAGCGATGAAGGTCATTCTGGCGCCTGCCGCAGCCGTCCAGGGCTTGAGCAATGTCTGGCGCGGCTGACCGTGGGCGACGATCTGGTTGTATGGAAACTTGATCGTCTGGGCCGTTCGCTGCCGCATTTGATCGAGGTTGTGAACGATCTCGACCGCCGGCGTATCGGTTTGGTTTCGCTGTCGGAGGCGATCAATACAGGTTCGCCGAGCGGGGTGTTGGTGTTCCATATTATGGCGGCTCTGGCGCAGTTCGAGCGCGCATTGATTTCCGAGCGCACCAAAGCAGGCATGTTATCCGCGCGGCTTCGCGGCAGGCATGTCGGCCGGCCGCGCAAACTCGACGACGGTAGTATCATCGCGGCAATGACTGATATCGATGGCAAACCGGGCGGTATTGCCGGCGCGGCCCAACGCCTCGGTGTGAGCCGTGCAACCGTCTATCGAGCGCTCAAGCGGGCTCATTGTGCCTGAAGTGCCGGCCGGCCACGGGGTTGCAGGACTCTCCCAAGGACGCTACATGCGGCCTCTGAAAGCGGAACAACTATGCGCGCTGAAGCCCAGAATCTTGTCGAAGACATCAAGCGGTCCATTGGACTGCTGAGGAGGCATCTTTGACGTCGATACCGCGACACAACGTCTGGCCGAACTGAACAAGGCGGCTGAAGACCCTTCCTTCTGGAACGATCAGGCCAAAGCGCAGCGCACAATGCGCGAGCGCGACGCGCTGGACGATAGCCTCAACGCCATCGGCCGTATCGAACGCGATCTCGACGATCAGTTGATGCTGATCGAACTCGGTGAATCCGAAAAAGACTCCGCTACCGTCGCCGACGCGGAAGCGGCGCTTAAGGCATTGAAGATCGAACTGGCGCGGCGCGAACTCGAAGCGCTGCTGTCGGGTGAGGCCGACGCCAATGACTGCTTCCTCGAAGTGCATGCCGGCGCCGGCGGCACCGAGAGTCAGGATTGGGCTGGCATTCTGCTTCGCATGTATGTGCGCTGGGCGGAGAAGAAGGGCTACAAGGTCGACTGGCTAGAAGAGAGCGAAGGCGAGGGCGCCGGTCTCAAATCGGCGACCGTGCAGATCAAGGGTCACAACGCTTACGGCTGGCTCAAGAACGAGGCCGGCGTGCATCGGCTGGTGCGCATTTCGCCGTTCGACGCCAATGCACGCCGGCATACGTCTTTCGCCAGCGTCGTCGTGTTCCCGGTGATCGACGACCGTATCAAGATCGAAATCAATGAGAGCGACGTGCGCACCGACGTGATGCGTTCCGGCGGCGCCGGCGGTCAGCACGTCAATAAGACGGAGTCGGCGGTACGCCTCACGCACATCCCGACCAACACCGTCGTCAAGTGCCAGCAGGACCGTTCGCAGCATCGTAACCGCGCGATGGCGTGGGACATGTTGCGCGCCAAACTGTTCGAGGCCGAGGTCAAGCGGCGCGAAGACAAGGCCGTTGCCGCGCAGGACGCCAAGACCGATATCGGTTGGGGCCACCAGATCCG
>DASYCM010000151.1:0-17914 GCA_036500165.1 Pseudolabrys sp.
TTGCTGCTCGCCGCCGGACAGCTTGCGTGCGGGCCGATGCGCGAGGTCTTTCAGGCCGACAGTGGCGAGAAGATCGCGTGTGCGCTCGTCTCGGGTGGCGCGGGGTGCATTCGCCGCGGCGAGTGCGTAATGGATGTTGGCCTCGACGCTGCGCCGGAGCATCGCCGGCCGCTGGAACATGATGGCGCGCCGGTCCGGTGACGCATCGTCGCGGCCACCCCAGGTCACGTGGCCGCGCGTCGGCCGCAGGAGGCCCATGGCGGCGCGGAGCAGGGTGGTTTTTCCGGCGCCGTTCGGGCCGATCAGAACGGTCGGCGCGCCGGCGCTGATGGTCAGGGAAATACGGTCGAGGATAGGCACCTCACCGGCGAGGATACCCGCGTCTACGAACATTAAAGGCAGGTCGGTGGCGGGTGCGCGCATGGTCATCCCGCGACGTGTTCGCCGGCGCGGCGCGCGGCCCAAGCCAGCGCGTTGATGGCAATCACGATTAAAATCAAGACGATGCCGAGGCCGATTGCGAGCGGCAGGTCGCCTTTGGACGTTTCAAGCGCAATGGCGGTGGTCATGGTGCGGGTGAAGCCGTCGATATTGCCGCCGACGATCATGATGGCGCCGACTTCCGCCGCGGCGCGGCCGAATCCCGCAAGTAGCGCAGTCACAAGGGAAAATCGGGCGTCCCAGATCAACGTGGCGACGCGGCCGGCGGGGCCGACGTTCATCGCGGCCAGTTCGTCACGGTATTCGACCCACAAATCCTCGATCGTCTGCCGCGCCAGCGCGGCGATGATGGGTGTCACCAAAATGGTTTGCGCGACGATCATGGCCTGCGGCGTGAACAGAATGCCCCAGGAGCCAAGTGGGCCGGAGCGCGACAGCAGCAGATACACCGCCAGCCCCGCCACGACGGGGGGGAGGCCCATCAGCGCGTTGAGCGCCACGATGGCCATCTGGCGGCCTGGAAAGCGGGTCAGCGCGAGGAATGCGCCAAAAGGTACACCAATCAGTGCCGCGAGCACGACCGCGCTCAGGCTGACCACGAGCGACAGCCGCACAATGGCGAACAGGCCGGGGTCGCCGGACAGCACCAATTGCAGGGCGGAAACGTCTCCGGACATCGGTAATCCTGTGGCCCGGGCATGATTTCCCATCGCGGCCGGGGGACTCTGGGCATGGGGGCCCGGGCCGGTCAATCATCCAGACCCGATCAGGCCATTGGGAAAAGGCGCTAAATACCCCGATTGGCCTCATTTTGCGCAATTCCGGCCAAAGCCGTCATCTGGAATGCTGAAAATCCGTGTCCGGCCCGTATCTTGGCTTGCAAAAGCCCGCGTCGGTCGCCATGAGCTAGCGGCGCCCTCTAGCGGCGCGCTTGGCGCGACACGTCGCCCAAGGTTTGGAGGGGTGGCCGAGTGGCTGAAGGCGCACGCTTGGAAAGCGTGTTTACGGGAAACCGTAACGTGGGTTCGAATCCCACTCCCTCCGCCACTGCTTTAGCGAACGCCGCCAGTCCCGATTCTTCCGCTGACAACCCTTTGGTTTCGAGAGCTGTTTAGGCTGGCTTCGCGCCGCGTCAGAAACTCCCGTCAGGAGCATGTCGTGTTCATGTTGGTGCAGGCTTCTTTCGTCCAGCCGATGCCCTTCTTGACATGAACCTTGAGAAACTCGCCCCAGCATCCCAACAGGTCCACTTGCTGGTCGCCGGCGGCGTGAAGTTCAATCGGGCTGCTTTTTATGTCGTGGTCGGTGTAGATGGCGGCGCCATTCTGCAACCCACTGACGCCCAGAACACTTTTGTGCAGATACCCTTTCCCGCGGAAAATAACTTTATCATCCGGGGACGAATTGGCATCGATGAGATTAGCGCGGTCGATCTCGAACCAGTCCCCGAGCTGGGCGGTGATATGGACAGCGATCCAGCCGTCGCTAGTGGGATTCTTCAGGGACGTGATGACCGCGCCGCCTGGTGTTGATCTTACATTCGTGCCTTTGGGATCGGTGTCGGTGATATCGACAGCTACGTTGCAGGCTTGCCTATCGGCGGCTCGGGCCACTGTCGCCAGGGTCGGCGTCAGCGCTAGACACACGAGCATGAAAACGAAAAGAGTCTTCATCGAAATCTCCGGACGCAGAATCTGGCTGTAGTCTTCGACCTTACGCTCGTGCGTTCGTATTGCTTCAGCCGGCGGTGTAGCGCACGCAGCACTGCTGAACAACATCGTCACGAATCCCGCGTCCGCTGTGGCCGCATCGCAACAATAAAAAATAAGTTCTACTTTGTTCTCGTGAGTCCTAGGTCGTTTCCGATCCGTCCTAGACAGCATTCATCTGCCGCATCAGTGTCATTCGCGGACATGAATGGCGTCACGCTTGCCAGCCAAAGCGTGCAGGGGGATCTATGCAGCGTTTATTTTCTCGTGGAGCCATAACAGCGGCTGCATTGGTCCTTGGCGTTAACGCGCTAACATTGGCCGCGCCCAGCGCATTTGCCGCGGACATATCGGCCAAACAGTTTGTTAAGGCGCCGGTTCTGGCTGCCACGAATTGGACCGGCCTCTATGTCAACGGCGGCGTCGGCTACGGCATGTGGGCGGCCGACACGACCACGGTCGATCCACGGCTCGGACTGTGCGACCTGTGCACAACGCAAGTTCAGGGAGGCAAGGGCTGGCTTGGGGTCGTTGGCATCGGTTTCGACTATCAACTGTCGCCCAAGATCGTGGCTGGCGTGTTTCTCGACGGCAATCTTTCGAGTCTCAAAGGCACCATTCAAGACGGTGGGCCATTCTACGCGGGCGACATCAAGCAGACATCGGCTTGGGCCGTGGGGGCGCGCGCAGGCTGGCTCGTCGACCCGCGAATCCTTGCTTACGTCAACACTGGTTACACGAGTGCCCGGTTCTCCGGCGCGAATATGGTCACGACGTTTAACGGTAAGGACTCGGGGGCTACGACCGCGACGTTCACCGCCAACGGCTGGTTCGTTGGTGGCGGCGTGGAAACGGCAATCGCGCCAGGTTGGTTCTGGCGAAACGAATATCGCTTTGCCTACTACGGCAACCATTCAATTGCGGATGTCGACTTGCTGAATGGCCCTCAGAATAACATTACCTTCAAGCCGACTGTGCAGACCTTCACGACTCAATTCGTCTACAAGTTTGACTCTGGCCATGTAGCCCCGGCCTACCCCGCTACGTCGCCAGTGATGGCCGCGAACTGGACCGGCTTCTATCTGAACGGTGGTGCCGGTTATGGCTCGTGGGCCGCGGACACCTACACTGCCGATCCGGTGACCGGACAGTGTGCGGTGTGTGCGACGCAAGTTCAGGGCGGCAAGGGCTACTTGGGAACAATCGGCGCCGGCTATGACTGGCAGTTTGCATCTGCTTGGGTAGCGGGTGTATTTGGCGAATATACCATCTCAAGTCTCAAGGGCACCATTCAGGACCAAGACCCCGTATGGTCTGGCGAGATTAAACAGACATCGGCTTGGGCTGCTGGCGCGCGCGTTGGTTGGCTGGCGACACCGGCGATCCTGACTTACGTCAACGGCGGATATTCCAGTGCGCGGTTCTCCGGCACAGCCATGGAACGTGATTTCCCCTCGGTCTCAACCGGCAACACCACGCCAGGGTTCACGAGCAATGGCTGGTTCATGGGTGGCGGCACGGAAACGACGGCTGCCTTCCTCGGAAAGGGTTGGTTCTGGCGAAATGAGTACCGCTACGCGAGCTATCGCGATCACGCTCTTACCGACACAGGCAGAAGCGGCGTCAATTCCAATATTATCTTCAAGCCAACCGTTCAGACTGTGACGAGCCAGCTGGTCTTCAAATTCAATTAATGCAGCCGCGGCTAACGCCGCGTCAGCGGGCCTCTGAACCGCGGCGCGCGGCTGTTTTTGGAACCATCAATTGGCTCGAGCGATGAGCTGATCTGCAACGTCGTTCAGGTCGCGACCTATGACTTGCGGCTGAGGGCCCACGGCTAGAACGTCGTTACCGGGGCGCTTGATCAGTGCCGCGTCCCAGCCTGCCGCTACGGCACCGAGAGTGTCCCATGTGTGGCAGGCAATAAGACACATCCGAGAGGGCTCAACTCCGAGTTCTTTCTCGACATAAGCGTAAGCCTCGCGCGACGGCTTATGGTGCTTCACGCCATCGGCGCTGAATCTTCTTTCAAATAAATCGACGATGCCGCCGCGCTCAAGCTGGCGTGTTTGAACTTCGAGCAGGTTGTCCGTCAGCGTGAAAAGCCGGAAGCCCGCATCGCGAAGCTTTCGTAGCGCCGCCGGAACCTCGGGGTGAGGTGGCATAGTAGAAAATTTTTCCGTGAGCTCTTCTTTATCCTTGTTATCAATTTTGATGCCGCGCGTATCCGCCAGCATCTTCATGACAGCCGAACCGATATCGGTGAACGGCACATAGCAGCCCGCTACGGTGAGGGCCGCGGAATATAAGATGAGATTGGCGAACCATATGCGCATGGCGCTCTTTTCGCCAAAGATCCGCTGGAAGGTGGGCTCCATCGTTTCCAGATCGAGAAGTGTCTCGTTGACGTCGAAGACGATCAAGGGACGAGCGGGCATGGTGTTAGACTCCCATTTGTCGCGCCAAGTCTAAGTTCGTCGATTTATCAGTGCTTGTTCTTAAGCCGGATGCGGTGCGCAGCCTGTTTGGCGCGGTTGCCGCAGATCGCCATGCTGCACCATCTTCTCGCTTGTCTCTGAGTATGGTCGGCGAACATCAAAGTGCAGCCATGTCCCTCGCATGCTTTGACAGCGGAAAAATCTTCTTCGCAAACGAACTTCGCCAGTGCTTCGCCGATCGGCAGCAAAAGAGACTCGGGCGATCGCCAGTGCCGCATAATCCGCAGCTCCAGACGATCGCTGTCGTTGTCGTGATGCCGTGATATTTGGCTGAACGCCTCGTCGCGCTCCAGGAGGCTGTTCACAGGGCCCAATTCGCGGAGCGCCTTTGACGTGAGCGACCGGCCCTTATGCTTGTGCACGAAGCCTCTGAACCATTCGCGCAGATCACGAGCCTTGTCCGCGACTTTATCCAGTTCGCCTGACGTCGTTCGCGCCTTCAGCGCGTCCAAGGCATCTGTTGGAACAAGCCTGGCTTGAGCCAGCCACGCCAGCAGGCCATCGCCGCTATCGAGCCAATCGACAGGCGTATCGATCGGTGTGGCGATGGAATTGAGGAAATCGAGGCCGAGTGAGTCGGCAACAAAAACAGCAGGCGGTCTGTGCTGCACGACTGATCCCCTCCCCGAACAGGCCCCAATTCCGTAACCGGATAAATTGCCGTTGACAAGTTATGCGTCAAGATACATAACCTGTCAAATATCATTTATCAGGTTATGTGAATTTGAGGAGCGGCCGGATGCCGATGAAGGATTTGACGGTGGTACTGGCTCACGGAGCCTGGGCGGACGGATCAAGCTGGGCACGGGTGATAACGGCGCTGAAGGCGGAGGCAGTGAACGTCGTTGCGGCGCCCCTTCCGCTGACTTCTCTTGCTGAGGACGTCGCTGCGCTCAATCGCACCCTGGATCGGAACGAAGGGCCGGTCGTATTGGTTGGACACGCGTACGCCGGTGCTGTCATCGCCTTGGCATGTCCGAAACGGATCCGGGCTCTGGTTTACGTCAGCGCTCTTGCTCCTGAGCAGGGCGAGAAGGTCGCGGACGTGTTCTACCGCTCCGAACCGCATCCCCAGGCGCCACAGCTTGCACCGGACAGCAACGGCCTGATCTGGCTGCCTGATGCGGCTTTCGCGACAGCGTTCGCGCAAAACGCATCTGCTGACGATCAAGCGGTGCTTTCTGCTGTGCAGCGGCCGATCTCGCTGGATTGCATCACTGTTCCAGTGGGACGCCCGCTTTGGAAGGACGTTCCAAGCTGGTTTCTGATCGCGGAAGAAGACCGAATGATCGCACCCGAAACGCAACGGTACATGGCGCAGCGGATGAAGGCGAAGATCAAGGCACGTGCTGTTGATCACACGCCCAGCGTTACCGCTCCCGAAGTTGTCGTCGACATTATTCGCGACGCGATCAGTTCGATAACCGCTGGTTGAAGCAGGCGCTTACAGGCTGCACCGGCAGCGATCGTTCCTTACGTATTCAGTTCGACGTCATGAAGTCACAAACAAAGGAGAGTTCGATGGATCCTGTCAGATATCGCACCGCGGATGTCGATGGTTTCAAGATTTTCTATCGCGAGGCGGGGCTGCCCCATGCGCCAAAGCTGCTGCTGCTGCACGGCTTTCCAAGTGCGGGCCACATGTTCCGTGACCTGATCCCGCTTCTCGCCGACAAATTTCATATCGTCGCGCCGGACCTTCCTGGGTTCGGTCAGTCCGATATGCCGGCGCGGGACAAGTTCAGTTACACGTTCGAGAATATTGCTCGCGTGATAGACCGTTTTACCGAGATCATCGGCTTCGACCGCTTCGCGGTCTACGTCTTTGACTATGGAGCGCCGACGGGGTTCAGACTCGCCGTCCGCCACCCCGAGCGGATCACGGCCATCATTTCGCAGAATGGCAATGCCTACGAGGAAGGTCTTAGCGAGGGCTGGAATCCGATCCGGGCCTACTGGCAAGATTCGTCGGAGGCTAACCGAAATGCACTTCGCGCCATCCTCACTCCGGAGAGAACCCGCTGGCAGTACACGCATGGTGTGCCTGACCAGACCGCAGTGTCGCCGGATGGTCAGAACCTCGACAACTTTTATCTGACCCGTCCCGGCGCGGATGAAGTGCAGCTCGATCTCTTTGGTGACTACAAGAGCAATGTCGCGCTGTATCCGTCATTCCAGGAATATTTCCGCGCGCACAAACCGCCATTTTTGGCGGTATGGGGCAAGAACGATCCGTTCTTTTTGCCGCCGGGTGCGGAGGCGTTCAAACGGGACAACCCTCGCGCGGTCGTCCGCTTTTTTGACACCGGCCACTTCGCACTCGAAACGCATGCCCGCGAGATCGCGGAAAGCATTCGCGACTTCCTGAAGTGACGATCTTGCCATCTCGTCGCTTGTTGCAACCTTCCAGCAGCAAGCGGCGTGGCCGCCTCCACTCTCAAAGACACAAGGAAACATATGTCGAAATCTGTTGCGATCGTCACGGGCGCAAGTTCGGGTATTGGAAACGCCACGGCACTCCGGCTGGCTCGCGACTTCGGGGCTGTCGTCCTTGTCGCTCGCAGCGGAGAAAAATTGAGCGAGGTCGGCCAGCAGGTCAAAGCAACCGGCGCCGAACCGCTAGTGCTCGAACTCGACTTGATGGCCACCACGTCGGCCGAGGTCGTGGTGAAAAGTACGTTGGATCGCTTTGGTCGAATCGATGCGCTGGTGAACGTCGCCGGTGCCGTCGCGGGACTTGATGTGTTTCAGATGACCGACGAACAATGGAATACAGGTATGGAACTCAAATTTCACGGCGCGCGGCGGCTCACAATCCGCGCGTGGGACTCTCTTCGAGAGTCAAAGGGCGCGGTTGTCTTCACTTCAGGCAATGCGGCCGAGATTCCCAAGGCGAGCGCGGCGGCAGTCGGTACGATCAACGCGGCAATCGAAGCGTTGGCCAAGGCGTTCGCTGAACGCGGCATCGAGGACGGCGTTCAGGTCAACAGCGTTTCGCCTGGCGCGATTATGACAGGTCGCCGATTGTCCATGCTCGAAAAAGCTGCGGCTTCCAACAAGATCTCTCTCGAAGACACGAAACAGCGGTTCCTCAAGCAGGCCGGCATTGATCGCTTCGGCACGGCCAAGGAAATAGCGGACGTCATGGCGTTCATCGTATCGCCAGCGGCGCGTTGGATGACCGGTACGGTGCTTCGGATGGATGGCGGCGAGGTGAGGTCGGTCTGACGGCCCGAGAAGCCGCAGCGAGCGATGCTGCCGCCACGACTTATATTCAGGATATGCTGCGGGCCGCGATTTGGACGCGGTGGCGGCGCACGCGATCTTCATCGACGTCGACGCCGAGGCCCGGACTATCGACAAGTTCGACATGGCCTTTTGCGGTGGGTATCGGCGTTGCGGTGATGTCTTCGCCGAGCGCGGTGTGCGTCAATGTCAGCGCCCAATTGATGTTGGGGATCACCGACGCGGCATGCAGCGCCGCCGCGCAGGCGATGCTCGCTTCGCCGGTCTTGCACGACAGGTTCACATTCATGCCGAGCTTGCCGCACAACCGCCCGGCCGCGACGAGATTGGTGAGGCCGCCGAGCTTGATGGCCTTGAGGCTGACGCCGCGCGCGGCCTTGCTGTCGTGGTGGCTCTGGATGTCGTCGAGCGAGTGAATGCCCTCGTCGGCGCCGATGGCGATGCTGCCGTCCACCGCGGCGACCTTCGCCATTTCACCGAGATCGTCGACCACCGGCTGTTCGAGGAAGTTGACGCCCGCGCCCTTGACGCCGCGCACATATTCGATGGCGTCCGCCGTGCTGAAGCCCTGATTGGCATCGGCGGAAATGATCATGCCTGAGCCCAGCACCTTGCACACCGCGCGTGTGCGCTCGGCATCCTTGGCGGCCGTATCGACGCCGACCTTGACCTTGAACACCGTAAAGCCCGCGGCCTTCTTCTTTTCCGCTTCATCGAGATCGCCTTGGAAGCTGCCGCCGCCGATCATGCCGAGCAGCGGCATCTTGCTGCGCAACTTCTCGCCAAGCAGCGCATGCACTGGTTTGCCGGCGGCGCGCCCAGCGAGATCGTAGAGCGCGATTTCGACAGCCGCTTTGGCGCCCGTATTGCCGTACATGCGGATATCCATCGCTGCGAGCGCGCCGTCGATGTCACGTGGATCGCGCCCGCGCAGCACCGGTTCGAAAAACCGTATTGCCGCGACGATGCTCTCGAGCGTGTCACCGGTCATGCCCGGCGCCGACGCCGCTTCACCCCAGCCGACCGTGCCGTCCTCCGCCTCGACGCGCACCAGCACGTTTTCGGCGCGATGCACCTGCTCGGTCGCCATGATGACCGGCTTGAGCATCGGCAGGCTGATGGCGATCGGTTCGATGGATTTGATCTTCATTGCACGTGTCTCGGTTTTCTTCGCTCAGAGCTTCTTGATGCCGGCCTTGTTGATAAGGTCGCGGAAGATCTCGACTTCCTTTGTCACGCGCGCGTACGCGGCGTCGCCGCCTTTCGGCCGTACCAGGAAGCCGGCCTTGTACAGCCGGTCCTTCATATCCTGCGTACTGAGCACCTTGAGGGTCTCCCGCTCAAGCCACTTCACGATATCGGGTGGTGTCTTGGCGGGCGCCATCAGTACGCAGTCAACGGCGAAGTTGAAGTCCGGGAAGCCAGATTCCGCCATGGTCGGCACGTCCGGCAGATCCGGCCAGCGCGTCTCGGCGGTGATCGCGAGGCATCGCAGCGCGCCGGACTGCACGTGCGGCAGGGTCGGCGCGATCGCGCCGGCATTGATCTGTACGGTATTGGACAGCAGCGCCTGCAACGCGTCGCCGCCACCCTTGAACACGACGATCTCCATCTTCGGCAGATTGGCGCGGATCTTCAGCATCTCGCACTGAAGATGACCCGAGGTGCCGATAGGTGACGTTGAGATGTTGAATTTATCGGGATTCTTGCTCGCCAGCTCGACGAATTCCTTCATCGTCTTGACTGGCAGCTCCGAGCGTACCGCGAAAATGTCCGGCGTGGTTGCAACTTCCGACACGCCGACGAAGTCCTTGATCGGATCGTAGGGGATGGAGCTGTAGAGCGACGCATTCACCGAATAGGCATTGGTCGCGAGCAGCAGTTCGTAGCCATCCGGGGTCGAGCGCGCGACATGGCCCATGCCGAGATTGCTGCCGGCGCCGCCGATGTTATCGACGATGAAGGTCTTGCCCGTCGATTGCTGAAGAGCGGCGGTGAGCACGCGTGCGACCATGTCGGATGGACCGCCAGGCGTATTGGCAACGACGACGTGGACCGGACGATCCGGATAGGCAGCGAAGGCTGAGTTGGAGTTGAGCAGGGCAGGAGCAGCAATGCCGGCGGCAAGGACACCCTTGATGATACGGCGGCGCGAAACAGGCAGCAGAATCTTGTCGGTCATAATCGCCTCTACCAAGTGTTTTGAAACGAAGTTTGGCAGACACGCCCGCCGTCGTTTCCGACGGCGGGCGTGGATCGGACGTAAAGAAAAATCAGAGCTTGGGGATCTTGGCTTGTTCGATGACGTTGCGGAACATCGTGATTTCCTTGGTCACGCGGGCCCAGCAAGCGTCGGCGCCTTTTGCGGTCGACACGAAGCCGGCCTGAAACAGCTTGTCTTTCATGCCGGGCGCGTTCACCGCCTTGAGCGATTCCGTTTCCAGCCATTTGACCGCCTCCGGCGGCGTCTTGGCCGGCGCGAGCAGGCAGCAGTCGGTCGGATAGATGAAGTCCTTGAAGCCGGCTTCTTCCATCGTCGGAACGTCTGGCAGATCGGGCCAGCGGGTCGGCGACGACACCGCGAGGCATTTCAGGACGCCGGACTTGATGTGCGGTGCCGCAGGCGCGAGCGAGCCCGAGCTCATCTGCACGGTTTTGCTGAGCAAGGCCTGCAGCGCTTCGCCGCCGCCCTTGAACACGACCTCTTCCAGCTTCGGCAAGTTGGCGACCGCTTTCAACACCGCAGCTTGCAATTGCGGCGAGGTGCCGATCGGCGGCGTCGAGACGTTGAACTTGTCAGGGCTTTTTTGCGCAAGCTCGACAAATTCCTTCATCGTCTTTGCCGGCAATTCGGCGCGCACCACGAAGGTGTTGGGCGAGTTCGCGAGATCGGTGACCGCGACATAGTCCTTCAGCGGGTCATACGGGATGCTGTTGTATAGCGTCGGATTGATCGAGAAAGCGTTGGTCGCCAGCAGGAAGGTGTAGCCGTCTGCTTCGGAGCGCGCGACGTAGCCCATGCCGATATTGCTGCCGGCGCCGCCGCGATTCTCGATGATGACGGTCTTGCCGGTCGATTCCTGGATCGCCGCCGCGACCATGCGCGCGACGATGTCGGACGGGCCGCCCGGCGTATTGGCGACCACGATCTTGACGGTGCGGTCGGGGTAGGCGGCATGAGCTGAGCGCGTGCCGATCAAAGCCGGTGCGGCGATGCCCGCCGCGAGCGCGCCCGCACTTTGAATGATGCGGCGGCGCGACAGCGGATAAGTGAATTTCGTCATGAGTCCTCCGAAGATTTTGGCGGTTTGTTTTTATGAGCGGCCGTTCGCGGGGCAAGGTAAGGTATTGCGATCATTGGAGCAACGGCGTTAGATACAACTTGCGCGTCAAACGCGCAGTTATGCGATTGACCGCCTGCCGGCTCGGCCAATCTGCCCGCTTTTCGACCGTAGACGGCGTATGGGATTGGCCACTTTATGACCGAGAGCCAGACGCAAGCATCTGAAGTTTCAGCACACGAAAAGACGGGAAGCACAAAGGCTGGAAGCACCTGGCACGACATCGTGCTGGCCGGCCTCAAGAGCAATAACGTCAAGCTCGTCGTCTATGTGCCGGACCGTGTGTTTACGCCCCTGATCAAGGCGATCCACGACGACCCTTATTTCATCACCTTCGCCGCCACGCGGGAGGAAGAGGCTATCGGCATCGTCACGGGCGCCTGGATGGCGGGCATGCGCGGCGCGGTGCTGATGCAGACGTCGGGCTTCGCGACGATCCCGAATGCGCTCGCGTCGCTGGTCGTTCCGAGTCAGATTCCGGCGCTGATCTTCGTGTCCGAACGCGGGACGCTTGGCGAGTTCAATCTCGGTCAGGCCATGGTGTGCAAGACCATGCGGCCAGTGCTCGACTCCCTCGGCATCGAGACGCATACGATCACGCGTATCGACGAACTTGCCTTCATCATCGACCGGTCGATCAAGCAGGCGGTTGCGACGCTCGCGCCCGTCACCTTCATCTTGTCGCCGCTGCTGACCGGCGGCAAAGTGTTCAAGCAGTGAGCGCCGCCATGAACACCCAGAACAGCACCGGTGCGGTTAGCGCCCACAACGCGAAAGTCATGAACCGCTTCGAATTGACCGAGCGCGCGGTTGGTCAGCTCAAGCATGAGGAAGCGGTGATCGGCGGCATCGGCAACGCCAACTTCGATCTCTGGGCGACCGGCCAGCGCCCGCAAAACTTCTACATGCTCGGCAGCATGGGCCTGACGATTCCGATCGGTCTTGGCGTCGCGATTGCTCAGCCGCAGCGTCACGTCGTCGCGCTCGAAGGCGATGGTTCGCTGCTGATGCAGCTTGGCTGTCTTGCCACGGTGGCGATGCTGAAGCCGAAAAATCTCACAATGGTCATTTGGGACAACGGCGTCTACCAGATCACGGGCAATCAGCCGACGCCGGGCGCCGGCAATGCGGATTTCGTCGCTATCGCGCGCGGCCTAGGTTTGCCGAACAGCAACTGGGCCGCCGACGAGGAAGACTTCGACCGTCTGTTTGCCGCGGCGCTCAAGTCTGAGGTGCCGACGCTGATCGCCGCGCGCATCGACAACAAACCGGGCGTCGGCGCCACCGACCGCGATCCGGTTCAGATCCGCGCCCGCTTCATGCAGGGGCTTGGTGTAAAGAAGTAGGCGTCTCTCTTTGTCTCCGGCCGCCCGCAAGTGCGCGCGGGGGAGACGAAATCAGCGTCCGTTCGTACCGGGATCGGCCATAATTCCGGCCGTCATCGCCATGCGCACCAGATCGGACAGGCTGTTGGCGCCCATTTTGGTCATCAGGTTGGCGCGATAGATTTCGACCGTGCGCGGGCTGATGCTGAGATCGAAAGCAATATTCTTATTGGCGTTGCCGGCCACTAGGCCTTCGAGCACCTGCCGCTCACGGTTCGACAGCCCGGCGATCTTATCCTGAATATCCGCGAGTTCGGCTTTGCGCTTGCCGGTGTCGGCGTCCTGACTGAGCGCGGATCGCACCGCGGTCAGCAATTGCTGGCCGTTGAACGGCTTTTCAAGAAAATCGGTCGCACCGATTTTCATGGCCTCGACTGCGAGTGAAATGTCGCCATGGCCGGTGATCACGATCACTGGCAGGTCAGGATTGGCCTTCTTCACGTGGCGCAGCAGGTCGATGCCGGTGATGTCCGGCATGCGAACGTCGGTGACGACGCAGCCGGAGCTGACTTCCGGCAGCACCGTCATGAAAGCTTTCGCCGAGTCGAAGCTGCGCGATTTCATGCCGGCCGCCTTCAGCATGAATTCGAGCGATTGCCGGACGGCATCGTCATCGTCGATGATGTAGATAGTTTGCTCAATCTGCATCGTCGACATCCCCCTCGCTTACGACTGGGAGCGTGAAATGGAAAATCGTGCCCCCTGTGGGATTGGGCTCCGCCCAAATGCGCCCACCGTGGGATTCGATAATCGTGCGCGATATCGACAGGCCCACGCCCATGCCCTCGCGTTTGGTCGTGATAAATGGCTGGAACAGTTCTTCAGAAATGTTCTGCGCAATTCCCGACCCGCTGTCGGCGACGCTGACGCAGACCTGATTTCCGTCGCGCGGCGCGATCGAGATGATGAGCTCGCGCAGCGGCGAAGATTCCATCGCGTCCATTGCATTGCGGATCAGATTGAGCAGCACTTGCTGGATCTGGACCCGGTCGGCGAGCACCAGATCGACCGTTGGGTCGAAGCGGAACTGCACGCGAACGCCGCGATCCTTGACGCCGACCAATGACAGCGCGCTGGCTTCTTCCACCAGTTTGGTGACGCTTTCAACCCTGCGTTCGCTTTCGCCGCGCGCAACGAAGTCGCGCAGCCGGCGGATGATCTGGCCGGCGCGCACCGCCTGGTCGGCTGCGCTGTCCAGCGCGTCGCGCAGCATGATTAGATTGTCGTCCTTAACGTCCGCCAGCATACGGCGCGAGCCTTCAAGATAATTGGAAATTGCCGAAAGCGGCTGGTTGAGCTCGTGCGCCAGAGTCGACGCCATCTCGCCCATCGCGGTGAGGCGCGAGATGTGCACGAGCTCGGACTGCAATTCCTGCAATCGCGCTTCGGTCCGCTGACGCTCGGTCAGATCGCGGATGAAACCGGTGAAGAACCGCCGGTTACCCGATTTCATTTCGCCGACCGCGAGTTCCATCGGGAAGGTCGAGCCGTCCTTGCGTTGGCCGACGACGACGCGTCCGATGCCGATGATGCGGCGCGCTCCGGTATCTCTATAACGCTGAAGATAGCCGTCATGACCCTCGCGATAGGGCGGCGGCATCAGCGTCTTGACGTTGCGTCCGAGTGCTTCGTCCGCCCGGCAGCCGAATAGCCGCTCCGCGGCGATGCTGAAGGACTGAATAATGCCTTGCTCATCGATGACGATCATCGCTTCCGGCACGGTGTCGAGGATCGATTGCAGGTGCGCCTCGCGCGCCAAGGCATCGTGCGTCATGGTATTGGCGCGGCGGCGACTCCGGTGCAGCAATTCGCCGCCCCAGGAAATACCGATGCCGATCAGAGCGAAGGCGGCGGCGTTGACCGTGCCCACGGAAAAAAACTCAGGCGCGCCGGGAATGACGAAGGCCCGCACCAAAAGGCTCAGCGCTGTCGCCAGCAAGCCGGGTCCGAAACCGCCGAGGCCTGCCGAAATCAGCAGGGCCGGGATCAAGGACAAATAGGCGGCTTCGCCGAGAAGAATTGGCTCCAGGACGATTCGCGAAACCAGGGTCAGCCCGATGAGAATCACCGGCAGCAGATAGCGCGTTAGCCGGCCATGCTCCGACGGATAAACCCTTGTCTTTGCAAGGTTTTGAACCATTCCCCGACCTACTTTTGTCCCCGTCAGACTACGCCTGATTACCTCCGGGAAACCCCTTAGGGAGATTATCTGAATTTCGGCGGCCTCGCCCTGACGGTATCCATGAACGTCCGATTTAGCGAGATGAGAACGCCGTGATGCTCACCGAAACGTTGGCCACTACTGGTTCGCTGCGGCATTCCGCCGTCCCGTTTAAAGGCCCGGCGCCGCGTGTCCAATCGCAGGCGAATCCCAGCGCGATCGAATTGATGGGCGCGCCGATGTCGTTTGCCCGCAACGCCGAAATCTACGGCGAGAACGAGCCGGCCGAATATCTCTACAAAATCGTCAGTGGCACCGTGCGTACCTACAAGGTGCTCAGCGACGGCCGCCGCCAGGTCGGCTTCTTCTATCTGCCGGGCGACATTTTCGGCCTCGAAGTAGGTGACAGGCACAGTTTCGCGGCGGAAGCGATCGTCGATTGCAAGGTGCTGATGATCAAGCGCAGCAGCGTCATCGCCCTCGCGGCGCATCAGACCGACGTTGCCCGCCAGCTCTGGGAAATGACCGCGACCGAGCTTCGCCGCGTGCAGGATCACGTTATGCTGCTGATCAAGACGGCGCAGGAGCGTGTCGCCGGCTTCCTTCTGGAAATGGCGGCGCGCGCGCCGGGTGCGACCGAGATCGAATTGCCGATGTCGCGCCAGGACATTGCCGACTATCTCGGCCTGACCATCGAAACCGTTTCGCGCACGCTCACCCAACTTGAAAATTCTGCCGCGATTGCCGTGCCGACCTCGCGCCGCATCGTGCTGCGCAATCGCGCCGCGCTCACCCGTATGAACGGCTGATTTTTCCGCGTCAGGCTTTTCGCGTTCACCAGATGCCGGCCGTTGTCCTCCCGACGGTGGTTCGGCTTGACTGCCCCGGCGCCACACCGCCGGGGCATTTTTTATCCGCGCTTCACGCCCATTTGGCGCGCGCCTTGAGGCCCGCCGCGGCGTCCGCTGCTTCACGAATGACCTTGTCCTGATCGAGCGCAGTGAACTTGCCGCCGCGCCGCAGGATGCGGCCGTCGACCACGACGGTGTCGACGTTCGATGGCTGCGCCAGCATGACCAGCGCGTCATAGGGGTTGCCGATCGGCGCCAGATTGCCATCGGTGGCGCGCACCAGGATGAGATCGGCGCGCTTGCCGGGAGTGAGTGAGCCGGCCTTGTCGCCGAAGCCGAGATCGCGTGCGCCGTCGATGGTGGCGAGCTGCACCAGCCGCTTCATGGTGACTTTGTTCTTCGCGCCGAAGCGGTGCAGGTTGACGGTGTGCAACGCGCGCATGGCGTGGAACATGTTGCAGTCGTAGGTCGTGGTGTGGTCGATCGACAGGCTTACCTTGATGCCGGCCTCGAGCATCTCGACGAACTGGATGTCGCCGGTGTTGCGGCCGGCTTCGCCGACCGGGGATGTCGAGTAGCTGACTCCGTTCTTGGCGAGCGCGGCGCGATCCTCTTCATTGGTTCCGAGCGGATGGACCAGTTGCACGTCGGGGCCGAGCAGGCCCGCATCGTTGAGCGTTTTGATGCCGCCGACACCGGACGTATGCATGGAGATCGCGAGGCCGAGGTCGCGCGCCACGCCCCACTCCTTCTTCGCCATGTCGGGATTGATGCCGATGCGGCCGGCGTTGAAATTGTCGACGCCGCGCGAATTGATCGCCAGCGTCATCATGCCGTCCTTGCCGACCCAGTCTCGCTTGGCGCGTGCGAGGTCTTCCAGATCGATGGTCTTGTCGTTCGGGTGCAGCGCCGGATTGCCGTAGGCGAAGCGGCCGCGAATGCCGCCGTCGCGCATGGCGCTCATCTCCGCATCCGCATGAGCGGGGCTGCGCACGTTGTGCGCCCAGTTCTGCGTGGTGGTGATGCCGGACGCCAGCGATTGGGCGACGCTGAGGATGACGCTGCGATAGCTGTCCTGCGGCGTATAGACGAGGCCGCAGGCCGCGGTCACCGGAAAGTAGGTCAGCTTCGGATCGTCCGCCTGCATCAGCGGCCGCAACACGCTGGTCCAGTGGTGCAGATGTGTATCGACGAGGCCGGGCATGCAGATCATCCCTTTGCCGTCGATCACCTGTGCGCCGGGCGCGGGAACGCTGGCTGACACCGCGACGATGGCGCCATCGCGGACATGCACATCGCCCACCGGCAAGTCACCGATCGCGTCGTCCATCGACAGAATGTGCGCGCCGCGCACGACGAACTCTCCGCGTGCGGGTAACGTCGCCGCCGGTGCTGAACTGCCCTGCGCGAAAGCGCCGCTGGGCAGCAGGCTTGCGGCGCTCAGCGCCGTGGTCGCAGTCAACATGGTGCGCCGGTCGATTCCGTTTTTGTTCATCGTTTTCGCTCCCCGATTTTTTCGCGCTGTGCGCGGCCTTTTTTGAAGGCCTGAAAGTGCGCAGACCTTGAAATGGAAACTGCGCCTGCAAAATCGGAAAATCAATCGGCGGGCATTGCCCACCGTTGCTGCCCACATGAGCGGTGATACAGTTCGGCAACACGGCGGCATCAGACCGCTGGCCGGGAGGCAACATGACGACGACGTATGACGGGGTGGTGATCGGCGCCGGTCACAACGGATTGACCACCGCTGCCTATCTGGCGCGTGCTGGCATGAAAGTCGCCGTCATCGAAGCGAACGAGCGCATCGGCGGCGGGTGCAGCACTGAAGAGCGCATCGCCCCCGGCCATAAAATGAATCTGCACGCCAATTTCTACATGGGCATCGGACACGCGCCGTTGCTCAAAGATCTCGACCTGGCGCGCTACGGCTTTTCCTATATCGAGCCGCCGGTGCAGCAGGCCGCCGTCTTTCGCGACGGTACCTGCATCACGATCCACAAGGATCTCGACAAGACCTGCGAGTCACTGGCGCGCTTCTCCAGGCAGGACGCGACGACCTTTCGCGAGCTATGGAATACCTACTGCATCGAGATGCGGCCGTTGCTGGTGTCGCTGATGTACAACGCGCCGATGACGCGCGAACAGATTGTCGACCGGTTGAGCGGACCCAAAGCGAAGGAACTGCTGTCCCACGCCCAGCACGACCTGTTCAGCGTTGTGCGCAAGCATTTCGTCGACGAGCGCATCCGCACGCTGTTCACATCCTACATGCACGTCATCAC
>DASYCM010000152.1:0-10059 GCA_036500165.1 Pseudolabrys sp.
TGATCTGCTCTTTGAGAATGTTGGAAATTTCTGCGGCGCGGATGTCCATCAGCGTGCCTCTTTCATCGCGTACTTGATTGCATTGAGCTTGGTGCGGAGCGAACTGTCGACCATGCGGCTGCCGACCTTGACGATCAGGCCGCCGATAATGGCGGGGTCGATCTTGACGTCGAGGTCGACGTCCTTGCCGCCGGTCACGGATTTCAGCGCGTCTTTAAGCGCGCCGAGATTACTGTCGTTGAGTTTCTCAGCGACGGTGACTTGTGCGCTGACTTCACCTTTATGCTTCGCAACGAGCGCGCGGTAACCCCGGACGATGTCGCGAACGGCGAAGAGACGCCGGTTGGTGGTGATGACGCGCAGGAAATTTGCGGTGATGCCGGCGATGCCGGCCTTGTCGAGAATGGCGGAGAGCGCCTTGAGCTGCTCATCGACGCCGAACACGGGGCTGCGGACCAGACGGTTTAGATCCGGGCTTTCGCCGACCAGAGCGTCGAAGGTTTCGAGGTCTTTCTTGACCTGATCAACGGCTTTTTCTTCAAGCGCGAGCTCGAATAAAGCGCCGGCATAACGCCCGGCCATTCCAGAAATAATCGAGTCTTTGCCTGCCACTGTCACACTCGTGGGCGTTACGCATTTAACAAGCTGGAGGCCGCCGCGTATGGCAGCGCAACCTGTTGGAATCCTTGAGGGAATTCCGGCATTCGGCGGCGCGCCCAAGGCCGCCGAAAACCCCGTTAAAATCGAGGGCTAGCTAACACGGCGGCAACGGCGGTGCAACAAGGCTGGGTCGTAGAAATCCCTTCCGAAGTGCGATTTTGCATCGGTGCAATTCCTCGCCAAATCACAGCGCCGCACTATAGGTTTAGTCCCGGCTGGGTGGCCCGAACAGGCGTGCATCCGGCCCAAAAAGACCGCGTCCAGGGGGCTCAAGGCAGAATGTCGCAGCTAGACGCCCACACCAGTGTCGCGGGCAAAGCCAAACTCCTTGTTTTACTGCTCGCCCTCGCCTGGGGCTTGAACTGGATCGCAGCCGCCTTTGCCCTGCGCGAGTTGAGTCCGTGGAGCCTGCGTTTCATGGGTTGCAGCCTTGGCGCGGCAACCCTGTTCGCCGCCGCTCTTTTGTCCGGCCACAGCCTCAAGGTGCCGCGGGGCGAAGCAAAACACATCATGGTGGCCGGCTTCTGCAACGTCGCCCTTTTCCAGATTCTGTCCGGTTTCGCGCAGATGAGCGGCGCGACCTCGCGCGCCATCATCATCACTTATTCAATGCCCATCTGGGCCACGGTGTTGAGCTGGCTGATGCTTGGTGAACGGCTGGACCGTATCCGCGGCATCGCCTTTGTTCTCTGCGTCGCCGGTTTAGGCATCCTGGTGTGGCCGCTGTTCGCCAACGGCTTTCCGTTGACGGTCTATTACTCGCTGGCCTGCGCGCTTAGCTGGGCTTTCGCCACCGTCTACATGAAATGGGTGAAAGCCACCGTGGAGCCATTGGCCAACGCCGCGTGGCAACTGCTGTTCGGCTTTATTTTCATCGCCGCCGGCACTTTCATGTTCGAGGGTGTGCCGCATGTCTGGCCGCTGCAGGGCCAGACCCTTGTGGCGATTCTGTTCGTCGGCCTTTTCGGGGTTGGTTTGGCGCACTTCCTGTGGTGGGCGATCGTTGCGAAACTGCCGACCACGACCGCCTCGATCGGCGCACTGCTCGTGCCCGTGATCGGCGTCACCGCCTCGACACTCTTTCTCCACGAGCGCCCGTCAATACCCGACATGATCGGTTTCATTCTGATCTTCATCGCGGCGGCCTGCGTGCTGCTACAGCCGAACAGCCGGAGGCCGGAGCCCCGCGCTTAGTAAAAGCTCTGCGGGTCGATATCGACCTCGAGTTTCACATTGCCCTTGGGCTTGGGCGCAGCCGACAGCCAATCGCGCACATAGCCCGATAGATCGAAGGCCCGCGGCGCCTTGACCAGAACGCGGAAGCGGTGCCGGCCGCGAACCACCGCGATCGGCGCTTCGGCCGGGCCCAATACACGCACGCCCTCATCCTTCGGCGCCATCGAGACAAGCCCACGGCCATAAGCCTCGGCGGCATGCCGCTCGTCGGCGCTGATGACAAGACTCGCGAGCCTTCCGAATGGCGGATAGTGCGTGCGCTCACGCAATTCGATTTCGCTCGAATAAAACGCTTCGCGGTCGCCGAGGATCAGCGCCTTCATCACCGGGTGCTCTGGCTGATGCGTCTGCAAAAAGCCGAAGCCGCGGCCCTCCTCGCGTCCGGCGCGGCCGACCACCTGATGCAGTAATTGAAATGTCCGCTCCGCTGCGCGCGGGTCGCCATTGCCGAGACCCAGATCGGCATCGACGATGCCGACGAGATTCAGCTTGGGAAAATGATGGCCCTTGGCGACAAGCTGCGTGCCGATGACGATGTCGAAACGCCCCTGCGCGACGTCATCGAGTTCCTGCCGTAACCGTTCCATCGACTCGACCAGATCGCTCGACAAAACGAGGATGCGCTTATCGGGAAACAGTTCGGCCGCCTCCTGCTCCAGACGCTCGACGCCGGGCCCGACCGCCGCGAAGCTTTCCGTGGCGTGGCAATTTGAACATTCGTGCGGCGTGCCGGTGTTGTAGCCGCAATGGTGACACACCAGCCGCTTCTTGAAGCGATGATCGACCAGCCAGGCGTCGCAGTTCGGGCACTGCATGCGGAAACCGCAGGCACGGCACAAGGTCAGCGGTGCGTAGCCGCGGCGATTGAGAAACAGCAGCGCTTGCTCGCCGCGCTCCATCGAAAACTGCACGGCTTCGGCAAGCTTTGGCGAAATGAAACGGCCGCGCGGCGGACCCTCGCGCCGCATGTCGATCGCTTCGATCGACGGCAGATGCGCGCCGCCGAAACGCTCTGGCAGATGCAGCTGCTTGTAGCGGCCGCGCCGCGCGTTGACTTCGGATTCGACCGACGGCGTCGCCGACGCCAGCACCACCGGAATCTTCGCCGCGCGGCCGCGCACCACCGCCATGTCCCGGGCGTGATAATGCGCGCCGTCTTCCTGTTTGTAGGCCGGGTCGTGTTCTTCATCGACAATGATCAGACCGAGATCGGCGTAAGGCAGAAACAACGCCGAGCGCGCACCGACGACGACCTGCACTTCGTTCGCCGCCACCGCCGCCCAGGTTCGCGCTCGTGTGCGCGGCGAGAGCTGTGAATGCCATTCCGCCGGTCTTGTACCGAAGCGGGCAGTGAAGCGATCGAGCGATTGCCCGGTCAGCGCGATTTCCGGCATCAGGATCAACGTCTGCCGTCCGCGCCGGATATTCTCGGCAACTGCTTCGAAATAGACCTCGGTCTTGCCCGAGCCGGTGACGCCATCAAGCAGCGAGACGGTGGCGCCGCCCTGATCCACAGTCGTGCGCAGCGCATCGGCCGCAGCCAGTTGGCCGAGCGAGAACTCCGGCTTGCGGAAATCGGGGTCAGGCTGCCTTGTCAGTTTTTCCGGCGGCAGCACCAATGTTTCCAGTGCACCTTCGTCGATCAATCCATCGACGACGCCAACGCTGACGCCTGCTTCCTTCGCGGCATCGCCCTTCGCGCGCACAAGACCGTCGGAGAAAATATGCAGCACACGCATGCGCGCGGGCGTCATACGCTTCGGTGGTGGTCCACCAAGCCGCACACCAACACGTTCGCGGCCTGGCCCGAGATGCTCGCCCATCCGCAACGCCATACGCAGCACCATGCCGCGCGATGATAAAGTGTAGTTCGCAACCCAGTCGACAAAGCTGCGCAGTTCGTCCTTGAGCGGCGGCACGTCGTGCTTGGCGACGACATCCTTCATGCGGTTGTGAAAGCGCGGATTGGGATTGTCGTTCTCGGCCCAGACTACGCCGGTGGTTTCGCCGCGCGCGCCGAGCGGCACAGTCACAACGTCACCCGGCGCCAGTTCCAGCCCCTCCGGCACCCGGTAGGAATAGGTCTGGTCGAGCGCCACCGGCACCAGAACATCGACAACACGCATGGCCATAAGTGTAGGTCTGTCCGATTCCGCGGGCGGAAGGAAGGATTAAAGGTTCGGTGCAACAGTCCGGGCATGGACACCGCCTTCGCCCTCAGCCCCGAGGTTTCGGTCGAAATAAGCCGCTGGCGAGGTTATTTGGGCGCCGAGCGGCGCATGTCCGAGAAGACTCTGGAAGCCTATACCCGCGACGTCGGCCAATTCCTTGTCTTCCTCGCAGACCATATGGGTGGTCCGCCCTCGCTCCGCCAACTGGCCAAACTGACGCCGGCCGATGTCCGCGCCTTTATGGCATCGCGGCGCGCAGGCGGTGCCGGCAGCCGTACGCTGATGCGCAGCCTCGCGGGCGCGCGATCCTTCGCTCGTTTTCTCGAGCGCAACGGCAAGGGCAAGGTCGGCGCGCTTGCCGCCGTCCGCGCGCCAAAGCTGGCGCGCAGCCTGCCAAAACCGTTGGCGGTCAAAGACGCCAAGCGCATCTCCGATACCGACCTGCGCGAAGGCGAAGATCGCGCGCCCTGGATTCTCGCGCGCGACGCCGCGGTGTTGTCGCTGCTTTACGGGTCCGGCTTGCGTATCGCCGAGGCGCTAAGCCTCAAGTGCAAGGAAGCCCCCGGCACCGGCGACACGCTGACCGTCACCGGCAAAGGCAACAAGACCCGCATGGTGCCGGTGCTGCCGCAGGTCGCCAAGCTGATCGCGGACTACATCGTACTGTGCCCGTACGATCTGCCGCCGGAAGGTCCGCTATTTGTCGGCGCGCGCGGTGGCCCGCTCTCGCCACGTATCGTGCAACTGGCAATGGCGCGGCTGCGCGGCGCGCTCGGCCTGCCGGACAGCGCAACGCCGCATGCCTTGCGGCATTCGTTTGCCACGCATCTTCTGGCGCGTGGCGGCGATTTGCGGGCCATCCAGGAATTGCTCGGCCACGCCTCGCTATCGACCACGCAGATTTATACCGCTGTCGATTCCGAGCGTTTACTGGAAGTTTATGCGAGCGCCCATCCGCGCGCGTGACAAAACTGTCGTCAAATCCGTCAGATTGCCAATATGGCGCACTTGCGCGCGGCGCGCTTTGCCATCATCGTCTCCCTTGATTTGGGTACGAGGGGGCACTGATGAGCGCACACGAGAATCTTGAACACGCCGAACATGCCGAACATGCATCGCATGGCGGAAACAAGAAGATCGCGCTTTTGATCTCGATTATCGCGCTGTTTCTTGCGTTCTCCGAGACGCTTGGCAAGAGCGCGCAGACCGAAAGCATCAGCCTCAACATCAAGGCGTCCGACACCTGGAATTTCTTTCAGGCCAAGACGATTCGTCAGACGGCTTTGCGGGCCCAAGCCGAAAACGGCGCAGCGCAGCTCGTTGGGATAACCGATCCGGCCGCGAAGGAAGCGATGGCGAAACAGGTCGATGCCTGGAAGGCCACCGTCACGCGCTACGAATCCGATCCGAAGGAAAAGGACGGACGCAAGGAACTGCGTGAGCAGGCGCACGCTTATGAACACGAGCGCGACACGGCACTGGCGCGCTACCACCACTATGAAGTGGCGTCCGCCGCATTCCAGATCGGGATCGTCCTGGCTTCAGCCGAGGTTATCACCGGCATGGTGGTCCTCGGATGGCTTTCGGGCGGACTTGGCGTTATCGGCTTGATCTTCATGGGCATCGGCCTGTTCGCGCCGCATGCCGTGCATCTAGTCTGATCACGCCGTAACCTAAACGATTCGCCCACGATACGCGTTGCGCCGCAACCGCATGAAGCGGCGCAGGAAACGGCCGGCGCGTTGCGGCTTCAATAGCCACACCAATTGCCGCACGCGTTCGCGTACCGGCTCTGTGATCTCACGGGCCTTAACGCGCGCCCATAGGAGCCATTCGTAGACACGGCGGAACCACGCCATCTGCAACAGCTTGTCGCGCGTCACGTCGAAGATGAAGGCGGTAATGCCGAGGCTGACCAGTTTGACAAAGACGATAACAAGAATGGCGCCGAGCCATTCACCGGTCGCGATGAAATAGACTTCGAGAAACTTCAGCGGCAGCATTGCAATGAACGGCACCGCGAAGACAAAAAGCACCGCCCACGGCGGCAGGTCTTCGATCAATATTCCCAGCCGCGCCTTGAGCCTTTTCCACGGAATGAGATCGACGACGCGTGCGACCAACGGCTCAAGGTGATCCCAGAGCCAGGCTTCCGCGAGGAAGATCAGCGCGATCAGAATCCAGAATGGGCGAAGCCAGGTGCGGCGCATCCCTGCAATATAAGCGCACTTGGGGTAGGCGGAAGGTTTCTGTTATTCCGGGGAGCGGCTTTTAGTTTGGCCCCGGAACGACGAGGATTACGACCGCACCCTTCCGCCATCAACGTTGAGCGTCTGGCCGGTAATAAAGGCCGATTCGTCACTTGTGAGGAACGACACCGCGCCGACGAGATCGTCTGGTTCCTCAATGCGTTTGATCGCCTGCACCTGCGCTACCGCTTTGAATTCATCGTCCATGGTTGCAAAACCAGCGCGCGGCGGGCGGCCCGTGGCGCCGGGCGTGCGTGTGAGCCCCGGCTGGATGGCATTGACCGTAATACCGAACGGTCCGAGTTCGCTCGCCATTGCACGTGTGAAGCCAACGATGCCGGCCTTGCTCGACACGTAAGGCACGAAACCGGTCACTACCGAGCCAAATGTCGACGACGACATGCTGATGATGCGGCCCCAACCGCGCTGCTTCATGCCCGGAATGAAGGCCATGCTGACGAGGAACGTGCCATCGAGATTGACGCCAAGAATGCGCTTCCAATCGGCGAAGGTCAGCTTGTCGAGATCGGTCTGCGGGAAAATGCCGGCGGTATTGATGACGATGTCAGCGCGGCCGAAGGTTTCCTGCACCTTCGCCGACATCGTCTTGACCGAGTCTTCCGAAGAAACGTCGCACTTGATCGCGACTGCCTTGCGCCCCGCCGCTTCGACTGACTTTACCGTTGCCCCGGCGTCGGCGATGTCGACGCAGGCGACATGAACGCCGTCCTCAGCAAGCCGCTTGGCGAAGGCCTGACCCAATCCATTAGCGGCGCCGGTGACGACGGCGACTTTATCTTTGTGACCTTTGCCCATTTTCACTCCCCGAAATTATTCTTTCGGGGAGTGTATCACATATGAATCGAGCGCTTGGCGACAGCGAGTGCGGCTTCCTTCACCGCTTCGGGTAGCGTGGGATGCGCGTGGCAGGTGCGCGCCAAGTCTTCGGCCGAACCACCGAACTCCATGAGCACGGCAGCTTCTGCGATCATGTTGCCGGCGTCCGAGCCGACGATGTGCACACCGAGCACGCGGTCGGTCTTGGCGTCGGCGAGAACTTTCACAAAGCCGTCCGTCTGCTGATTGGCCTTGGCGCGGCCGTTGGCGGTGAACGGAAACTTGCCGGCGTTGTAGGCGACATTCGCCGCCTTCAATTCCTCTTCCGACTTACCGACCGAAGCGATTTCCGGCATCGTGTAAACCACCGCTGGAATAACATCGTAATTCACGTGACCGGCTTGGCCCGCCAGAATTTCGGCAATCGCGACGCCCTCGTCTTCGGCCTTGTGCGCCAGCATCGGGCCGACGATCACATCGCCAATCGCGTAAATGCCCGGCACGTTGGTCGCATAATGATGATCGACCACAACACGGCCGCGCTCATCCAGCTTCACGCCGGCTTCCTTGAGCCCGAGGCCCTCGGTGTACGGCGCGCGGCCAGTCGACACGAGCACGACATCGGCTTCGATCGTCTCGGCCTTGCCCTCGCCCTTCGCCGGCTCAACAGTTGCTTTGAGCGTTTTGCCGGACGCATCGACGCCCGTAACCTTGGACGACAGCTTGAAGGTCATACCCTGCTTTTCGAACAGGCGCTGCGCTTGCTTGCGCACCTCGCCATCCATGCCGGGCAGCACGCCGTCCATGAATTCGACGACGGTGACTTTCGCACCGAGACGCCGCCACACCGAACCAAGCTCGAGCCCGATCACACCGGCGCCGATGACAAGCAGATGCTTCGGCACTTCAGGCAGCGTGAGCGCACCTGTGGACGAGATGATGCGCTTCTCGTCGATGTCGATCCCGCGCAGCTTCGCGACGCAGGAGCCGGTGGCGATGACGATCGACTTCGTTTCCAGAATTTGCGTCTTGCCGTCCGCGCCCTTCACCTCGACCTTGCCGGGCGCAAGGATACGGCCAGTGCCGAACACGGCGTCGACCTTGTTTTTCTTCAGCAGGAACTCGACGCCCTTCACGTTGCCGTCAACGGCCTGGTCCTTGAAGCCGAGCATGGCTTTCAGATCGAGCTTCGGCTCGGGCACGCCGATGCCCATCTTGGCGAACGAATGACCGGCTTCGTCGAACAATTCCGACGCGTGAAGCAAAGCCTTCGACGGGATACAGCCGACATTGAGGCACGTGCCGCCGAAGGTCTTTTCCTTCTCGACCACCGCGGTTTTCAAACCTAATTGGGCAGCACGAATGGCGCAGACATAGCCGCCGGGGCCGGTGCCAATGACAATGAGATCGTAAGCCATCCAAAAATCCTATCTACACTCTACGCCTTTGGCGGTTCTTTGACCGTCCAGCTTGAAACGACATCAGGGTCATTCACGACCTCTCCAGTCGATCGGAGCCGGTACTCACCTTTGTCGGCAGGATCAAAAGCTGAGAGATGCGGTGGAAGCCATATATGTTGCCCCAACCATTTCCCTGCGCACTCAATCTCGACACCCTTTTTCTTATCAACAGTGATTATCTTGCCGTGATATTGCGCTTGGCCGATTAAGGTTGCGCCGTCGGCTCTAAGCCGCGTTACTCCAACGATTACGTATTTCCCAAGTAGCCAACCTGCTTCTTCTTGGTCCCACTCTGGAGGCTCATCAGTCTCCTCGAATGGCGGCATCCATGGCAGCTGCTCAGAGGGGTCATCTGAATCCATTCAGTTGAGTGCCTTACAGATCGAGCACCAGCCGCGCCGGATCTTCGAGATTTTCCTTCACGCGCACCAGGAAGGTGACGGCCTGCTGGCCGTCGACCACGCGATGATCGTAGGTCAGCGCCAGATACATCATCGGCCGGATTTCGATCTTGCCGGCGACCACCACCGGCCGTTCCTGAATCTTGTGCATGCCGAGAATGCCAGACTGCGGCGCGTTGAGGATTGGCATCGACATCAGCGAGCCGTAGACGCCGCCGTTCGAGATCGTGAAGGTGCCGCCCTGCATGTCCTCGATCTTGAGCTGGCCGTCGCGCGCCTTCTTGCCGAGCCCCGAAATCGCCTTCTCGATGCCCGCCAGCGACAGGTTATCCGCATCGCGCACCACCGGAACGACGAGGCCCTTCTCGGTGCCCACTGCAACGCCAATGTGATAATAGTTCTTGAAGACGATATCAGTGCCGTCGATCTCGGCGTTGACGTCCGGCACCTCTTTCAGCGCCTGGATACAGGCGCGCGCGAAGAAGCCCATGAAGCCGAGCTTCACGCCGTGCTTCTTCTCGAACAGTTCCTTGTATTGATTGCGCATGTGCATCACAGCGCTCATGTCGACCTCGTTGTAGGTCGTAAGCATCGCGGCGACGTTCTGCGCATCCTTGAGACGGCGCGCGATGGTCTGGCGCAGCCGCGTCATCTTCACGCGCTCTTCGCGCGAGGCATCGTCGGCCGGCGACGGCGCGCGCATCTGAATCGGCGCGGACACCGGGGTCGGAGTAGACGCGGCGCGTTCGATCGCCGCCATCATGTCGCCCTTGGTGACCTGACCGCGCACGCCGGAACCGGCAACGCCGGCCGGATCGACGCCGCTTTCAGCGCCCATTTTGCGAACCGAGGGCGGCGCCGGCATTGGTGACGCCGCGGGAACGACCGAAGGCGCAGGCTTCGGCGCTTCGGCCGGTTTCGCTGCAGCCGCAGGCTTTGCAACCGCGCCCGCGCCGTCCTGAATCATGCCGAGAATGGCACCGACGCCGACCGTCTCGCCGTTCTTGGCCGCGATTTCGCCGAGCACGCCGGCGGCAGGCGCCGG
>DASYCM010000153.1:0-4427 GCA_036500165.1 Pseudolabrys sp.
GGCGGCGGCCGTGCTGACGTGTTCCAGATGGGCGCTTACGCGCGGCACACGATGGGCGCTGCCTATGTTACGGGCGCCCTCGCCTATGCCTGGCAGGACGTCACCACAGACCGCACCCTGACGGTGTCCGGCACCGACAAATTGCACGCACAGTTCAAAGCCAATGCGCTGTCGGCGCGGCTCGAGGGCGGCTGGCGCTACGGGATGTTGCCGGTCGCGGTGACGCCCTATGCCGCGTTGCAGAGTACGGCCTTCTATCTGCCGTCCTATGCGGAGAGCGCGACGTCGGGCAGCAACCAGTTCGCATTGAGCTACGGGTCGAAGACGGTGACGGCGACGCGCAGCGAACTCGGCGCGCGTTTCGACAAAACCTTGCCTTTGGCGATGCCGTTCAATGATGCGGTGGTGACGTTGCGTAGCCGCGCCGCCTGGGCGCACGACTGGAACACCGACCGCAGCGCCATCGCGACCTTCCAGTCGCTGCCCGGCGCGACCTTCGCGGTCAACGGCGCAACGCCTTCCGCCAATGCCGCGCTGCTGTCGGCCGGCGCAGATGTCGCCTGGGGCAATGGCTGGACCATCGCGGCGACCTTCGATGGCGAATTCTCGTCGACGACACGCGGCTATGCCGGCAAAGGCACTCTGCGTTACGCTTGGTAATCGCTGCGCCAAGCTTGGGTGCGCATCATCGGATCAGGGCGGGACGTCGCGGAACACTTGTGACCGTGTGGCTTTCGACGGCACGAAGGCCGGCAGCGGCGACGGTGTACGCATCGGCCCGATCGAGCCGGTCGTGACTTCTTCATCATCGTCGAAGTCGCCATCCTCGCCGGCGATGGCCTTGAGCGCGTTACGGTCCTTCGTCGAGATCGAGCCGGTCGTGTCGCCTTTGCCGCCGATCGAACCGGTGGTGTCGCGGCCGCCGTGCCTGCCGGCGAACATCGAGCGCGCCTTGGCAGCGGCGACCTCGCCCGGGATCGCATCCGGACGGCACGGCCTGCGGCCGCTGGCGCGGCGCATCAGGTCGACGTGGATGTGATTGTAATGTTCAGCGTTGTAGCCGGGCGCCAGCACGGTGGTGAACGTATCGCAGGCGGCCATCTGCACATCGTGCAGGAAACCCTGCTCTTCCGGCGAACCGTGCCAGCCGGTCTGGACCAAAATTTTGCGGCCATCGGCCAGCACGAAGCCGGCGACGTCGAGCGCGTTGCCGAAGGCGTGCTCGGAGACGTGCGATATGCCGGCGCCGACCATGCCGCGGCATGAGTAAGCGGAAATCTGCTTGATGGTCGCGACCTGAGAGCCGAACCACTTTTGCGCTGCGGGCTGCACGCCTTCGGCCACCCATTTGTCGAGCGCCGAGACCAGCGGACAGGCCAAAGTCGCCGCCGGTGTCAAAGCCGCGGGCTGGCTCGCCATCGCCATACGCGTGCCGCGGCCGAGCGACGGCGCGGTAGCGGGACCATAAGACGGCGCGGCGGAGCGCTGCGACGCCGGATCGTCGTCATTGTCGTCGGCGCTGGGCGCGCGGCGGTTGCTCGACGGCGGAATATAGGCGGGCTGCGTACGCGGCGCCGACGAACGGCCCTGCGGCAGGATGGCGTCGTCGGGAATGTCGTCGGCCTGTGGCGTCATATATTGCGGAGCATTGCTCTGCGGCGCCGTCGGCTGCTGCATGCCCGGCGGACTGAGCGACACCGGTGCGCCGGCCGGCGTCTGTGTGCCCTGACGGTCAACGCCGGCAGGGCCCGGCGTCCAGCGCAAGGTTTCGCCCGAGACCGGACGCGTGGTGACGGGCTGGGTCTGATAGGAGGCGCCGTAGCGGGGCGCGCTCAACGGATTGGAATTGCCAATAGAACCCGGTGGGCGGAAGTCGTCGCCGTAGCTCATCGCCGAACTTGAACCGAGCGCCGCGACCTTGAACGGGAAATCGGCGCCACACATGCCGGGGCCTTCGATCGGCTCGATCTGGACCACGCCGGCGCCAGGTTTCACCGCACCCGACTGAATACAGGTGACCTCGGCCTGATGCCGCCAGGACGCGCGCTCGCCGCTGGTCACGAAGCTGCGGCCACAAGCGCCCAGCGCCAGCAGCGTGCCCATCGCCAATGCGGCGATTACATAACGCCAATATCCCGTCATGCCGCTGAAAATGCGGGCTTTTTATTTAACGGGACTTCAACGCTATCGCGTAGGAAATTGTTAAGGATAAGAAATCGTTACGGCGCGTACGGCCGGCGCCGCGGCCATCACCGGTTGTCTCGTAACGCCGATGATGCACCGCGTAATCGCGTGCCGATAAGCTTAGTTGCCGGCCGCCTTGATGCCGAGAATCTTGCCGATATCGGCGACCTTGGCACTCTGCTCGTTGAGCGCCGCCTCGAACTCCTTCGGCGAGCCCGGATTGACCACCTGCCCGGTCGCCGCGAGTTTCGCATTGATCTCCGGATCGGTCAGAACGACCTTGATGTCGGCGGCGATCTTCTCGCGCAGCGCCAGCGGCATGTCCTTGGGTCCAAGCAGGCCAACGAGACCGTCGAGTTCAAGCGACGTGTAACCGGCTTCGCGCGCGGTCGGGATGTCGTTGAGTTCCTTGGCATGCTGCGTGTTGGTCAGCGCGATGACCTTCACTTTTCCCGCCTGCACGCGCGGTCGCATGATGGCGTAGGCGCCGACGAAGGCCTGGATGCGGTTCTCGGACAGGTCGTTGATGGCCGCAACAGGATCCTTGTACGGCACCTTCGCCTGTTCGAGCTTCTCGGTCTTCAGAAATGCCGCGTAGAGCAGATCGTTGGCACCCGTCACCGACGCATAATTGAACTTGTTCGGCGCCGCTTTGATCTTATCCGCCAGTTCCTTGACCGTGCTGACGCCGATTTCGGTCGGCACGCCGAGCGCGATCAACGTGTTGGTGACGCGTGCGATGGGCGTCAGGTCTTTCGGATTGTACGGCAACTTGTCGTGCAGCAGCGGGTGCGCGGTGAAGGTCGAGGCCGGCGCAAACAGCAATTGGTGCGTATCGTTCGCGCTCAAGACAGCCGTGATGGCGACAAATGCGTCGCCGCCCGGACGGTTTTCCACGATGACCGGCTGGCCCCACTTCGCCGACAGCTTGTCGGCAATCAGCCGCGCGGTAATATCGACGCCGGCGCCGGGGCCGAGCGGAATGATGAATTTGACCGGCTGCGTCGGCCAGTTCTGCGCTTGCGCGGCAGACGGCGCCAACGGCGCGGCCAATGAAAGTGCGGTCAAAGCGACAAGCGAACGCAAAAGATTGCGCATGAATCCTCCCATAAGAATGCGAATGACGGCGCCAACTCTTGGATTTCTAAAAAGCCTTAGATTCGCATCACGTCTTTTTAGCCGGCGTCAGGCTCGCGGTGAGCCAGAACCAATTTACCGGCGAACCCGCTCGCATGCAAATTTGCAGTAGACGGCATTCAATGTCCCGGGAGGCATTGTGAAATGGCGGTGGCGCGGCACGTAAATACTCAGGAATTTTCTATTGTGCACAATGCCGCACTGCGTCTTTCTTCGGCAATGCGCCGTTTCACGCGCCCGATCAAACGGTTGCCGCGCTATTCCGCCAGCGCATGACTCTTTTTGCAGATGTGAAGCGTAACCCGCTTGGCCGCGCGGCGTTGTGTGCTAGCCTTTAACCACATCAGCAAGGGAGGCACGCCCCGTGGACCGAGCCTTGAGACTGAATGTACTGGCTGTATGCGCCGCGTTTGTTTTTGTTGGCGCCATTCTGCTGGGAGCGTTCTGAATTCAAGCGGCCGACGATACCGATGGCCTGACCGACGATCAAACTATTCGCACCGGAGAGGAAAACCTCTCCGGTGTTTTATTTTCGGATACAGCATTTTTCACATGCAGCGATGAAGACAGGGGACGACCAACATGACGGAAGAAAATCGCCTATTTTTTCTCCGCATCGCCCTGATCGTCGTCGGCCTGCTTTGCTTCGCACTATATCCGTTGGGCCTCGTGTGGCCCTCGGGCTGGGCTTGGGGCCACGGTCACTCGCACTACCTGATGATGATCGTCGGTCTGTATGCGACGCTGGGCGTGTTTCTCCTCATCGCGTCGCGTAATCCCGACGCGCACAGAAGCCTCATCTGGTTCACCATATGGTCGAGCGTAGTCCATGCCGCGATCATGGCGGTGCAATCCCTGACAGATCCGATGGAGCGCGGCCACTTGATCTCAGACGTGCCCGCCCTCGCACTCATTGCAATCGTTCTTGCGGCATTGATGCGGCGAACCAGGCAGGCCTGAGAGAGCGCGGTTTAAGCCGCGGCGCTCGCCGTGACGGCGTGCGGATTGTAATTGAGGATAGGCGCCAGCCAGCGCTCGCATTCCTCGATGCTCCAGCCCTTGCGCTTGGCGTAGTCCTCGACCTGATCGCGCTCGATCTTGCCGAC
>DASYCM010000154.1:0-18200 GCA_036500165.1 Pseudolabrys sp.
GCCTATGGCGATGGATGCCAATGAAATCGAGCGTTTGATCAAGGCGGGCATTCCCGACGCGCAAGTCACCATCCGCGATCTCGCCGGCGACGGCGACCACTACGCGGCGACCGTGATCGCGGCGTCCTTCAAGGGCAAGTCACGGGTGCAGCAGCACAAGGCGGTCTATGACTCGCTCAAGGGTCAAATGGGCGGTGTGTTGCACGCGCTGGCTTTGCAGACCGGCACGCCGTGATTTTTATGGCACGCGCATGATCCCGGAAAGTGGGAACCGGTTTTCGGACAAGATCATGCGCAGGCAACAATGAACGTCCGGATCCTCTCCCCCGACGGCGCCATTACGCCGACCGGGCCGTGGAGCGTAGGTTCGCGCGCCGGCGATTTCGTCTTTGTCGCGGGCATGCGCGGCATTGATCCGAAAACCAATGCGTTGATCGAGGGCGAGGAGGCACGCATCCGCCAGGCCTTCGTCAACATGCTGGCCATCGCGGCGTCGGAAGGCGCCGGGTTGAAGGACTGTGCGCGGCTGGTCACCTACGTCATCGATATGGGCCGCTACCGGCCGCTGGTGAACAAGGTGCAGGAGGAGATTTGGGCCGGTCTGGCCTATCCGCCGAGGACGATCGTCCAGGTTTCAGCCTTGAATCAGAATGATATTTTTGAGGTCGACGGCACCTTCTTTGCCCCGGTAAAGCCTTGAATTGATGGCCTTTTCGTTGGTGTTTGGGCTGGCAGGAGAATCTGGGCTACATATATCGGTGGGTAAGGGCGCGGCCGCGCCGCAGACAGGATCGAGAAAACCATGGCTATCGAGCAATTCATCGCCAATGAAGTGAAGTCCAACGACGTCGTTCTCTTCATGAAGGGCACGCCGCAGTTTCCGCAGTGCGGATTCTCCGGTCAGGTCGTGCAGATTCTCGACCACCTGGGCGTCAACTACAAAGGCCTCAACGTGCTCGAGAACGCCGAACTGCGTGACGGCATCAAGACTTTCTCGAACTGGCCGACCATTCCGCAGCTCTACGTAAAGGGCGAGTTCATCGGCGGCTGCGACATCATCCGCGAGATGTTTCAGGCCGGCGAATTGCAGACAGCGCTCAAGGACGCGGGCGTCGCGGTCAAGCAGACCGCTTAAGCCGTTCGTTCGATCGCAGATTTTCGGTGTCGCGGGCGCGGGCCATTCCGCGCCCGTTTGCGTTTGGCTATTTCGAACCCGGCAGGCCGGGGCGTCTGAGCACCAGATAGATTATCGCCAGCACGACCACTACGCCGATCAGGCCCGAATTCGCTGCCGTTGCGAATTTTGTGACATTGTCGGCGACCGATGTGACGTAGCTTCCGGCGCCTTCGCCGAGCAACAGATGGATCAGGATGATCGCCAGCACGGCGAGAAACGCCAATTCGACAAACGCCCACAGCGTGCGCTTGGCCTCAGCGACAAAATTCCACATGAGACGCAACCCCGCGCAAGATTTTGAAAAAGATTTTGAAATCAGCAAACGGTGGGGAGCGTCCGCTCCCCACCGGGATCGTCAAATCGTCAGGCGATCTTGCGATTGGCGAACAGCCAAAGCACCACGCCGAGCGTGATCAGGCCGACGAGGCCGTTCGCACCCAAGTCCTTCACCAAGGCCATGATGTTCGTCGTCACGCTGCCGAAGAAGGGCAAGTTGGCGCCGACGAGCAGCGCCAGCACGATGGCCAGCGCCAGCAACATCAGTCCGAGTTCAGTCAACGCGCCGACCCAGTTCTTGACGGTATCAATCCCAGTCATGGTTTTCTCCCCTAGACCCAGCCCCTCGATTCGAGGGCCGAACTAAGACTAACGTAGCAAGTCATCTAGATGTAGAAAAAATAGGCAGTTTACACGCTATATATTGCTGCTGCGCACAAAATATGGGCGGTGTCAGCTGACGGCGACAAAGCGGTAAGCGCCATCCCAACGTTAGACGGGCGTTCCGCTAGAGTTCGGATACGAGTTTAGCCAGCGCGGCGACCGTGTTCATATTTCTGGCCGTGCCTGCTTTCGCTGCCGGAATTTTCAACTTCGATCTGCCCATGCCCGTTGGGTAGTGGACGTAGATCTCGCGTTTGCCTGTGCGGAAGATTTCATCGTTGACGCCGGTGGCCTCTTTCAGCACAGCGCTCGGCGGTTTTTTGTCGAGAAAGATCGCAGTCGTGAAGTTGGGCTCTCTTTGCAAACGGATTGGCCTTCAGGATCGCATCGAGTTCGGCACCCGTGCGCACGGCGACGCCGACCGGTTTGCCTGCATATTTTGCAAGGCGCTTTTCCAGTTCGGCCGTAACCTTCGTCTCCGATGCCTTGCTCTCGAACACGACATTGCCGCTGGCGATGTAGGTCTTCACTTTCGTGAAGCCGGCATCCTCGCACATGGCTTTCAATTCCGTCATCGGCAGCTTGCCGGTGCCGCCGACATTTACGGCGCGCAGCAGGGCGACGTAGGCAGTCATGTGGTGGCCACGAAGCGATAGGCGCTGTCTTTTCTCTCGACGGTGCCGACGCCCGGATAGGGCAGGTGGAAACCGATCAGTCTGGCGCGGTCGGTGGCCATACGATCGAGCAGGCGCTTGCGTGTTTCCACCGCGACATCGGGTACATGATCGGCGGTCGGCTTCCATTCCGGATGCGCGAATGAGATGAGCGGATGCGTGAGCACGTCACCGCCGACGATCAGGCTTTCGTTGCCCGCCAATTCCAGCGACATATGGCCCTGCGTGTGGCCGGGCGTCGCGATGGCGCGGATGCCGGTGACGATGTCGTCGCCGGCTTTGTATATTTTCACTTTCGATTTGATCGCCGCGAAATTGCGCCGCGCGCCGGTGACGAAACCCGCCCGCTCTTCAGGCAGCCCGCGTGTCGCGTTATCGCCGAGCCAGAAATCCCACTCGGGAGCGCCGACGTAGAACGTCGCATCCGGCAGAACGAGATCGTCGAATTCATCGACGGTGCCCCAGAGATGATCGGGATGGCCGTGCGTGAAAATCACCTTGGTGATTTTCGCTTTGTCGATGCCGGCGCTTTTCAGATTGTCCCACAGTTTGCCGGCGCTCGGCATGAAGCGATCGCCGGAGCCCATGTCGACCAGGATCAAATCGGAGGCAGTGCGGATCAGCGTGATATTGGTCGGAGAATCGTATTGGTCGGCGGTTTGGCCCGCGGCCTGCAGCAATGCGGCGCGCTCCGCCTGCGGCGCATTCGGCGCAAGCATGCTGACAGGCAGTGTCAGATGGCCGTCGCTGACGACCGTCACGTCGAACGCGCCATGCTTGAACGTGGTGGGCGCGGCGGCGAAGGCGGGCAGGGCGCCTGTCGCGACATTTGCCGCGAGCGTTGCGGCGGAGGCGGCGAGCAGCGTACGGCGGGTGACGTTCATGTACCCACAATAGCAAAATCCCCCGCCTTTGGGGCGGGGGATTGAATTGTTGAACGCTTCGAGCGGCGCTTAGCGCGAATAGTATTCGACGACCAGATGCGGTTCCATCTGCACCGCGTAGGGCACATCGGCGATGGCCGGAACGCGCGCAAACTTGGCGGTGAACTTGTTGCCGTCGACCTCGATGTAATCGGGCGTATCGCGCTCGGAGAGCGCCTGCGCCTCGATGACGAGGTTCATCTGCTGCGACTTTTCCTTCACTTCGATCACGTCGCCGATCTTCACGCGGTAGCTGGCGATGTTGACCTTCTTGCCGTTCACCTTGACGTGGCCGTGGTTGATGAACTGGCGCGAGGCGAACACGGTCGGCACGAACTTGGCGCGGTAGACGACCGCGTCGAGACGGCGCTCGAGCAGGCCGATCATGTTGGCGCCCGAGTCGCCCTTCATGCGGATCGCTTCGTCGTAAATGCCGCGGAACTGACGCTCGGAGATGTTGCCGTAATAGCCGCGCAGCTTCTGCTTGGCCTTGAGCTGCACGCCGAAGTCGGAGAGCTTGCTCTTGCGGCGCTGGCCGTGCTGGCCGGGGCCGTATTCGCGGCGGTTCACCGGAGACTTCGGACGGCCCCAGATGTTCTGGCCCATCCGGCGGTCGATCTTGTACTTGGATTCCATACGCTTGGTCATTTGCGTCCTCGTATTCAGAGTTTAAGGGGTGAGGAACCGCGCCCTCCTCTGTTCAGGGTCACCCCCGAACCGACAGGTTGGCCTTTAAAGCGTAAGGCCTCCCACGGGTCACGAAACACCGAGCAGGTCACTGAAATACCCGCAAGGTGCGCGGGTTTTAGGGGGGATTACCGGGGGTGTCAAACACCGGAAGAAAGGTAATAACCCGGCGTTTTGAGGTATCTTAGTAGGGTGTGAAATCGCGTCACAGGGGCTTGTCTTGCCATTCTAACGGCTATGCGCCATCTATGGAGGGTCAGACCGGGCCCCTCTGGCAGCCAAATGGCTGCGATGTCGGACTGATACTATCGCCTCAGAGGGCCCGATGTCGCGACCTAACCCACAGAATAAATTCGATAATTCCCGCTGGCGCACGCTGTTGGCGCTGCCTGCCGCGTTCGCCCTGACGCTCGCGATCCCGCTGCTTGTCATGATCGCGGTACTGCCGCTGCCGGTCGTCCTGCCGGCCTTCAGCATCTGGTCGCTGGCCGCCGCTGCGGTGGCCGTCCTCTTCGCCCTGACTCGCCATGCCCCTCGGCCGCGCGCCACAGTGAACGCTTGGGATCTCGCCGGCGCTTTCACGTTGATCGGCTGTGCCGCCGGAATCCTCGGCGAGGTCGAGCACATGGTGGATTACGTTTTCTCGCTGTCATCCAGGAGCCAGACGAATGAGTGAGTTCTTTACGTTCACGCCGGAGGCGCTGACCGCCTTTGCGCAGGTCATCATGATCGACCTGGTGCTGGCGGGTGACAATGCTGTGGTCATCGGCCTTGCGGCGGCGGGGCTTGAGCCCAAGTTGCGTGCGCGCGCCATTTTAGTCGGCATCATCGCGGCGACCGTGCTGCGCATTGCGTTCGCCAGCGTCGCGGTCGAGATGCTGGAGATCGTTGGTCTGCTGCTGGCCGGCGGCATTCTGCTGCTCTGGGTGTGCTGGAAGATGTGGCGCGAATTGCGCTCGCCGTCGCATGCCGGGGAGGACACACTTGCAGGCATTGACGCGAATGCGCCGAAGAAAACTTTCGCGCAGGCCGCTTGGCAGATCGTCGTTGCCGATATTTCGATGTCGCTCGACAACGTGCTCGCCGTCGCGGGCGCAGCGCGCGATCACCCGGCCGCGCTGATCTTCGGCCTCGGCCTGTCGATCGTATTGATGGGCGTTGCCGCGAGCTTCATCGCCGGATTGCTGCAGAAGCACCGCTGGATCGCCTATGTGGGACTCGCCATTATTCTCTACGTCGCAGGCGACATGATCTATCGCGGAACACTAGAGCTACGTCCGTTCCTCGGCGGCTAAAAGCCGAAGTTCTTGAGAGCCGCTGCGAGGTGCGGCGGCGGCACACGGCCGGAGCTGAAGACCATACGCTGCGCGGGCGGCGTTTCATCGCCCGCGCGGGTGCCGATCAGATCGGCAACGCGGCGCGCGATCGCGGGCGCGGGGTCGATCCAGTCGACCGGCCACGGCGCGACGCTTTTGAAGCGATGCGTCAGCAGGGGGTAATGCGTGCAAGCGAGCACGACGGTGTCGGTGCGCCTTCCGTCGGCATCGACGAAGCAGCGCAAGATCTCGGTCTTGATGGCATCGTCTGCGGTGGGCTGACCGGCAAGTTCGGCTTCAGCGTACATCGCCAAATGTGACGAGCCGACCAAGCCAACGTCGCAGCCGGCCGAAAATTCGCGGATCAGCGTTTTCGTATATTCGCGCGATACTGTGGCTTGCGTGCCGAGCACGGCAATACGCCGCGCCTTAGATTGCGCGCAAGCCGGTTTGATCGCCGGCACGGTGCCGACGAAGGGCACCGAGAATTTCGCGCGAAGTTGCGTGAGCGCGAGCGTGGAGGCGGTGTTGCAGGCGATCACGACGAGATCGGGCTTGTGCTGCGCGATGGCGGTGCCGACAACCGAAAGGATGCGGGTAATCAGCGCGTCTTCCGGCTGGTCGCCATAGGGAAAGCCGGCATCGTCGGCGACATAGATGTAACGCGCGCCGGGCAAAGCTGCCTTGATCTCCCGGAATACCGTGAGGCCGCCGACACCGGAATCGAAGACGAGAATCGCCGCGGGTTTCGTCATACGCGCGCCAGCAACTGGCCGAGCAATAACAGGCCTTGCGGCCAGAAGCCGAGCTTGGTCGCCGAGTTGATATGGCCGAGCTCGGGTATCTCGCAGTAGTCCGAGCCCCAAGCCTTGGCGAAATGTTTGGCGCGCTCGACCTTCACGAAGGGATCGTCAGTGGACTCGACGACCAGCGACGGCACGGGGAAGGGCTTGAGCGGCATCGGCGCGAAGGTGCGCACGCTGTCCGGTGTATTCTCAGGGCGTTCGACGTCGGAGGGCGCCACCAACAACACCGCTTTGACCCGGCCGGGCTGCCCGCGCGCCGCCCAATGCGCCGCGAGCGAGCAGGACAGGCTGTGGCAGATGAGGATTGCGGGACGCGTGCCGCCGGCAATCGCCGCGTCGAGATTTTTCAGCCAGGCATCGGGCCGCGGATCGTCCCAGCTATCCTGCAAAACACGTGTGGCGTTGCGGAAGGCGAGACACCAGTAGGATTGCCAATGGTCGACGCCGGAATTGCCGAGACCGGGCAGCACCAGGAAGTCGAAATCATTTGTAGCGTCGCGCATCTTTAAGTCCGCCCCCGTATTGCCCACGCGATCGTGGGCGCCGCCTCTAGGTCAACGTTTGTGCGCCAAACCCGGCAGAACCGTGACTGACATTTCTGTGTGCCCGGACGCGCGGTCAATTTCCTACACCAGCTCCAGCGGCCGGTGCGGGCCTTCGGGCGGTTCGACGCGGATCGTGTCTCCGGGCCGAACGTCGCCGCTGACGAGGACAATGCTCATGATTCCTGATTTGCGCATCAATTTGTCTCCGGTCTTGTCCAATGTCGCGTGGAGTAAACCCTTCTGGAAACTATCGATCTGATGGCAAGGATTGCGCAGGCCGGTGATCTCGATGACAGCCTCGTCGCCAAGATAAAGTTTGGTGCCGGTGGAAAGCCCGAGCAGGTGGACGCCTTCGGTGGTGACATTCTCGCCGAGATCGCCCGGCTTAACGTTGAAGCCCTTGATGCGAACCTCGTCGAACAGCTCGGTGTGCATCAAGTGAACCTGCCGCAGGTTCGGCGCGTCGGCATTTTTTCGCTGGAGGTAGAGGTGTTGCACCTTTTCGCCCAAGTGGGCGTCGCCTTCGACCCCGAGGCCCTTGATAAGGCGGATACTTAAGAGTGGCGGCTTGCTGAAATTGTGACCTTTGGCAGCGCAAACGGCGACGACGCGCCCGTTAAGTATCTCGGTCATTCCAGGTCCAGTTCAACTCATTTAGGTCAACTGTCGCCGAACACCCGTTTGAAGATGGTGTCGACCTGCTTGAAGTGATGAGCGAGATCGAAGTTGTCGTCGAGTTCTTTGTCGCTGAGTTTGGCGTGCACGTCCGGGTCGGCCTTGAGCAGGCCGAGGAAGTCGTTGCTCTCGCCGCTCCAGACTTTCATCGCGTTGCGCTGGACGAGGCGGTAGGCGTCTTCGCGCGCGACGCCGGCCTTGGTCAGCGCGATGAGCACGCGCTGCGAGTGGATCAATCCACCGAGCTTGTCGAGATTCTTCTGCATGTTCTTCGGATAGATCAGCCACTTGTCGATCAGGCCGGAGAGACGAGCGAGGGCGAAGTCGAGTGTAATAGTGGCATCAGGGCCGATCATCCGCTCGACCGAGGAGTGCGAAATATCGCGCTCATGCCAGAGTGCGACGTTTTCCATCGCGGGCAGGGCATAGCCGCGCACCATGCGGGCAAGGCCGGTAACGTTCTCCGACAGCACTGGATTACGCTTGTGCGGCATGGCGGACGAACCCTTCTGCTTCTCGGAGAAGAATTCTTCGGCTTCCAGTACCTCGGTGCGCTGAAGGTGGCGGACTTCGATGGCGAGTCGTTCGACCGACGACGCGATGACGCCCAACGTCGCGAAATACATGGCGTGTCGGTCGCGCGGGATGACCTGTGTTGAGATCGGCTCGACCGAAAGTCCCATCGCCTTGGCAACATGCTCTTCGACGCGCGGGTCGACTTGGGCGAAGGTGCCGACCGCGCCGGAAATGGCACAGGTCGCGACTTCCTTGCGCGCGGCGACGAGGCGTTCGCGGCTACGGGCAAATTCCGCGTAGGCTTGCGCCAGCTTGAGCCCGAACGTGGTCGGCTCGGCGTGAATGCCATGCGAGCGGCCGACCGTCGGCGTCATCTTATGCTCGAAGGCGCGCTTCTTGAGGGCGGCGAGCAGGGTGTCCAGATCGGCCAGCAGAATATCGGCAGCGCGGACGAGTTGTACGTTGAAGCAGGTGTCGAGCACGTCCGACGAGGTCATGCCGGAATGCATGTAGCGCGCTTCCGGGCCGACGATTTCCGACACATGCGTCAGAAAGGCTATGACGTCGTGTTTGACCTCGGCTTCGATGGCGTCGATGCGCGCGACGTCGAACTTGGCGTCTTTGCCCTTGGCCCAGATCGTCTTGGCGGCTTCCTTCGGAATAACGCCGAGTTCGGCCATCGCGTCGGCGGCGTGCGCCTCGATCTCGAACCAGATACGGAATTTCGTTTCGGGCGACCAGATCGCCACCATGTCGGGACGGGAATAACGCGGGATCACGCTGCTTCACCTCGTGCCAACGCGCCGGCCTGCCGGATCGCGTCGATGTTTGCTTTGTAGTTGCCGCCTTTAAACACGGCGGAGCCGGCGACCAGCGCATTGGCGCCGGCACGCACGACTTTGGCGGCGTTGTCGGCGGTAACGCCGCCATCAACTTCGATATCGATGGGCCGCGCGCCGGCTAGCGCCCGCACGGCGCTGATCTTGTCGAGCTGTGACGCGATAAAGGCCTGGCCGCCGAAACCGGGATTGACCGACATCACCAGCACGAGATCGACGAGATCGATGACGTTCTCAAGCGTCGATACCGGCGTGCCGGGGTTGAGCGTGACGCCGGCCTTCTTGCCGAGCGCGCGGATAGCCTGGAGCGAGCGGTGGATGTGCGGCCCGCTTTCCACATGCACGGTGATGATGTCGGAGCCGGCCTTGGCGAAGGCTTCGAGGTACGGATCGCAGGGAGCGATCATTAGGTGGACGTCGAAAATCTTCTTGGAGTGCGGGCGCAGCGCCTTCACCACGTCCGGGCCGATGCTGATGTTCGGGACAAAGTGGCCGTCCATCACGTCGACATGGACCCAGTCGCAGCCGGCCGCATCGATCGCACGGACTTCCTCGCCCAGTTTGGCGAAATCGGACGCGAGAATCGACGGCGCGATGATCAAGGGGCGGGGCATTCACGGGCCTCCAAAACGAGCTTCGCGTACCACGCGGGGCGGTCACGGGCAACGCGCGGCCTGTGTGCAACTGACCCGGCAACCCACTCCTGTATCCGGCAAATTTTGCCTGGCGGCGGCGCGGCCTCACGCGGCCCAAATGCTGAATCATCAGTAAAATCGGAACTTTTCATAGCTGGCGCTGTGGCGCGGCGTTTGCAGCTCAAGACCGGGGCGACGTCTGCCGGTCAGTCCGGCAAATTGTGGAGTGTGTAATGTCTTCGACTGTAGGCGCTTCGTCTTCGGCGAATGCGCTGGCCTATCTGCAACAACTGATGCAGCAGGGCACTGCCGGTGCGAGTTCGGCCGGTGCTGCCGATCCTCTTTCAGAACTCATGCAAACGTTGTCCGGGTCCGATTCGGGCTCGGATCCGCTGACGTCTCCGGACGCGGCGGTCGGCTCCGGCGTGTCCGGTAGCCAACCGTTCGGCTCGGATACGATGGCGCAATTGCTCTCCTTGCAACAACCGCAAGGTCAAAATGGCCCAGAACAGGCTTTCTTCTCGAAGCTCGATACCGACGGCGATGGCACGATCAGCAAAGCCGAATTCGAAAGCGCAGCCAGCAAGGCTGGCGCCGACAGTTCGGTCGCCGATGCGGTCTTCGACAAGATAGACGGCAATGGCGACGGCTCGGTGAGCCAGAGTGAGCTGTCCAAAGCCGATCACGGCGGCGGCGGTCATCATCATGTCCATGGTGGTGGCGGCGGCGGCGGCGGTGGTGGTGGCGGCGGGCTCGATGCGTTGATGTCGGGTGCTGGGGCCGACGGCGCCACCACCACGACAACGACCAATGCCGACGGTTCGACGACGACGTCCATTACCTACGCCGATGGCACGTCGGTCGATCTGAACTCGCCGGCGGCGCCGTCGCCGTCAAAGAGTGCGTCAACGTCGGGCGACAGCTCTGGCAGTGACAGTTCTGGCAGCGACAGCTCCAGCAGCTCGTCGAACAAGGCAAGCGCCAATCTGATCGCTCAGTTGATCAAGATGCAGTCGCAGATGCTGAGTGCCATGTCGCAAGCAGCATCGACGATGTCGATCGCTGCGTAAATTCTACCGGCGCGTGACCGCTTTGGCGGTTGCGCGCCGTTCGCTTCTTATTACGCTTCTTGTGGCTTGAAGCGCTTCGCCAGCGGCTTGAGCAGCGCCGGCAGCAGATAAATCGGAAACTGCGACATCGCGAAATAGAACCAGGCCAGGTCAGGCAGAGTACTGCCAAGCGCCGCCATGATCACGCCGATATTGCGGAAGCCGGCGAGAAGGCCGATGACGAGGCCGTGGTCTGGACCGGCACGCCAGAACACCAGCATGCTCAGTCCGATCAGCGTGCAGCTCAGCACGATCGCCAGGACAAGCAGTTCGGCGGCAAAGACCGGATCGGCCATGAAATTGCGCTGTACGCTTCCCATCGCGGCGATAGCGAAAACAAAGACAGCGATGACATTCAGGCCGTCAATGAGATCCTTCTCGCGGGAAATGCGTTCGGCGCCGGCCACACGGCGAATGATCCAGGCGACCACGGCGGCACCCGCGAAGTAGATGAACAATGTGATGCCAAGCCCAATAGGCGAGAACAGCGACGTGCCGAGAAACAAATAGCTGAACGCAACGGTCGTGATCGGCGACATCGCGTTACAGATAATGAGCCCCACCAGCGAGAATGCGACATCCAACCCCACGAGTGCCGCGAACGCCGCCGATGACGTGATCGGCGTAATCGCGCATTGCAGGATCATGATGGTGTAGAGCGCGGGTAGCACGTTCTTGACGCCCGATACCGCCAGCAGGCCGCCGACAACAAGCGGCAGTACGATCATGACCCAGATCGAGGCGGCAATGGCGCGGCCCGGCGTCCGTAAATGGCGACCGAACGCGGCGGGGTCGGTGCGCAGGTAGGAGAACAGCAGCAGGACAAAAACGGTTTCGCCCAGCCACGGCTTCACGTAGATCGCAAGTTGCGGCAACGCTACGCCGACAAAAACTGAAACCGCCAACGCCAGCGTGCCTTGACGGCCGAGCCACGCCAGCGCGGCCCGTATGGCTGTCAGAATTGGCATGTCTGAATCGGCATGGCAGGTCTCCGGGAGAACGTTGCCGCAGGGTCATAGCGCCTGAGGCCGATCCATTCCATATAGAAGATAGACTCTTTTAAGTGGTCGCATTGTCGGACGGCGGGCTGGTACCCACTTCGCCTGACAATGCTCCGGGGAGAAAAACAGAAATGGCAAGGACCGATGCGATCGTATTAGGCGCCGGTATTGTCGGCACCTCGATCGCGCTGCATCTGGTCAAGCGGGGCTTGAGCGTTGCACTGGTCGATCGCGCTGGCATCGGCGAGCAGACGTCTTACGGTAATTCCGGTGTGATCGAAGGCAGCACGATTCTGCCACCGGCATTTCCGTCGAGCTTTGGCGGTTTGCTGAAGGCGGCACTCAAGCGCGGCAGCGACGCCAATTATCACTTCAGTTTCCTGCCGAAAGTGGCGCCCTGGCTGTGGGCTTTCCGTGCGGCGTCTCGGCCGGAAAAGCTTGCCGAGACGGCGCGGCTGAACCGACCGCTGTTTGCAGCGGCGGTGCCGGAACACGAAGCGTTGTTGCTGGAAGCTGGCGCGACGAAGTATCTGCGCAAGACCGGCTGGCTCAAGCTCTACCGCGATGAGGCGAGCTTCAAGGCTTTGCAGCCGGAATTCGAATTGGCAAAGGAGTTCGGCTTGCCGCTTGATGCACTCGATGCCGATGGCGTGCGGGCGCTGGAGCCGTGGCTGCGGCCGGTGTTTGAGCGTGGTGTGTTCTGGCCGAAGGCCGCGAGCCTGAGCAATCCTCTGGCGGTGACGCGCGCCTATGCGAAACGCTTCAGCGACCTCGGCGGCCTGACGCTGACCGGCGACGCCAGCACGCTGCATCGCTCGGGTTCGGGGTGGCGTGTCGAGACCAACGAGGGCGGTGTCGATTCCAGCGACGTCGTCGTCGCGCTCGGGCCTTGGGCTCCCGATCTACTGGAGCCGCTCGGCATCCGGTTGCCGATGGGATTCAAGCGCGGCTATCACCGGCACTTCAAAGGACAAAGCTTGAAGGGCCACGGCAATGCATCGCTGGCGCGGCCGGTGGTCGATGTCGCCAACGGCTATCTGATCACGCCCATGGAGCAGGGCATTCGTCTCACGACCGGCGCTGAATTTGCCGCGCGCGATGCGGCGCCGACGCCGGTGCAATTCGACCGCATTATGCCAAAAGCGCGTGAGCTGTTTCCGCTCGGTGAGCGTGCCGACGACAAAACTTGGCTCGGCGCGCGGCCATGCTTTCCGGATTCACGGCCGGTGATCGGCAAGGCGCCCAGGCAGAACGGACTGTGGCTCGCCATTGGCCATGCGCATTGGGGGCTGACGCTCGGCCCGCCGACCGGTCGGCTCATCGCCGACATGATCACGGCTTCGACGCCGTTCGTCGATCCAGAGCCTTACGCGGCGGAACGGTTCCTCAGCTAGGTTATTGCGCAGGCGGTGCGCCGGTCCGCTGCGAAACCTCAAGCCACTGCTTGACCTCGGTTTCGATCAGCGTCTGGAACTCTTGCGGCGTGCTTGAAGTAGCGGTGACACCTTGTGCCGTGAATTTTTCCTTCACGTCCGGCCGCGCCAGGATTTTCTGCAAAGCGCCGTTGAGTTTGGCGATGACATCTTTCGGCGTCTTGGCCGGCGCTAACATGCCGACCCATTGCAAAGCCTCGAAGCCCGGGAAGCCGGACTCTGCCAGTGTCGGTACATTCGGAAAATGTGCGTCTCGTTCGCGGCCGCCCGATGCCAGCGCGCGAACTTTTCCACCTGCAATCTGCGGCGATGACAGCTGCGTCGATAACGCAGAGAACTGCACTTCGCCGGACAGCAGTGCCAGCATGGCCGGCGCGCCACCTCGGTAAGGAATTTCCGTCATCTTGATGCCGGCGCGCTCGTCGAACAGTTCGACGACGAAATGTGTCTGGCTCGCGGTGCCGGGCGTCGAATAATTCAGCTTGCCGGGCTGCGCTTTCGCCAGCGCGACCAACTCCGTCATGGTCTTTGCCGGCACCTGATCGCCGACGATGAACAGGAATGGATCGCGCACCAGCAGGCTGACCGCGGTGAGGTCCTGTACCGTATCGTAAGGCAGCTTGGCGCTGGTCGCCGGCGTTACGCTATGTGAAGAAGCCACGACAGCAACGGTGTAACCATCCGGCGGCGACTTCGCGACGTAATCGGTGCCGACGATACCGCTTGCGCCGGAGCGGTTTTCAATGATGACGGCCTGACCAAGCTCTTCCTGCAGGAACGGCTGCACAATGCGCGCGACATTGTCGTTGAGCCCGCCGGCCGGGAACGGCACGATGATGCGGATGACCCGGTTTGGATAGGTTTGCGCCTGCGCGGCGGACAGCGCCGCAATCATTGCGCCCAAAACAAATCCGCATAGCCTGAGTGCCTTCACGTTCCCAATCCTTGTGCTATTGCAAGCTGGCGCGATCCTAACACGTCGCGCTCGTTCTGCACTGGGAAGAGACTGTGGAAAAGAAATATCAGGTTGTGATCGTCGGCGGTGGGCCGGTGGGCGTCGCGCTCGCCATTGACTTGGGGATGCGCGGCATTTCCTGCGCGCTGGTGGAGAGCCGGACCAAGGGGCACCTGATTCCGAAGGGGCAGAACCTTACCCAGCGAACACTCGAACATTTTTATTTCTGGGGGATTGTCGATGACTTACGTGCATCGCGGCTGATGCCACGTGACGCGGCTATCGGTGAGATCACGGCCTATGGCGATCTCAAGAGCGAATATTGGCAGGCAGCGGCAGGCCGCGAGATCGTGCGGCCGTATTACTTCCAGGACAATGACCGTATGCCGCAGTACCGCATGGAGGCGGTCCTGTCGTCGAAGCTTGCGTCGATGAAAAATGTCGATGTGCGGATCGGCTGGTCGGCGACCGCGGTGGAACAGAACGCCAACGGCGTGAAGGTGGAGATTGCGGAGGAAGGCGGCTCCGGACGCGGGGCGCTCAGTGCCGAATACGTTGTGGGCTGTGACGGTGCTCGCTCGCTGGTTCGCGAACAGGCCGGCATTTCACGCAGCGGCACGGTGTTCGACAAGCTGATGGTGTTGATGGTGTTCCGTTCGCGCGAACTGCACGAGCACCTGAAGCGGTTTCCGCAACGCTCGGTCTATCGCGTCATGCATCCCGACTTTGAGGGGTACTGGCAGTTCTTTGGCCGTATCGATCTCGGTGAGAGCTTCTTCTTCCACGCGCCGGTGCCGCGCGACACCAAGCGCGAGAATTTCGATTTCATGGCGCCGCTGCGCCGCGCCGCCGGTTTCGATTTCAAGGCAGAGTTCGACTACACGGGCTTCTGGGAGTTGCGCAACGAAGTCGCGGAGACGTACCGGAAAGACCGGGTGCTGATCGCCGGCGACGCTGCGCATACCCATCCGCCTTATGGCGGCTTCGGCCTCAACAACGGGCTGGAAGATTCCATCAACCTCGGCTGGAAACTTGCTGCGCAATTGCAAGGCTGGGGCGGCGAGGCTTTGCTCGATTCTTATTCGACCGAGCGTCAGCCAGTATTCCGCGACGTTGCCGAGGACTTCATTGCCAAACGCGTCGCCAATGACGGCGACTTCTTCGCCAAACACAATCCGGCGCGTGACAAGGCGGACTTCGAGCAGGCCTGGGAAGCACGCAAGACCGATCTGCCGAACCGCGCGCAGTCATATGAGCCGAACTACGAGGGCTCGCCGATCGTTGCCGGCCCGCAGGGGGGCGTGACGAGCGCGCATGGCCAGCATTCGTTTGCGGCTCGCGCCGGGCATCATCTGGCGCCGCAGGTGCTGTCCTCGGGACGCAATGTGTTCGAGGAACTCGGCCGGGGCTACACGCTGATCGCGCTCGATGCGCCCAAAGCGGACGTCGAAGCGTTTCGGCAAGCGGCAATATCGGTTGGCGTTCCGCTCAAAGTCATCGAGGACAGCTACGCTGGCGGCCGTGAGGCCTACGAGAGCCACATGACCCTGGTCAGGCCCGATCAATTCATTGCCTGGACCGGCGACGCGGGTCCGGCTGATGCTTCAGCGCTTATGCGCAAGGTGGCCGGGCGCAGCTAGTGTTCCGCCGCGACGACTTCGCGAACTGAAAAGCGGTCGCGGATGCGCGTGTTGAAGTAAGTGCCTTTCGACAGCGCGGCATGGAAAGAAGCCGCCACTTCGGGCGGCACCATGAAATATTGGTACACGCGGCCGGTCGTGAAGCTGATCGTCAGCCGCGCCAGTTCAGGCTCGTACTCGAAATCCTGGATGACACTCGATGGCATTGTCGCCTCCGCGAGACTAACGCCCTGCGGCGGTGTTTGTTCGATCAACCGAACTTGTCTCTCCAGCTCGGTACCGCGCCGGGGAAGGGTAAGGCAGTGGCTTCGTAAATGCCGCGGGCAATGGCGCGCGCCATGACGTTGGCGGCGACCATGCCGAGTTCGGCGATGCCGTAATAGGGATCTGGCAACGGCTTGTCGCCAGTCGCCGCCGAAAAAATCACATCGCCATCGAGCGGCGTGTGTACCGGATAAATGGCGCGGGCGAATCCGTCATGCGCCATCACGGCGAGGCGGTTGCATTGCGCCTTCGTTAGCGCCGCGTCGGTGGCGATGACCGCGATGGTGGTGTTCTCCTGCGGTCCGCCTTTAGCGCGGATGGCGAGATCCTTGTCGGAGAAACGCGTCGGCAGACCGCGTCCGCCGAATTCGCCGTTCTGCTCGAACGGCGCCGCCCAGAAATGTGGCCCGTCGCCAACGGTGACAGTGCCGACGGCGTTCACGATGGCCAGCGCGCCGACGGTGATGCCGCCCGGCGTTTGCGCGGATGCCGAGCCAACGCCGCCTTTGAGCGTTGCTGTGGTCGCACCGAGACCCGCGCCTTCGCTGCCGAGTTTGAAGTCGATGCCGGCGTTGGCCGCGGCCTGATAGCCAAGGTCGCGATAGGGCGGAAAGCGGCCCCAGTTCTTGTCGCCGCCATTGAGCAGGTCGAACATGATAGCGCCCGGGATGATCGGCACCACCGCATCGCGGATGCGGAAGCCGCGGCCTTGCTCGCGCATATAGGCCTGCACGCCGGAAGCGGCATCGAGGCCGAAAGCGGAGCCGCCCGACAGCACGATGGCATCGATGCCCTCGATGGTTTGCGCCGGATCGAGCAGGGCGGTTTCGCGCGTGCCGGGGCCGCCGCCGCGTACGTCGACGCTCGCCACCACGGCCTTGTTGAACACAACCACGGTCGAACCGGACGCGAGCTTGGCATCGGCGGCATGGCCGACGCGGACGCCGGGAATATCGGTAATGAGATTGTGCGGCACGGCGTCGCTTCTCCTTGCGTAACTCTCCGGAGCCGAACCGATTTTATCCGCCCGGTCAATCCTGCCGGGCCGCGCAGGCCGCCGGCCGTCCGTAGAATGCCGCAATTGCGGCTCGTTTCCGCCCGGAAGGATTGGTTCTCTGGCGGTGGGACGTAAGGGGTTTGTCATGTTGCTTCCATCAACAATCGGATTTTCCGCGGGCCGCGTTGTGGGCGCGATCGCGGCTGCCACTTTTGCCGCGGCTGTCTTCGTGCAGTTTGACGGGACACCACGCGCTGCGTCCTCACCGGGCATCGCGGGCGAGGCGAGGATGCGTCTGCTGAGCGACGAGCACACCGCGATTGCCGGGTATCTGAAGCAAGAAGCCGCCGCCCGAACGCAGGCCGATCAAATGGCCGCGCGGGATTTTGAGAAAATGAAAATCGCCGCGGTGGAAGAAGCGCAGCCTGCGGGCTTGCGGCTTGCGCAGGCGGCAGCGCCGGTGCGCGACGAGAAGGTAAAGGCCAGTCTCGTGCGCGTTGCGGCCAAGTCTGATTACGGCAAGTCTGAGCAGGCGCGTGCGCCGAGCGGCGAGCCAATGCAATTGCTGGCTTTGACCGAAACGCAGCCGATGCAAGCGCCGCCGCCGAGTGGGCTGGTGCGCGGCAGGTTGCATCAGCTTGCATCGACCATCGAACGCATCCCGTCTTGGTTCAATGTCGCCACGGGTTGGGTTGTGGACGCGGTGCCGGTGCCCCGGATGCCGTCGTTACCGCGATTGCCGATGCGGCACTTCCGCGTCTAACGCGCCGTTCACAAGACTGTCAGGAAGCTGTGAGGCGCTTGCATCGCGCAACGCCGCGGCGCATGTAGCCGTCATGACTTCTGACGTCTCCATCTTCGCCGCCCTCATTGCCGGGCTGGTCAGCTTTCTTTCACCTTGCGTGTTGCCGCTGGTGCCGCCGTATCTGGTGTATCTCGCCGGTACGTCGCTGGAGCGGTTTGCCGACAAAGAGCCGGAGCCGCGCGTCAAGCGCGAGACGGTGCTGGCGGCATGCCTTTTCGTCCTCGGCTTCTCGACTGTCTTTGTCGCACTCGGCGCGAGCGCCAGTGTCGTTGGTTCGCTGGTCCGCGCCTATTCCGGGCCGCTCGCGACCATCGCCGGCATCATCATTATTATCATGGGCCTGCATTTTCTCGGGCTGACACGGATCGGGTTGCTGTACCGCCAGAGCCGCATGGAAGTCGCCAAGCCGGTCGGCCTGTGGGGCGCCTATGCGATGGGTTTGGCGTTTGCGTTCGGTTGGACGCCATGCATCGGGCCGATCCTGGCGGCGATCCTTGCTGTCGCTGCGTCCGAGCAGACGGTGGCGAAAGGGGCGGGGCTTCT
>DASYCM010000155.1:0-12819 GCA_036500165.1 Pseudolabrys sp.
CGTCCACGACTATGCGCAAGACAATATCACCAAGCATATTCCGATCCGCGTCGGCGATATCGAGAAGGGCTTTGCCGAATCCGATCTCGTCATCGAGGAAAATTACGACACCCAGGCCATCGAGCACGCCTATCTCGAGCCGGAGGCTGGCATAGCTTACGTCGATCATGACGGCGTCGTGGTGGTGATTTCGCCGAGCCAGAACATCACCCATCACCGCCACATGCTGTCGAAAATCATCGCCAAGCCGATCAGCAAAGTGCGCTTCATCATGTCGCCGGTGGGCGGCGGTTTCGGCGGCAAGGAAGACATGATCTATCAGGGCATGCTGGCCCTGCTGGCGATGAAGACGCGCCGTCCGGTGCGGCTGGTGTTCACGCGCGAAGAATCCATGGCGGTGACGGCCAAGCGTCATCCGTCGCGCACGACCTTGCGCATGGGTTTGATGCGCAACGGCCAGATCCGCGCCGTACAGTTCAAGATGGTTTGCGACGGCGGCGCCTACGGTCTTTCAACCGAAGGCGTCATGCGCAAGGCGGCGATCCTCGGCGCCGGGCCTTACGTCATCCCGAACCTGCAAATGGACACGATCGGCGTCTATACCAACAACACGCCGTCCGGCGCTTTCCGTTCGTTCGGCGCGCTGCAGACGCAGTTCGCGACCGAAACGCATCTCGACATCGCCTGCGAGAAGCTCGGGCTCGATCCATTCGAAATCCGCCGCGTCAACATGATGCGCGATGGTGCGACCACGCACACCAAGCAGAAGCTCAAGTCCGTCAGCATTGGCCGCGTGCTCGACGCCGCCGAAAAGGCGAGTGGTTGGGAAAAGGGCGTGTCCGGCCAGCGTAAAGGCCGAAAAGATCTCGGCGGTGATGGCGTGCGGCCTTCGGTTGGTCTCGGCGCTCGCTTTGCCGGCGATGCCAAAGCAGAGGCAGCTGAATAATGGCGCGCAAACGCGGACGAGGCATGGCGGCCTGCTGGTACGGCATCGCGCGCACCGCGACGGTGGACCGCGCAGCCGCCTGGGCGGAAATCGACGATGGCGGCGCGGCCAAGATCGTGACCGGCGTCACCGAAATCGGCGAGGGCATTCTTACCGTGCTGGCGCAAATCGCTGCGCACGAGATGGGCCTCAAGCCCGAGGATGTCGTGATCGGCGACAACGACACCGCGCGCGCACCGGAAGCGGCACATGCCGGTGCGACGCGCCAGACCTACATGATCGGCAATGTGGTGGCGTTGGCCTCGCGCGAGGCGCGGGCCAAGCTGATCGCGGTGCTGGCCGACATGTGGGACGTCGAGCCTGAGACGGTCCGTACCGAGAACGGTTTCGCGTTCGCCGAGAATACCAACCACAAGATTTCGATGGGCAAAGCGGTCGAGCATTGCAAGCAGCGCGGTGTCGTGCCGGTCGGCTCGGCAACATTCGGCACCGACACGACGGGCCTCGACGGTACCGACGGTTCAGGCCGGCCGTGGCAGGCCTATGTGTTCGGCTGCCAGGTTGCCGAGGTCGAAGTCGATACGGTTACCGGCGAGGTGCAGGTGCTTGGTGTGTGGGCGGCGCATGACGTCGGCCGCGCCGTCAATCCGAAAGGCGTCGAAGGTCAGATCGAAGGCGGCATCGTGCAGGCGCTCGGCCAGGCGCTGATGGAAGACTATCAGCTCAAGGACGGCCACACGACGACGCCGGGCTTTGCCAAGTACATTTTGCCGACGTCACTCGATGTGCCGCAGGTTAACTCGATCATTGTCGAGGACCCCGACCCTATTGGGCCTCTTGGCGTGAAAGGTATTGGTGAGCCGGCCATGGTGCCGACGGTGCCGGCGATTATGAATGCGATTTACGACGCCGTTGGCGTGCGTATTACGTCGCTGCCGGCAACGCCGGAAAAGGTGCTGATGGCGATCCGTGCGAAAGAGCGCGAACACGCCCAGGCTGCGGAATAAACGGAGCAAATATGAGTGCGACGGTAGAGCAGACGGCAGTGAGCGAGGTCCCGTTCCAGGTGCCGCTGTCGCATATCCGGCGGCTGGCGGGGTTGCTGCCGGGTGCCTGGCCGGTGGCGGTCAACGCTGTGCGCGTCGCGGCCAGCGTTCGGCCCGCAAAGTTCGTCATCGGCGGCACCGACGAGACGCCGGTGACCATGCCGCGCTCGGCGTTCCAGGTCGTTTATCCGGACTGTACGGTGATGATCGACTCCGGGCTCGATCAGGAGACGCATGACTCGTTCTCGACACCGGACAAGCGCGAGCCTTATTTCTCCGCCGAATTCGCCAAACTGCAAATGGCGCTGAATGCGGCGCGCATGATCGTGCTGACGCATTTTCATGCCGACCACGTTGCCGGCGTCACACAGGCCGACAATTTCAACGAGCTGGCGGCCAAGACCTTCATCACCGTCGCGACCGCGCAATGTCTGCTGAACACGCCGCACAAGCCGCATCTGATGATGACAGCGGAGCGCATCAACCAGTTCAATATTTTCGACTATGGCGATTGTTACCCGATCGCCCCCGGCATGGTGCTGATTAAGACGCCGGGGCATTCCGTCGACCACCAGATGGTCTACATCGCGCTGCAATCGGGCCGTGAAATCCTGCACAGCGTCGATGTCGGCTGGGTGCTCGACAATATCGCGCAAATCAAGGGCAAGGCGGCGCCCTGGGTGAAGGAAGACGTGCCGGCGGTGATGGGCCAGCTGCGCTGGCTTAATGCCGTTCTCAACAAGGAAAAGAACGTGACCCTGTTAGTCACGCATGACGACACACTGCTGACAAAGCTGACACAGAGCGGCGATATCGGCGGTGAGCTACTTCTGTAGGAAGCGCACAGACATAAAACGACAAAGGGAGGCGACAATGAAACTTGTTCTGCTCGGTGCGGCTTTGGCCGCGCCTCTGATGATCGGCGGCCTGACGCCGGTTCAAGCGCAAAGCTACCCAACCCATAACATTACCATGATCGTGCCATTCCCGGCCGGTGGACCGAGCGACATCGTCGCCCGCATCGCCGCCGACGGTATGAGCAAGAATCTTGGCACCAGCGTCATCATCGAAAACGTCGGCGGCGCCGGTGGCACCGTGGGCGCGTCGCGCGCGGCCGAGGCAAAGGGCGATGGCTATACTTTGTTCGCCGCCAGCATGGGCACGATCATCGCCGCGCCGTCGTTCTATCCAAACCTGCGCTACGACTCGAACACCGACTTCGAGCCGATCGGCATGTCGGCTAATGCGCCGGCCGCTGTTTCCGTCCGAAAGGACATTCCGGCGAAGAACCTCAAGGAATTCGTCGCCTGGGCGAAGCAGAACGGCGAGGGCGTGAAGCAGGCGCATGGTGGCGTCGGCGGCACCTCGCACATGGCCTGCCTGCTGTTCAACAATATCGTCGGTATCAAGCCGACGATGGTCGCCTATCGCGGCATGGGTCCCGGTATGAATGATCTGATGGGTGGTCATATCGACATCGCCTGCGAGCAGGCGATCGTCATGGTGTCGGCCATCAATGGCGAAAAGGTCACCGGTGTCGTCGTCGCCGGTCCGAACCGGCTTGCCGCCATTCCGCAGGTGCCGACCGCGCAGGAGGCGGGCATCCCGGACTTCCAGCTCAATATCTGGAGCGGCATCTATGCTCCGAAGGGTACGCCGAAGGATGTCATCGCCAAGCTCGCCGACGCGCTCGACAAGACGCTCGACGACCCGGTGACATCTGAACGGCTCGGCAAACTCGGCGGCACCGTGCCGCCGAAGGCGGAGCGCGGCCCGGACTTCCTGCGCAAGACCGTTGCGTCGGACATTCCGCGCTGGGCGCCGATCCTGAAGGAGGCCGCTGCCACCACCGCTGCTCCGAACTAGTGTCAACGACCAGCGCGCCGCCGCGGTAAAGACAATCGCGGCGGTGCCGTTCGCTCTCTCATAAGAAAAGAAGTCATTATGAAGCCGTTGCGTGTTGCCGTTTTGGGAATTGGCTGGTGGTCGGACGTTCTCGCCGACGCCTGCAAGCGTTCGACTTTGTTCGATATCGCCACTTGCTATACGCGCTCGCCCGACAAGCGCGCCGCCTTCGCCAAGAAATACAATTGCGCACAGGCTGACAGCTACGAGGCGATTCTCGCCGATCCCTCGATCGAGGCAATCATCAATACGACGCCGAACAACATCCATCTTGAGACGACGCAGCAGGCGGCTGAAGCCGGCAAGCACGTGTTCCTCGACAAGCCGATCGCCAACACGGTGGCGGAAGGCATGGAAATCGCGCGCGTCTGCGCTAAGGCGGGTGTCGTGCTGGCGCTCGGCTATCAGCGCCGCCGCGAAACGCATTTCCGCTGGATCAAGAACGAAATCGATGCCGGACGTTTCGGCAAGCTGGTGCAGGCCGAGGCCAATATCAGCCGCGACCGGCTCGGCAAGATCGATCTGTCGTCGTGGCGCTATCAGTCGACCGGCATGCCGGGCGGCGTGATGCTGCAGATCGGTATCCACTATGTCGATGTGCTGGAGTTTCTGATGGGACCGGTGAAGCGCGTGTCCGGCATGTCGAACCAGCTCGTGCTGCCGGGCGATAATCCCGACGTCGCCAATCTCATTCTCGAACACGAGAGCGGCGCGATCTCGAACCTGACGGCGTCTTATGCCTCGGCGTCCGAATATTACATGATGAACATCTACGGCAAGGAAGCGACCGCCTATTACGATCTCTTCAACGGCTTGCGTCATCTCAGGCGCGGCGAGACCAAGGCCACGCCGGTGCCGACCGAGGCGAACGACGCTATTCGCGAGGAGCTCGACGAATTCGCCGAATGCGTCCGCAACGGCGGCAAGCCGGAGACCGGCGGCGAATGGGCTTCGCGCAATCTCGCGGTGATCAAGGCTGGCGTCAGAAGCGCGCGTGAAGGTCGCACCATCGACGTCGCCGAGATTTTGAAGAGCGGAGAGTAAGGTGCCGCGGATCAATATCGGCGAACTATCGCTGAACTATGAGGAGCGCGGGCAGGGCCCCGCATTCTTGTTCATTCCAGGATTGGTCGGGTTGCTCAATGCGTGGGAATTCCAGATGGCGGAATTCTCCACGCGCTATCGCTGTATCGCCTTCGACCATCGCGGCGCCGGCGACAGCGACAAGCCGAAGGATTCCTATTCGACGCAGGCGCTGGCGCGCGACGCCATCGCGCTGCTCGACACGCTCGGCATCGAAAAGGCGCATGTAGCGGGCACCTCGACTGGCGGCTGCGTATTGCAGAACCTCGCTATCGACTACCCTGATCGTCTTAATTGTTCAATATTTTCAAATACTTGGGTCAAAGCGGACGAATACATCAACCGGGTGCAGATGACGCGCAAGCGCATTGCGCTGTCCTATGGGCCGGAAGAATACGTGAAGGTGTCGTCGCTGTTCACCAACGGCTCGATGCAATTCCGCTACGACCTCGACAAGGTGATGGAGCTGGAGCGCCGCGCGCTCAAGACCGTAGCGCCGGTCGAGGTGCTCGCGGGCCGTCTCGACATGACGATGGCGCACGACCGCCTCGCCGATCTGCACAAAATCAAAAATCCGTCGCTCGTTGTCGGCACGCGCGACGACGCCACCGTGCCGTTCTATCAATCCGAAGACCTGCACAAGGCGGTGAAGGGCTCGAAGCTCGTGATCGTCGAGGAAGGCGGCCACTACTCCTACCGCCGCCACTGGCAGGAATGGAACAAGATCGCGGATGCGTTCCTGCGCGAAAACGAAGGTAAAGCATGATGCTTGATCCCAACAAAGCCGATCCGCGCGCCGAGGCGCGTGCACGCGCCCGCGCCATCGCTCGGGCCGGCGGTCTCGAACAGGGGCTTGCCAAAGGCGCGGTGCCGAAACTGATCGACTGCACTTTGTCGGAAGCGCTGGTGCTCGGCCTGCTCAAACAGGGCGTGAAAAAATATTTTGCGATCTTCGGCCATGGCTCGACAGATTTGGGCGACGTGCTGCGCGTCTATGAAGAAGAAGGCGCGACGCGAACCGTCAACTGCCGCAATGAAGTCGAGATGGCGCATGCCGCGACGGCCCTGCGCTGGCAGTACGGCGAGCGTTGCGCGGTGGTGACGTCGATCGGTCCCGGCGCGTTGCAGGCGATGGCGGGTTCTCTCGCCGCAGCGTCGAATGGCGTCGGCGTCTATCACATCTATGGTGATGAGACGACCTACGGCGAAGGCTACAATATGCAGCAGGTGCCGAAGGAGGAGCAGGGCCTGTTCGGCCGTATGACCGCGGCGATGGGGCAGTCCTATGTGCTGCACACGCCCGAAGCGCTGCGCGATGCGCTACGCCGTGGCTCGCTGTGCACGAACCATCCGTATCGTGCGGGCCCCTTCTATCTGCTGCTGCCGATCAATACGCAGCCGGCGCGGTTGACGCTCAATCTTGCGGCGCTGCCGGGTATTCCCGATGTGCCGAAGCTTGCGCCCGCGGATGATGCGGCGATCGAACAGGCGGCGAAGCTGATTGCGTCCGCCGGCAAGGTCGCAATCAAAGCCGGCGGCGGGACGCGCGGCCATGATGCTGCGGTGAAGCGGCTGGCGGAAGCGGCTGGCGCCGCCGTTGTGCTTTCGCCCGGCTCGACCGGCGTGCTGCCGGACGCCCATGCGCAAAACATGCATGTCGGCGGATCGAAAGGTTCGATCAGCGGCAACTTCACGATGGCGGAAACCGAACTGCTGATCGTCGTCGGTTCGCGCGCCGTGTGCCAGGCCGATTGCTCCGGCATCGGCTACAAGAAGGCGCAGGCCGTCATCAACATCAACGGCGAACTGGCCGACGCGCTGCACTATAATAAGACTGTGGCGCTAGTTGGCGACATCGGCGCGGTGATCAACCGTCTCGCGGCCAAGCTCGAAGCGATGCAGTCCGGCGCCAACAAGGGTGCCTGGCTTGCGGTGTGCGCGGCCAAGAAGCAGGAATGGGCCGCCTACAAGCGCCAGCGTTTTGGATGCCCGCCGCTCAACGACGTGGTCTGGGGCCGGCCGGTGCTGGCGCAGCCTGCGGCCATCAAGGTCGTCACCGATTTCGCCAAGTCGATCGGCGCGGCCAAGTTCTTTGACGCCGGCGATGTGCAGGCCAACGGCTTCCAGATCGTCGAGGACGACCGCACTGGCGACACCTACACCGAGACCGGCGCATCTTACATGGGCTTTGCCACCAGCGCATTGCTGGGCTCGGCGTCAGCGGAAAAGCCGCGCTACAGCATCGCCTTTACCGGCGACGGCTCCTTCATGATGAACCCACAGATGCTGATCGACGGCGTCGAACACGGCGTGCGTGGCCTGATCGTTATCTTCGACAACCGCCGCATGGCCGCGATCACCGGCCTTCAGTTCGCCCAGTACAATATCGAGTTTAAAACCAACGATCGCGTCGCAGTCGATTACGTCAAGCTCGCGGGCGCAGTGTCGGGCGTGCATGCGGTGTTCGGCGGCGACACCGCCGATGCGCTGCGTGCGGCGCTGAAGTCGGCGCAGGCGCATGACGGTCTCTCGGTCGTTCACGTGCCGGTCTATAGCGGTCCGGATGAGCGCGGCGGGCTCGGCGCCTGGGGCCAATGGAACGTCGGCAACTGGTGCGAGGACGTGCAGACGACGTGGGTGAAGCAGGACCTCTAGGCTATTTTCACGGTCTCGCCGCTGCGCGATGACTTTGTGACGGCCTGCATCACCGCAACGGTGTTGACGATCTCGTCCGGCGTGATAACGAATTTCGTGCGGGAAGCCACTGCATCGGCGAAGGTCTCAAGAACCGCGCGTTCCTTATCGGCGACGTCGAACCCAACGCGCTCGACATTGTTGGCGAGGTCCGACACCAGCAATTCGGTTTCGCCGCGCATTTCCATCGCGCCTTTCGAACCGAAAACGTGGATGCGATAGAACGAACTGGTCGCGTGCAAGGTGCCTAGGTAGCCGGTGGCCCCGCCTTTGAAGCGCAAAAGGCACGACGTGGTGTCGTCGACGTCGATGGCGTGTTCGAGATTGCCGCTGAAGGCGAACACCGTTTCGACGAGCCCGGCAAGGTGCACCATGCTGTCGATGCTGTGGACGCCGCGCGCGGCCATGGCGCCGGCCGGGCTTTCGGTCTGGTTGGCGCGCCAGTTGCCGGGTTCGGTCTGGTAGCTCGGCGGGCCGGAGAACTGGCCTTCGATGTGGCGCAGTTTGCCGATCTGGCCGGCGGCGAGGCGGCGTTGCAATTCGAGATAGGCCGGTGCGTGGCGGCGGTTGAAACCGACATGCAGCGTCACGCCCGCGGCCTTGCACGCATCGATGGCGGCTTGGGCATCTTCCGTGGTCAGCGTGAACGGCTTTTCGCAGAACACATGCTTGCCGGCCTTGGCGGCGGCGATGACCTCGGCCGCGTGCTGCGAATGCGGCGTTGCCAGCACAATAGCGTCGATGTTCTTGTCAGCGAGCACGTCGGCGTAGCTGGCGGTGAGTGCGAGGCCGAACTTGTCGGCAAGGGGGCGCTTACTCGCCGGATCGCGCGTGACGGCCATCACAAAGCGAATCTTGTCGCTCTTGCCCTGAACCGATGCAATGAGCCGCGTGCCCCAGTTTCCGGCGCCCGCAATCGCCACACGTAACATCGTCTTCCCTCAACCTATCGCGACGGAACCCCAGCGGCCCCGAGCCGTTGGTATTGCAGTTTCGGCGCGCCTGCAAACGCGGGTACGAAGTCTTTTGGAGGGTGAAAATGGCGGAAAAACCGAAGCAGCACGCGGAGAACGAGCGTGAGCGTATCAAGGACGAAGAAGACAAAGTTGTCGTCAACTCCGACGAAAGCTTTCCCGCGAGCGATCCGCCGTCCTTCAATCCCGGTATAACCGGCCCCGGCGACGTGAAAAAGAAAAAGGCAGCGGCGCACCACTAGGGTGTCTGGCTAGAAAGTTTTCGAAAGAAGCCTGCGCCGGAAATCCGGCGCGGGCTCTTTGCGTTTTTCAGCCCGCGATCTTCATCAACAAATCGGCGGTGAGGTCCGGTGCCGTCACCATCGGATAATGGTGCGTCGGCAATTCATGCGCGGTCCAGCCCGGCTGCTGTGTCGCCCAATCGTAATATTCCTTGAAGTGGTGCGAAATTTTCTTTGTCGCCAGAACGTAGGCCTTGCTCTTCACGTCCTGATATTTGCCGGTGAGTTGAATGGGCTGCAGCAGCGAGGGATAGGGGTGCGCGCTCGTGCGGCTGAGAAACAGCTTGTTGGCGGCTTGGTCTTCGATGCCGGTGTCGAGCACCAGCGTTGACGGCGACATGTAGCCATCGCCCTCTTCGTCGACGAGCTTCTGTACGGCGGCGCGGCGTTCCGGGCTGACGGTGTCCATCATGCACTTGCCGTTCGTGGGTAGCCCCGCGTTGAGATAGATCAGCGATGCGATGGTCTGCGGCATCCGGTCAGCGACGCCGGAGATTACGAGCCCGGCATAGCTCGTGCCGACCAGCACGACGTTATCAAGGCGCTCATATTTGATGACACCCGTGATATCCAGGATGTGCGTGTCGAGATTGATCTGCGGTGAGGCGAGATGCTCGCGCTCGCCCAATCCGGTGAGCGTCGGTGTGAAAACGAGATGGCCCTTTGCCCGAAGGCGTTCGGCGACGTCGCGCCAGATCCAGCCTCCGACCCATGTGCCGTGAACGAGGACGAAGTTTGCCATGGGACCGAACCTTCCAATATTCCTGTGGCGTTTCTGGATCGAAGCCACTACGAATTCAAGCGCTTATTGGTCTTTTCGCGGAATGAAGCATGCTCGAGCGTTTCGTCTATAGCGGCCCGCACACGCGGGTCGTGTTTGGCAACGGTACGATTGCCGAGGTGCCCGCCGAGGCAAAACGCGCCGGCATGTCGCGCGTTCTGATCCTGTGCTCCAAGGGCCGTACGCGGCTGGCGGAAAAGATCGCCGCGGCGTTGGGCGATGCCTGCGCCGGCATTTGCGATCAATCCGTGCCGAATATGCCGCGCAAGGTCTTCGACGTTGTGAAAGCGCAACTGGCAGAAAGCCGGGCGGATGGCTTTGCCGTGGTCGGCGGCGGTTCTCCTATCGGTCTCGCCAAGTCGGTGGCGGTGGCCGCGCAATTGCCTTTCATTGCTGTGGTAACAACATTGTCCGGTTCGGAAATGTCGCCGAAATGGGCGCTGGGCCGCGGGCTCGGCCGCGCCGCCGGCAACGATGCGCGGGCGCTGCCCACGGTCGCCATCTACGATCCTGAACTACTTCTCGAATTGCCGCCGCGCGTCGTCGTCGCGAGCGGCATGAACGCTATGGCTCATGCGGTGGAATCGCTTTACGGCGACGATACCAATCCGGTCGTTCAAACGCTGTCCGACGACGCGATCAGCCGGCTGTACAAGAGCCTGCCGCAAGTGGTCGCACATCCTGCTTCCGTCGAAGCCCGCAACGAAGCGCTGTATGGCGCATGGGTTGCCGCCACGTTCCGGTCGACGATCTGCATCCATCACACCATCGCGCAGCAGGTACGCCAGTTGTTCGATCTCGATCACGCCAAGACGCATGCCGTCGTGCTGCCTTACGCGCTGGCCTTTAATGCGCCCGCGATTCCCGACGCGATGGCGCGGATGGAGAAGGCGACCGGCACCGGCTATGTGCCACGCGCGTTGTTCGAGTTGAACAAGACGATGGACCTGCCGCTTCGCCTGACCGAGATCGGCATGCCGATAGAGCGGCTGGAAGAGGCCGCCGACGTGGTGATGCAGGTGAAATGCTATAATCCGCGTCCGTATTCGCGCGCGGATATCGTCGCCATTCTCAAGGAGGCTTCGTCGGGCCAGCCGCCACAAATGTAACGGTGCTATTCGACGCGAATATTGCCGCGCTTGATGACCTCGGCCCAGCGCGTGATTTCGCCGGTGACGATCTTGCGCGTTTCGTCGGGCGTGGTCGGCTTCGGCAGGCTGCCGAGATCCTTCAGCCGCTGCGTAAACGCGGGTTCGAGCAAAATGTCCCGCACCGTGCTGCTAAGCCGGTCGGTCATTTCCTTCGGCGTCCCCGAAGGGGCGGCCAGGCACAGCCAGGACATGAAGTCGACGTTCTTCAAGGTTTCCGAAATCGTCGGTGCATTCGGCATCAGGTCGAAGTGCTGTCCCGACGAAACGGCGAGAATCCGGAATTCGCCGCTCTGAATCCTCGCCATAGAGGAGGTCGATGCATCGACCAAAACGTCAACACGGCCGCTCATCACATCCATCACCCCGGCGGCAATGCCACGGTAGGGAACTGGCCGCATCGAGACGCCGGACTCAAGCTCAACCAGTTTGGTGAGGATGTGGTAGGCAGAGCCGTAGCCGGTGATCGTGTAGGTGAGCTTGCCTGGATTCTGTTTGGCGCGGTCGAGCATGTCGGCGAAGGATTTGATCGGCGAGTCCTTCGGCACCGCGAAGAGCAGCGGATAGGCGCACAGCATGGTGCAGAAGGTGAAGCCGTTGACCGGGTCATAGCTCGGGTCGGGCCGCAGCGTCACTTCGGGCGCGAAGCCGGAGGTGAGAATGCCGATGGTGCCGCCGTCCGGCGCCGATTTGGCGATGGTGCGGTAGGACACGGCGCCGGCCGCCGTCGTTACATTTTCGACATAGATCGCAGTGCCGAGTTTTTCCGACAACTTTTCCGACACCATGCGGCCGACTACATCCGGGCTGCCACCGGGAGCCGTGCCGACGAGAAACCGGACGCGCGGGGCAGGCCAAGTCTGGGCCAAAGCGGGAGCGAACGGGAGCACCGACGCGGCTGCAACCATTTTGACGACATCGCGACGTGTGCGGCTCATAGAGGATCCTCGTTCCGGCGCATGGTCGCCGTTGCGCGGGAACCTATCGTTTTAGCTTGAGGCTTCGCAAGTCCGGCAGTGCAGAGCTGCCTAGCCGAATTTCATATTGAGGAGATTCTCGGCATTGCCGCAGAACACCTTGCGCTCGTCGGCCGGAGACAGCTCCAGCTTTTTGACCGTCTCGATGGTCGGCGCGATGGGGCCGAGCGGTGTATCGGTGGCGAAGACAACGCGGTCGGCGCCAAAAAATTCGTAACCGCAGCGCGTGGCATGGATGCCACCGCCGAACATCGCGGTGTCGGCATAGAAGTCCTGTTGCAGGTAGCTCAGGTGCGGCCGCTTCAGCGACGGCAGAATCTTCGAGTAATCCTCGTCCGAGGTGCGTTGACCCAGAACGTTCAGGCCCGCTCCGACGCGGCCGTCGAAATAGGGGATCATGCCGCCGAGATGGTGCGTGATGATTTTCAGTTTCGGGTAGCGGTCGAGCAAGCCGGAGAACACCATGCGAACCATCGCGACCGATGTCTCGTAGGGCCAGTGGAAGCACCACCACATCTCGAAGCGCGATTTTTTCTCGGACGGATAGTCCGGCATCGAGGCGGTACCGACCGGATGCAGCCAGATCGGCAGATCGAGCTCGGCCATCGTCTTGAAAATCGGCTCGAACTTCGGATCGTCGAGCGGCTCACCGGCAACGTTGGTATAGAGCAGGATGCCGCCGGCACCGAGGTCTTTCACCGCGCGGCGAGCTTCCGCGACCGAGCCTTCGATGTCGGTCATGCAGAGCGCGGCGGCGAAAGTCGGAAAGCGTTCCGGATGCTTGCGGCACAGCTCGGCCATCGCGTCATTGGCGATGCGGGCCAAGGCGAGGCCGGTCTTTGGATCGGTGATGTCCTCGATGGCTGGATTGGGCAGTGAGATGATCTGCCGATAGTCGCCGAACTGGTCCATTTCCTTGAAGCGGGCCTCGAGGTCGAACAGCTTGGTGACGCCTCGCAGGCGCTTGCCGATGTTCGTGAGGTT
>DASYCM010000156.1:0-1583 GCA_036500165.1 Pseudolabrys sp.
GCCGTCCGCGTTCACGGCGATGTAGGATGACAGTTGCTCCGGCGTCAGCGGCGGCTTGGCGCCCTGCGCATAAGCAGCTTGCATTGTCATCATGGTATCGAGCGTCATTGCGGCGCCGACTGAGACGACCAGTGCGCCGCCGCCCAGCAGGACAGAGCGGCGGGAGAGAGACGTGGTGGATTCGAATTTTGTCATGGTGCTCTCCCTCAACCCATCATCGTCGCGGCGCGCTTGACCGCCTTGAGGATGCTGACATGTGTGCCGCAACGGCACTTGAGGCCCGAGAGGGCGTCCTTGATCTCGGCTTCGGTGGGATTCTTTTTGTCCCGCAAGAAAGCGGCGGCGGTCATGATCCAGCCGTTGATGCAGTAGCCGCACTGCGGCACCTGCTCCTCTACGTAGGCGGTCTGTATCGGGTGCGGTTTCTCCGGCGTACCCAATCCCGCGAGCGTCGTGATCTTGCCGTTACCGACGGCGGAGAGCGGCGTCGCGCAGGAACGCGCCGGCTGGCCGTCGATGTGCACGGTGCAGGCGCCGCATTGCGCTAAGCCGCAGCCGAAATGTGGATTGTTGAGCCCGAGATCGTCGCGCAGCGCGTACAGCAACGGCATATCGGGATCGCCGTCGATCGTATGCGACTTGCCGTTCACATCGAGCGTGAATTTCTGATTCATAGCGTTCAGCTCCCTGAACTATGTTTATGAGCGGCTGGCTTACGGCCCGCCGTCCTGTCGCGGTTTCCGCGATCACTTGCAGGGCCAAGGCTAGCCCTGCACACTCCACATTGGAACGGCTCCAGACGTAAAAATGATGTTATAATGCCGGGAATAGATCCCCGCCCACATGGTCATGTGGAACAAGGGCGCGAGACAGGGAGAGACAAGAGTGCGCACTGCACCATTTTTCGGACTAGCTTTCGCCGCGCTGGGCGTTTGCGCGTTGGCGGGCTCGGCTGCCGCGCAGGATAAAGTCTGGCGTCACGGCCTGATCAACGCCAAGGCCGACGCCGGTATCTTCATGATGGTCTCGACCCACGATTTCGCGGCCAAGCAGGGCCTCAAGCTCGAAGTCTCGCAATTCAAGGACGACCAGCTTGCGCTCAAGGCGCTGATCGCCGGCGAACTCGACAGTTTCGAAGGCGGCCCGCAGGGGGTGTTCGCCGCCAACTCCAAGGGCGCGGATACGAAGCTCCTCGGATGCCACTGGGTCGTGGTGCCACACGGTATTTACGCGAAGAACGACATCACCAAAGTCGAAGATCTTAAAGGCAAGCAAATTGCCGTCTCGGCGCCGAATTCGATGCCGAACATGCTGGCGCGCGAGGCGCTGGCGGCGCATGGCGTCTCGGACAAGGACGTGAAGCTCGCCGCGGTCGGCGGCGACCGCGAGCGCTATCAGGCGTTAACCGGAGGCGTGGTCGAGGCCGCCGTCGTGTCGAATGAATACGAACCGATAGCGCCCAAAAGCATCCATCTGCTGGTGGCCGGCCGCGAAGCAGTGCCGAACTTTTTGCGCGTCTGCATTGTTTCGACGGCGCGGACGCTGGCCGCGCGCGGCGACGATGCGGTGAAGTTCCTCACCGC
>DASYCM010000157.1:0-2830 GCA_036500165.1 Pseudolabrys sp.
CGTTCCGGCAACATAACAACAAAAAATCGACCAGGGAGAGACAACGATGAAGACCTTACTGAAGATGCTCGCCGGCGTAGCAAGTCTGCTCGCCATCGCATCCGCACCGGCCCTCGCGCAGGGCTACCCCAACAAACCCATCCGTATGATCGTGCCGTTCCCGGCCGGCGGCGGCACCGACTTCGTCGGTCGCCTCGTTGCCAAATACATGGGCGACAAACTCGGCCAGACGATCGTGGTCGAAAATCGTGGCGGCGCTAATGGCGGCATCGGCCTGCAGGAAGTCGCGCGCGCGACACCGGACGGCTACACGATTGCGTTTACCTCGGACTCGCCCCTGACCACCAATCAGTGGCTTTACAAGAACATGCCGTATAACGCCGAACGTGATTTCATTCCGGTCGTGACCGTCATCCGCCTCCCCGGCATGCTCGCGGTGCATCCATCGGTCCCGGTAAAGTCCATCGCCGAGCTGATTGCGCTCGCCAAATCAAAACCGGGCCAGTTGAACTATGCCTCGGCGGGCGTCGGCAACTTCAGCCACCTCGCCATGGAATTATTCTCGCAAGCCGCGGGCGTGAAAATCCAGCACGTACCCTATAAGGGCACAGGTCCGGCGAGCCTCGCGCTGCTCGGCGGCGAAGTGCAGATGGGCTTCAACAACGTGCAGACGTTGATGCAGAACGTTCAGTCCGGCAAGCTGGTCGCGCTTGCGGTCGCCGAGCCCAAGCGTATGCCGCAACATCCTGAACTGCCGCCCGTCGCCGACACGGTGCCTGGCTTCGAAATGGCGCCCTACGTCGGCATCGTTGCGCCCGCCGGAACGCCGAAGGAAATCGTCGACAAGCTCAGCAAGACAGCCATCGATGTCATGAAAGACCCCGCGGTCGCCAAGCAGTTCTACGATCAGGATCTGACCGTCTCGGTGCTCGGCCCGGCCGAATATGCGGCGCTGCTTAAAGAAGATGCCAAGAAGTGGGAAAAGGTGACCAAGGCCGCCGGCATCCAGATGGAATAGCCGCCCCGCGGATCGAGCCATCGCTTTAATGCCAAGCTATACTATGGTGGGCCGATTGCCCGCCATGGAGAGCTTATGCGTATTCCCATCTGCGCCGCCCTAGCTGTGGCAATCGGCCTGGCCGTTCAGCCAGCGGGAGCGCAGACCAGTCCGGCGGCGTTCTGGAAAGCGGTGCAGGCGAACTGCGATGCGACGGCGGCAAAACTGCCCAGCGATACGGCGAAGCGCATCGCGCAAAGCGCCATCGACGAGTTCAAACTATTCGACGGCCACGAGATCGACGCCACCGGCCGTCTGTTCCACTTTGGGCTGACAGAAGCCGAGCACGAAGAAGATGACGGCGGCGGTAGACCGCAGGCGTCTTTGGGCCGTGCTGGCTGGCAACAGGTGTCGAAATACTGGCGGGTGCTGTTCGACAATGCCCCTTGGGACAAACTTGAAGTACGCGGCTATCGCGATGCCTCGAACTTTGTACCCGAGACGCAATCGGAATTGTTGCGCACCAGCGCCGCCCGGCTGCTGCAAGCCGCGGACGCAGAACAGGATCCCATCCAGCGCGAAGTTTTGCGCGAGGCCGCCATCCGTGCAGCCATGATCGACACACCTTGGTCGGCTGCATTCATCAGTTATGTCATTCGGCAGTCAGGCGTGGCGGCCAATGCCTTCCAGTTCTCCAATGCGCACCGCGCCTATATTTACGACGCCTTCGCTGCCAGCGTCGAAGAACTCGCCAAGCAAGCTGGCGATCATCTGTATCGCGCCTGCCCGGTCGCCACGACAAAACCGCGGATCGGCGATTTGATCTGCGAACAACGCGAGCCGACGCTCGCCGATGCCAGCGACAAGGATGTGCGCGAACGCCTCAGACAGGAAATCGAAAGCAAAAGTTCGACCCGAATGCTGCGTCGCGCCCATTGCGAGGTCGTCGCCCGCGTCGATGCCAAGGCGCGCCGGATGTACACGATCGGCGGCAACGTCGCGCAGTCGATCACCGCCCGGCAACTCAACCTGCGCCGTAATCTGAGATTTGCCGTGGCCCAGAAAGGGCATTGCGGCGGCAACAATCGCTGGGCGCTGGAATTGCCCTCGACAACGGCGCCGCGCCAGCCCACTAAGTGCTCGCTCAACGACAAGAAATGGTTTGTACTGCTGCAAGTGCGATAAGTGCGCTAATTCAGCCACAGTTTTCACTGTAACTGCCGCCGCGCAGTCGAGAAATACAGGGAGGCTCCTTTGCTTTCAGCACGCCACATTGCCGCAACAGCATGGCTGACGATTGCAAGCGCGGTTTACCTGCTCTCGGCAACAGGGGCGTGGGCCCAAGCCTGTGGCGAAGCCAGCGATATTGCCGTCCTGCCCTCGCCCGTTTCCCCCTGGAAAGGCGCACCCTTGCGCGTCATCGTCGCCGCGGAAGCGCCGGTCGAAGGCGAACTGTCCTTGATCGCCCCCGACGGGGCCGTTGCGGTTAAATCCAAAGGCCAGAACGGCGCGCTGCCTTATTCCTGGCTCGCTGAAGTGAAGTCGCCGTCCGCCGGTACCTGGCGCGCCTCACTCGCGCGAAGCGGCTGCGGTACCGTTACCCGCGACATCGTCGTGCGCGCCGAACAGCCGGCGCGGCCGCAGGAAACTTCGGGCAGTGTCTGGCCCATCCATGCGGCGTGGGATCGCGCAACGGAAAATCTGTTCTCGGCATGGCTCGAGAAACTGTTCGACGATCCGCTCGACGCGACGCCGTCGTGGCCGGCGCTGCATGTCGTGCTGCGCGATCGCTCGCGCAATTTTCTGTTCAACCATCTCGGCCTGGGCGAAGAT
>DASYCM010000158.1:0-3174 GCA_036500165.1 Pseudolabrys sp.
GGCAGACGCGGCGCGCCGACCGGACGGCCCATGATTTCCCACATCGCCTTTGTCGGCGCCGGGTATTCGACCTTGTTGATCTGATAGAGGTCGGAAAATTTATACTGCAGCTCGAGTGCTTCCTTCAGCCGGCCCGCGGTCGTGTGATCGAACAACGATTTCACAAAGCGTGGCGAGATGCCGCCGAACACCGACATGCAGGCGGTGCCGCCAAGCGTCAGGCAAGGGATCATCCATTCTGTGCCGACGAAGAGGCCGAACTCGGGGCGAACCGATCGCGCGGCGCGGCCAAGCTCCAGGTACTTTTCCCAGTTGTGGCTGGCTTCTTTCAGGCCGACGAAATTGGGGAAACGCTCCATCAGTTTAATGAGCGTCGGTGGTGTGATGCCGACGCCATCCATGATGGTTGGCGAACTGTAGGCGATGAAGGGGAGTGCGGTCGCCGACATGATCGCGGCGAAATGCTCGTAGAGTGCTTCCTGCGGCGGCTTCCAGTAATAGGGCGCGATCGCCGTAATGACGTCGGCGCCGTTTTTCTCCGCATCGCGCGCGAGTTCGATCGCCTGGTCGGTGCCCGGCATACTCACATGTACGATGACCGGCACGCGCTTGGCGACAATTTCAACAGCTGCTTTGGCGAGCAGCTTGCGCTCATCCATCGTCAGATTGAGCGATTCAGCAAGATGCAGGTTGACGCACAGCGATGAAGCGTCGTGCTTGAGCAGAAATTCGATGACGCGCGCAAAGGTGTCGAGATCAACTTTATTGTCCGCCGTGAACGGTGTGACCGGCACGTGAATAATTCCACGCGGAATGGCTGCTGAAGACGGAAGGGACGGCATTGGAGCCCGCCTTGCGGTGCGTCGTCGTGGAATTCCTTGAGATCAAGGACATTACACGGCGGTATCCGAGTCAAGGGATGGAGTCTGGGGCGTTCCGCGCAGCGGAACACTTCGACACGTTTGCGTTGGCTAATGACAGGCTTGCCGCCATGATAGGCAGAAGCGATTTTCAGAATCGAACGTGCTGCATTGCGGCACGACAAGAAAATAACAGGGAGTGAAATCAATGAAGCCCATGGTTGGAGTCATCGGTCTCGGGATCATGGGTGGCGCCATGGCGAAGGCGCTCTTAAATGCAGGCTTTCCGGTCGCCGGTTATGACGTCAAGCCGAAGGCGTGTGCCGATCTGAAGAAAGCCGGCGGGCGCAGCCTTGCCTCAGCCGCGGCGGTCGCAAAAGCGGCGGATATTCTGATCCTGTCATTGGCGACGTCACGCGCGCTGGCGAGCGTTAGTTCGGAAATCGCGTCAAGCCTTGCGACATCGCGAAGATCCAAATGGTCAAAATCCATGCGCAAGGTGCTGGTGATCGATACCTGCACGCTGCCGATTGCCGACAAGGAAGCGTCGCAAGCCCTCCTGGCCCGCGCGGGAGCGACCATGCTGGATTGTCCGATCAGCGGCACGGCAGCGCGGATGAAGGAAGGCACCTGGACGATTTTCGTCAGCGGGCCGGAAGCGGCCTGCAAGAAGGCGCTGCCGATCCTCAATGTTTTCACGCAAAAGACGCCGCATGTCGGTGCGTTCGGCAGCGGCAGCAAGATGAAGTTCATCGCGAATCATCTGGTCGCGATCTACAACGTCGCGATCGGCGAGACGATGACGTTTGCCCGCAAGATGGGCCTCGATGCGCAGCAGGTGTGGGATCTGTTTGCTATGAGCCCAGTGATCGGCAACGGCGTCTTCAAGTTGCGCGGCAAGTTCATGGTTGATCGTAAATATCTGCCAGCGACGATGAAGGTCGAGGTTTGGCAGAAGGACATGCAGGTGATCGGCGACATGGCGAAGTCGGTCGATTGCCCGACACCGTTATTCACGACCTGCATGCCGATCTACACCGCGGCGATGGGGCAGGGCCTGAGCCAGCACGATACGGCTTCGGTCTGCGAGGTGCTGGATGCGGCGGCTGGCGGTTCACGCCGCAAGCGATGAACTAGTCGGCGATCTTGTGAACGCGAGCCGAACCGAGCGCGTCGGATATTTTCGCCGCCATCTCCGCCAGCGCACGCATAAAAGCCGGTTCATCGCGCGGTTTGAAGCGGAACACGGGCACGGTGACGCAGACGTTGCCCGCGACCTCACTGCCGGCGTCGAAAAACGGCACGGCGATGCCGACGCCCTCGGGCGTGCGCTGGTTGCGTGTGATCGCGTAGCCTCTGGCGCGGATTTTCGGCAGTGACTTGAGCAGTTCCTTGACATCAAGCGGCCTGCCGTCGACCGGCGAGGGCTCGGCACGCCTCGCGACTTCGGCAATGTCGGCTTCGCTCATGAAGGCGAGAATGGCGCGCGCACTGGCCCCCCAGCCGAGTGGCGCAAGCGTATTGGTTTCGATGACGTAGCGCATGGGCGCCGAAGGCTCGGCTTTCGCGGCGAAGAAAACCTTGAGTGCCGAGCGCTCGAGCACCGTCAGCAAGGACGCTTCGGAAAAGGTCTGGGTGAACTCTGTCAGTAGCGGCGCGGCGATGCGGCGGATCGGCATCTGAAAGGCGAGACGCCCGGAGAGACGATAGAGTCCGAGACCCGGCCGGTACGTGCCGACGCCGTCGCTTTCGACGAAGCCTTGCGCACGGCATAGATTGAGCAGGCGGTGCGCGGTGCTGCGCGGCAGGTTGAGCCGTTGCGCCAGCAATCCAACGCGCCATTCCTGCTGGTCGCTGAAGCATTGCAGCACCTGGAGAATGCGCGACACCGTTCCTGTGTCATCGGACGATTGTTTCTTTTTGACCGAAGACATCGTCACGCCGATTTGCCCGCGCCGTTGACAAGGCGGAACACCGCCCATACCGTTTCAGTCAACAAGACAGCGTTCCGTTTAACGGAACCAGTGTAGTTTGTCTAGCGAGGGACGCCCGTGAAGATCGGAATTTTGTTAGGCGACGATGTCGGCCCCGAGGTCGTGCCCGAATGCGTCAAGGTGATGAAGGCGGCTGCGACGCGTACTGGCCTTCAGATCGAATGGACCGAACTGCCGATCGGCCGGCGTGGTCACGAACTGCATGGCGACACTCTGCCGAAAATCACGGAAGAAACGCTGTGGAAGCTCGACGGCTGGATCTTCGGGCCCATCGGTCACGGCACCTATCCGCGCAACGATCCGACGTGGGTGATGCCGCC
>DASYCM010000159.1:0-7581 GCA_036500165.1 Pseudolabrys sp.
TGCAACGCGCGATGTCGGGCGCAGCGTGTCCGTTGATCGCCATCACCGGCACCAACGGCAAATCGACGACCACGGCGCTCATTACGCATCTGTTGAAGAGCGCCGGTCTCGATGCACAGATGGGCGGCAATATCGGCGTGCCGGCGCTGCAGCTTGCGAATTTCGGCCTAGGCCGCGCCTACGTGCTGGAAGTGTCGTCCTATCAGATCGATCTCGCGCCATCGCTGAAGCCGACTGTCGGCATTCTGCTCAATGTGTCGGAAGATCATCTCGACCGTCACGGCACCATCGAGAATTATGCAGCGATCAAGACGCTGCTGGTCGCCGGTGCGGAAGAGGCGGCGGTGATCGCCGTCGACGACCGCTGGACGCGCGATGCCGCCGATCGCCTTGAGCGCGCCGGCCGCAAGGTGGTGCGTGTCTCGGTGGAAGGACGGCTGCGCGACGGCTATTACGCCGACGGCACCCGCATCATCCGCGCCCGCGACGGCAGGGCCCATCCAGTGGCGCAGCTTGCGGGCATCGGGTCGTTGCGCGGCGCGCACAACGCGCAGAACGCGGCTTGCGCCGTGGCGGCCTGCCGCGCGCTCGGCATCGAAATTGAGACAATTCAAAAAGGTCTCGTCAGCTTCCCCGGCTTGGCGCATCGCATGCAGCAGGTTGGACGTAAAAAAACCGGGGCGGGCAGTATTCTCTTCGTCAACGACTCCAAAGCGACCAATGCCGACAGCGCCGCCAAGGCGCTCGGCAGCTTCAACGATATTTACTGGATCGCCGGCGGCAAGCCGAAGACCGGCGGCATTGCGAGCCTTGCTGAATTCTTCCCGCGCATAAAGAAAGCGTATCTTATCGGCGAAGCGGCGCAGGATTTTGCAAATACGCTTGAAGGCAAAGTGCCTTACGAGATCAGTGGCATCCTGTCGAAGGCGATCGAAGCGGCGGCGCGTGACGCTGAAGCCGCGGGTACCAAGGAGCCGGTAGTGTTGTTGTCGCCGGCCTGCGCGTCGTTTGACCAGTATCCGAACTTCGAAATCCGCGGCAAAGCCTTCGTCGACGCTGTTATGGCGTTGCCCGGCGTTACGCCGGCGGTCTAGTCACTCTTCACAAGTAGCCACCCGCAGTTGTATCGTTCTCCTGCCGGTTGGGGTGGGAAAGACCATGTCGTGGCTTGAGCTTTTGGCCGCACTCGTCTGTGTGCTCGCCGCCGATCAATTATCCAAACGGCACGTGCTGGCCGAGGTGCAATCTGCATCGGCGGGCACGCCGCGCTCCTATGTCTCCATTCGTTGCATTATCAACCGCAATCCTGCCGTCATCCGTCTGTCGGAAACGTGGATCGTGGCGGCGTGGATCGTCTGCGTGGCGCTGGCGTTCTTTGCGCTGGATCAGGAGCCGTTTGTCGATAGTCCGCTGGGCGCGGCCGGCATCGGCATGGTGCTGGGCGGCGTCAGCGGCAATGTGATCGACCTCTTGTGGCGCCGCGGCATTGTCGATTTCATCGCGCTCGGTTCGTGGACTATCTTCAACCTGGCGGATGCCGCGATCATCTGTGGGCTCGCGCTCACGCTGTTGGCTTTGGTGTAGGCGATGTGGCCGGTGCTGTTCACCTGGCGCGGCATCGTCCTGCACAGCTATCACGTGATGCTGTATCTCGCTTTACTGCTCGCTTTGTTGCTCACCGTCATTCTCGCGCAAGGCGCCGGCCTGAATCCCGACCGCGCGGCGTTCGCGATCCTGCTCTCTTACATTCCGGCCTTTGCCTGTGCACGGTTGCTCTACGTCGCACGTCATTGGGATCGCTTCCGCAACGATCCGATGCTCATCCTGCGTCGCTCGGAAGGCGGGCTGTCGCTGACCGGCGGAATCGCCGGCATGTTCGCCGGATTGTTTCCGCTGCTGTGGATGCTTGGTTTGCCAGCGGCGCCGTTTTTCGATGCGCTGGTTCTCGGTATGCTCGCCGGCATCGCCGTTGCCAAAGGCGGCTGTCTTTTGAACGGCTGCTGTTATGGACACGAGACGGGACACTGGTGCGGTGTCCATTTGCCGGACAATCATGGCATCTGGCGCCAACGCTTTCCGGTCCAGTTCATGGAAATGGCTTGGGCCGTCATTGTGCTGCTGATCATGCTGGTGTGGCGCAGTTTTTCGCCGCCGCCCGGAACGGTGGCCGCGCTAACGCTCATCATTCATCCGGTAGGCCGCATTATCTTGCAGAATCTGCGTGACGAGGGCGCGCACGAGAATGCCGCTGTCCGGAAAAGCTGCATGGTCTTGATCGCGGCCGCGCTCATCGCCGCTCTTTTCATCTGGCTGTGAGCAAAGTTCCATTTATTTGACACCACAATTTATAAGAGTATCGTTTCGCTACTCGCGTTCCAGCTATTTCACGTCCAACCAAACTTCAATTTACCCGCGCAGGGGAAGAAGCCTTCGTTTCCTGGCGATCGATATCCGGCGCGCGGTTCGGGGGGCTTATGACGACAACTCTGCTCGTGCTGATGCCTGTGGCGCTTCTCGTTCTCGTCTCCGGCTTTTGCTTCGTCGGCTGTGTGCTCAACACGCATGGGCTCGGTGGTACACCGCCTTCGCCGACGCCTTTCAACAAATACAGCGACACGGACGTCATCGGTAATAAGGACTGCGTCGCCTATTGGCCGTTGAGCGAATCTTCAGCCACGGCGGGCAATCCAGTCACCTCGGCGATCGCCGTAGATGTCGTGGGTACCAAGTTAGGTAACCCGCATAACGGCAACTACACGCATAAGGGCAATGCGCCACAGTTGTTTCCCTGTCCCGCATTCCAGCTCGCGCCCGGCGTCGACACCGCAGCAGCGGTTGGGTTCCTGTCGCTTGGTGACCAGTCCATCGTGAAGGGCGACGCCAAGCAGCCGCCTGCTAATCCTTTGGTTCTCACGACCGGGATGCAGGTCAATGGCGGCTTCGTCACCGTGCCCGCCAACAGTGTCACCAATCCGTCCGGAAACTTCACGGTAGAAGTGTGGGCTCGTCCCGAGTGGGCTGACACCGACCCTGGCGTGTATCATGTGCTCATCGACTCGCGCGACAACAACGCGATGGGGGTTCATGGCTTTGCCATATGGGTGAATGAAGACGGCAATTGGGAAGCCGTGCTTAATTGCACGAACAGCAAGAGTGCGACCGTCACGGCGGGGCCGGCGGTGCTGAAGAAAGTAACCCACGTCGTGCTGGTATTGAACGGCAACAACGGGTCGCTTTTCATTGACGGGGCGCTTTCGTCGGCTGTAACACCTTTGCCGGCAGGCGAGACGTTTAGTGCGAATACGACGGTGCCTTTGGCCATCGGCGTGGGACTGCCATTCCTGCCGCCGCGCACCCAGCCTTCCGACAACAATTTCTTTCCGCTGATGCCATTCAGCGGCACGATCCAGGACGTTGCGATATACAAAATCGCGCTCGATCCCGCCGTGATCAACACCCACAATCAGGATGGAAGCGGGAACGGACCGCCGGAGCCGGCTGATTGACGATGGCGGGTCGCCCGCGCGGCGCGATGCAGACTGAGAATGCCGGAACGGCGGCGATGATCGGCGGGCGCGCGGGGTGCGACTATGTCCGCAGTCCGCCGGGCGAGATCGTCACCGGCCTGCGGCGGGGCGATCTCGTGCTCATCCGCGGACCCGGTTGGCTCGGCAAAGCGATCCGGCTTGGCGCGTGGCGGCGTTTCCGGGACGACTACAAGCGGTACGGATATTGGAGCCATGCCGCGCTGGTGGTGAACGACAAGGGCCACCTGCTCGAAGTTCACGCGCGCGGCGTCGCGCTCTGCAGCATCGAGAAATACCGCGACACCGACTTCTGCCATGTGCGTCTCGATTTGAGCGAGGCCGCGCGGGACGAGGCGACGCGCTATGCCCAGCAGCATGTCGGCCAGCACTACGATCTCTGGGGCTTTGTCCTGCTCGGCATTTCGGTGACGTTCGGCGATCTGTTCCGCGTGCCGGACACCGGCAAACCGGGCTGCGTGTCGCTCATCGCCCGCGCACTGCAACGCGCCGGCATTACGTTCGACCGCGCCCCGCCGGAACTGATGCCGGCCGATCTCGCCAAACGGTTCGGTGTTTTAGCGTAACTCAGACCTGCTTATTGCACGCTTCCGCCCGGCGGTAAGCCGCCCGTTGGATTGTTGTTTGGATCTGGCTTGATCCGAAGGCCGATCCTGAATGTCCAAACAAAGGCGCCCACGATCACGACGAGGGCCAGAAATCCGAGCCACCAGTGCAGGGTCATGGCAAACTCCGGTTGCGCAAATCATAGGCGTGCCGGGCTCTGTCCGGTAGGCCTGAAGCTTCACGAATCCGGGTTCCGGCTTATGCCGGCAACACATTGTTAATCTGCGGGAAACCATATTGAGGCAGGACTAATCGGCCGCCTCGCGTGGCCCGAGGACTGACACATGGTTTCGCGCGCGCAACGCACGCCGTTCGGCGAATGGTGGTGGACCGTCGACCGGCTGACTATTGGCGCCATCGGCGCGCTGATGTTGATCGGCGTGGTGCTGTCGCTGGCCGCGAGCCCGCCGGTCGCCGGCCGTCTCGGCCTCGACCCGTTCTTCTTCGTCAACCGCCACATTCTCTATCTGTTTCCCGCCACCGCCATCATGATCGGCGTGTCGTTCCTGTCGCCGCACCAGATCCGGCGCCTCTCGGTCGTGGTTTTCGCCATCAGCATCGTCATGGTGGCCTCGACGCCTTATCTCGGCGTCGAGATCAAGGGCGCGAAACGCTGGCTGGTCATCCTTGGCGTCAACCTGCAGCCGTCCGAGTTCCTCAAGCCCGCTTTCGTCATTCTGGTCGCGTGGCTGTTCGGCGAATCCGCCAAGCGGCCGGACATGCCGGCCAACGCCATGTCGCTGGTGCTGCTGCTTGCCGTCGTGTCGCTGCTGGTGATCCAGCCCGACTTCGGCCAGACCATGCTGATCGTAATGGTGTGGAGCGCGCTGTTCTTCATGGCCGGCATGCGCGTCATCTGGGTGTTCGGCATCGCCAGCGCCGCGGCCTTCGGCTTGCTGACCGCTTACTTCACAGTGCCGCACGTCGCGCGCCGTATCCAGCGCTTCCTCGATCCGGGCTCGGGCGACACTTTCAACATCGACATCGCCACCGAAAGTTTCATGCGCGGCGGCTGGTTCGGCCAAGGGCCGGGCGAGGGCACGGTGAAGCGCCTGCTGCCGGAAAGTCACACGGACTTTGTGTTTTCCGTGGCGGCGGAAGAATTCGGCGTCGCGCTGTGTCTCGCATTGGTGATGCTGTTTGCCTTCATCGTCATCCGCTCGCTGATCCGTGCCATGCACAACGAGGATGCGTTCGCACGCTTTGCCGCCGCGGGCTTGACCATGCTGTTCGCGACGCAGTCGGCGATCAACATGGCGGTCAACTTGCATCTCATTCCCGCCAAGGGCATGACGCTGCCGTTCATTTCTTATGGCGGTTCGTCGATGATCTCGCTCGCTTATGCCATGGGTATGCTGCTGGCGCTCACCCGCGAGCAGCCGCGCGCCGCCATGATGGCGCCGCCGCCGCTGCCGGCGGGGAGCCTTATTTGACGCCTCTATTCTTCGTCATGCTTGGGTCGGGCCCGGGCATGACGATGGAGAGACCATGTCCACTGACAATTCTAAATTGATCCTGCTCGCCGCCGGCGGCACCGGCGGACATTTGTTTCCCGCCGAAGCGCTGGCGGTGGCGCTGGAGAAGCGCGGCGCTATCGTCGATCTCGCCACCGATCACCGCGCCGCGCATTACAAATTTCCGGCGCGCAATGTGCACCTCATTCCGAGCGCGACGGTGCGCGGGCGTAACCCGATTGCGCTTACTAAAACCGGCATCACGCTGGCGCTCGGCATCGCCAAGGCCTGGTCGCTGATCGGGCGCATCAAACCCAAAGCCGTCGTCGGCTTTGGCGGTTATCCGACCGTGCCGCCCCTGATGGCGGCGAGCCTGCGTGGCGTGCCGACGGTGCTGCACGAACAGAACGGCGTCATGGGCCGCGCCAACCGCGCGCTGGCCGCGCGTGTCACTGCGATTGCAACGAGCTTTCCGAAACTGACGCGCGTGGATCCCGCGCTAGAGCACAAAATTTCTTTCACCGGCAATCCGGTACGGCCGATGGTGATCGAGGCGTCGCGCACGCTCTATGCCGAGCCCGCCGCGGGTGAGAAAATTCGTCTGCTGGTGTTCGGCGGCAGTCAGGGCGCACGCGTGATGTCCGAGATCGTGCCGCCCGCCATCGAACGTATTCCGGCCGTGCTTGCCGTTCGGCTGTCGGTCGTGCAACAGGCGCGCGCCGAGGACGTGGCTGAAGTGCAGGGCACTTACGCCAGGCTTGGCGTCGCCGCCGAGGTTGCGCCGTTCTTCAACGATCTACCGGCCCGCATGGCCACCTCGCATCTTATTATCGGCCGCTCCGGCGCCTCGACCGTGGCCGAGCTATCCGCCATCGGCCGGCCGTCGATTTTGGTGCCGCTGCCGCATGCGCTGGATCAGGACCAGTTCCACAATGCCGGCGTCCTTCAAGCCGCCGGTGGTGCCATCCGCATCGAGCAGAAGGACTTCACGCCGGACCGGCTGGCGGCCGAGATTTCCCGGCTGGCCGCCGACCCTGCGGCTTTGGCCCAAATGGCGCAGGCCGCCAAGTCCGCCGGCGCGCCTGATGCTGCGGAAAGACTGGCCGATTTGGTGGTAAAGACCGCCCAGATTTAAGCATTCCCGCAAGAACTGGGCCCGCGCGGTCTTGTTTCGGCCTCCGGCCTCTTGCAATAAGCACCTACGGAAAACGAGGGCTCCCCATGAAACTGCCGCGCGATATCGGACCGGTGCATTTCGTCGGCATCGGCGGCATTGGCATGAGCGGCATCGCCGAGGTGCTCGCCAATCTCAATTACACCGTCACCGGCTCGGACGCTGCGGACTCAGCCAACGTCAAGCGGCTGCGCGACAAGGGCATCAAGATTTCCGTCGGCCACAAGGCCGAGAATGTCGAGGGCGCGCATGTCGTCGTCGTGTCCTCCGCCATCAAGCCGGACAATCCGGAACTCGTCGCCGCGCGCGCCAAGCGTCTGCCGGTCGTGCGTCGCGCCGAAATGCTGGCCGAACTGATGCGGCTGAAAAGCTGCGTCGCTATCGCCGGCACGCACGGCAAGACCACGACCACCTCGATGGTGGCGACGTTGCTCGACGCCGGCAACTTCGATCCGACGGTGATCAACGGCGGCATCATCAACGCCTACGGCACCAATGCGCGTCTCGGCGCCGGCGACTGGATGGTGGTCGAGGCCGACGAATCCGACGGCACGTTCCTCAAGCTGCCGGCCGACGTCGCCATCGTCACCAATGTCGATGCCGAGCATCTCGATCACTTCGGCACCTTCGCCGCCGTGCAGGACGCCTTCATCGATTTCGTCGAGAACGTGCCGTTCTATGGTTTCGCGGTGATGTGCACCGATCACCCCATCGTGCAGCGCCTGGTCGGCCGCATCGCCGACCGCCGCATCGTCACCTACGGCGAAAACGCACAGGCCGACGTACGGCTGGTCGATCTCAC
>DASYCM010000160.1:0-3242 GCA_036500165.1 Pseudolabrys sp.
AAGGCGCTCAACGCCGTCAGCCACGCGATGGTGCTGGCCTTTCATGCCCAATTGAAGGAGTGGGCCGATGATCCGGCAATCACACGGGTCGTCATCACCGCCGCGGGCGAGCGCGCCTTCTCGGCGGGCGGCGATATCCGCGCGCTCTACGATTTTGGCAAAGCCGGCAAGCATGACGAGGCGCTGCAATTCTGGGCCGACGAATATCCGCTCAACATCGCGATCAAGAACTATCGCAAGCCTTACATCGCGCTGATCGACGGCATCGCCATGGGCGGCGGCATTGGCGTGTCGGTACATGGCTCGCATCGCGTCGCCGGCGACAGGTTCTCCTTTGCCATGCCGGAAGTCGGCATCGGCTTCTTTCCCGATATCGGCGCCACCTGGTTTCTGCCGCGCATGCCCGGCGAAACCGGCACCTATTGCGCGCTGACTGGCGAGCGTTTCGGTATTGCCGACGGCGTCGGCTGTGGCATCGCCACTCACTATGTGCCGTCCGCGCGGTTTCCTGATTTGCTCGACGGCCTCACCGGCACAGTGTCGGTCGATGCCCTACTCGCGGCATTCGCGGAACCGGCGGGGGAGGGGCCAATCACGGCACGCCGCGCCGCGATCGACCGGTTGTTCGCCGGTAACAAAGTCGAGGACATTCTTGCCGCGCTGGATCGTGAAGCGGGTTCCACCGGCGCGGATGCCGCATGGGCTGGCAAAACCGCCGCCACCATACGAACGAAATCGCCGGCCAGTCTCAAACTGGCGCTGGCGCAGGTCCGGCGTGGCGCGAACTGGGATTTCGAGACGTGCATGCGCGCCGAATTCCGCATAGTGTCGCGTATCATTCATGGTCATGATTTTTACGAGGGCGTGCGCGCGGTGATCGTCGACAAGGACAACAAGCCGCAATGGCAGCCGGCGTCGCTTGCCGATGTCAGCGACGCCGAGATCGAACGCCACTTCGCACCGCTCGCCAATGAATTGAAGTTATGATGAGCAACCAAGGCGATCCTTTCACCAACACCGATTTCCAGTCTCTCGAGCCGGTCCACGAAAACATGGCCGACGAAGGCGTCGGACTTTGGACGCGCCGGCTGGTCTGGTTTCTGCGCGTGATGGCCGGCATCTCGATGATCAAGGGGCTTTATCACTGGACCGAAGTGTGCGGCATCGGCGCGGGTAGCGAGCCATTCGAGAATCACTCGATAGCTTGGCAGACCGCGACTGTGTTTTTTGCTGTGATCGATCTGGTCGCGGCCGTTGGCTTGTGGCTCGCCGCTGCCTGGGGCGCGGTGATCTGGCTTACCTCCATCGCGTCAATGCTGGTGCTAGAGATATTCTTTCCGCAAGTGTTCGGCGGCGGTCTGCTGGCCCTCTTGCTGGAAAGCGGCTTGCTTGCGCTTTATCTTTGGCTGGCTTTGAAATCGGCGCAGGAAGCCGCGCCGTAGTTAAACAAAAGAGTGATGGGGGAGACGATGTCGCGGATCGGATTTGTCGGGCTCGGCAATATGGGTCTGCCGATGGCGCAGAACCTCATCAAGGCTGGGCATCAGGTCGAAGGCGTCGATCTCAATCCGGCGTCGATCGAGAAATTGAAAGCGGCAGGTGGCGTTATTGTGGAAACCCACAAGATCGCCGCTGCGCGCGCCGATGTCATCATCACCATGCTGCCTGCCGGTAAGCAGGTACGCGAAGTGTATATGGGCGTTGGCGGCATTATTGAGAACGCCAATCCCGGTACGCTGCTGATCGACTGTTCGACCATCGACGTCGAAACCGCGCGCGAGGTTTCGGCGGCCGCGGAGGCGAGGGGGCTCATGATGCTCGATGCGCCGGTGTCCGGTGGTGCCGGCGGCGCGACGGCGGGAACGCTCACCTTTATGGTCGGCGGCAGTATGCAGGCTTTTACGCGCGCGCAATCGATCCTGGAGAAAATGGGCAAGACCATCGTGCACGCCGGCAGCGCCGGTAACGGACAGGCGGCCAAGATCTGCAACAATATGATCCTCGGCGTGTCGATGATCGCGGTGTCGGAAGCTTTCGTGCTCGCGGAGAAACTCGGGCTCGATCATCAGACGTTGTTCGACATCTCGTCGAAGTCTTCGGGACAATGTTGGTCAATGACGAGTTACTGTCCCGTGCCCGGTCCGGTGCCGGCATCGCCCGCCAATCGGGATTACCAGGCGGGCTTCACCGCCGACATGATGTTGAAAGATTTAAAATTGGCGCAGGAAGCGGCCAAGGCGAGTGGCGCCGTTACATCTTTGGGCGCGAATGCTGAAAGGATTTATTCGTCATACGCGGCAAGCGGCGAGGGCGCGCGCGACTTTTCCGGCATAATTCGGCACATCCGCGGCTAATTTTGCTCACGCGCGCGGCTGAACCGTGAACGGAATCCGCTCCAAGGTGAACGAAGCGTTGCGCAAATAATTTCAATTGCGCTGACAACGAAATCTTCACCGTTGCAAATAAACCTAATCTTTATGGTGTTATTTAAGCCGATTTTAGACTGCCCTTTATACGGTGGCTCATCCGGACCGAGGAAAACAGGGCCTCGCTACCGGGGGACGTGAAGACAAAAATATAAAGGGGCGTTGAAAATGAAAGCCGTAGCGAAGACGGTCGAGTCCGCCGAACAGGATCAGCGGTTCGATCATATCCGGCCTCTCTATCATGAGGCTTTGACCTTGGTGGAGCGGCTGCATCGCCGGTTGCTCGACGTCATCAAGGATGAATTCGATCGCCGCGGGCGCTCCGATATCAATTCGGTGCAGGCCTTGCTGCTCTATAACATTGGCGACAAGGAACTGACGGCTGGTGAGCTGCGTACGCGCGGCTATTACCTCGGCTCCAACGTCTCCTATAATCTCAAGAAGCTGGTCGAGATGGCGTTTCTCGATCACCAGCGTTCGCGCGTTGACCGCCGGTCGGTGCGTATCAAGCTGACCGACAAGGGCCGCGAAGTGCGCGACATCGTCGAGACGCTCTATCAGAAGCACGTTCGCACGGTCGAACAGGTCGGCGGCATCAATGCCGATGAGTTCGCGACTCTCAACAAGTCGCTGCACCGTCTCGAGCGCTTCTGGACCGACCAGATCCTCTATCGTCTCTAAGGGGCATTCTACTGGCAGACGACTTGCCCCGGCCTTCATTGGCCGGGGCTTTTTCGTTTGTTCAAAGGTCCGGCTATAGTGTTGTTTCGCGGGGGCGGCGATGGCGGGCAAATCAGAAGTCTATTTTGAGATCAC
>DASYCM010000161.1:0-9559 GCA_036500165.1 Pseudolabrys sp.
GTGGTCGTTCTATCCGAAATATTTCGCCGAACTATCGAGCAAGCTGGTGCGCTGGACGCACCTCTATTTCAAGCTGCGCCGCATCTATCTCGGCATCAAGTACGATCCGAACCGCTATAGCTACACCGACACGGCGATGACCCCGGTAACGAACGATGAAGCCGCGACGCACGAGCTGTTCAATTCTGATGCCGCACGCGCCTATGTCGCGCAGACCAACCGCCTGAAGCACATCCAGGAGCATGCTCATGATCACGTTCATGACCGCATCCCAGTCGAGGCGGCGGAATAACAACAAGTCAAGGTGACAAGTCCCGTTGACCTGTCGTTCAGGTTGTATTCTGCTGTTGCAAAGCAGAATCCCCGGGGAGCGTTATGACCGTCCGCCGTACTCTCGCCGCTGCCATGATTGCCGGTCTTGCCGGTCTTCCCGGCCTTGCCACACCCAGCTTCGCGCAGAACACCGTCAAGGTCGGTCTTCTGGTGCCGATGACGGGTCCTTTCACCTCCACCGGCAAGCAGTTGGTGGCCGGCGCGCGGCTTTACATGCATCTCACGGGCGACACCGTCGCCGGCAAAAAGATCGAGCTGATTGTCAAGGACGACACCGGCAACGCCGAGACGACGAAGCGCCTCGCGCAAGAACTCGTCGTCAACGACAAGGTGGCGTTTCTGACCGGGTTTGGTCTGACGCCCGGCGCGCTCGCCACCGCTCCGGTCGCGACCGAGGCGAAGATTCCGCAAATCGTCATGATGGCCGCGACGTCGGTCATCACCGAGAAGTCGCCTTATATCGTGCGCACCAGTTTCTCGGTGCCGCAAACCACTGTCCCGCTGGCGACGTGGGCGGCGGACAACGGCATCAAGCGTGTGGTCACCGTCGTGTCCGACTATGGGCCGGGCATCGATGTCGAGACGGCGTTCAAACAGCGTTTCGAGGCTGCCGGCGGCAAGGTGCTCGAAGCCTTGCGGGTGCCGCTGTCGAGCAACGATTTCGCGCCCGCACTTCAGCGTGTGGCGGACGCCAGACCCGACGCACTGATGGCCTTCGTTCCAGCCGGCGTCGGCCCGGCCTTCGTCCGGCAATACGTGGAGCGCGGTCTCGACAAGTCCGGCATCAAGTTCATCGCCGAAGGCAGTCTGACCGAGGACAATGTCGTCAACGAAATGGGCGACGCGGCGCTCGGTATCATCACCGCGCATCACTATTCGACGGCTCATAACAGTCCGGAGAACAAGGAGTTTGTGGCGGAGTTTAAAAAGATGACCGGCGGCTTGCGCCCGAACCTGATGGCGGTGCAGGCCTATGATGGCATGCATCTGATCTACGAGGCCTTGAAGAAGACCAGTGGCTCGATCGATGGAGATGCGCTCGTCGCCGCGATGAAAGGCATGAGTTGGGTCAGTCCGCGCGGGCCGATCACCATCGATCCGGACACGCGCGAGACAATCCAGAACATCTACATCCGCAAAGTCGAGCGGCTCAACGGCGAACTCTACAATATCGAGTTCGCGACTATTCCTAATTTCAAGGACCCGTCCAAGTCGAAGGCGGCGAACTAGTGGCTCGATACCTTGAGTTGGCCTTCGATTTCCGCGCCAATCAATCTTCTCAGATCGGCGGCGAAGCCGGGTAAAACACGCCGCGTGCGCGTGACGAAGCCGACATGCCGTCGCATGACCGGATCGCCGAGCGGGCGCATCGAGAGACCGCGCCCCCTGAACATTGCGAATGTGAGAGAAGGCAAGGCGGTCACGCCGAGTCCAGCTTCGACCAGGGCAATCGCGGACGGCACCTGTTCGACCTCGAAGCGCGGCAAAACAGGCGTACCGTCTTGCGCAAAAGCGGCATCGGTCAGACGCCGTACCGATGAAATGCGTGTGATGCCGATGAAGGGCTGGCCGGCGAGGTCGCGCCACCGCACCGTTTTCTTTTTCGCGAGCGGGTGATCTCGGCGGCAGACGAGATGGGCGGTGTCGAACGCGACATCGTCGAATTGTAAATCCTTGTCCGGCGCAGGCTTTAGCGTCACCGCAATATCGGCAAAGCCATCCCGCAGCAGCGCGATCGCTCTTTCGTGCTGCACGTCGTGCAACTCCACCGTGACTCCCGGATGGATGCTGGCGAATTGGGTCAGAGCTTGCGGCATGACTGCGCAAGCGATCGATGGCAGGGCGGCAATGGCAATGCGGCCCTGGCTCATTCCGGTGGCGAGCTGTTCCATGGCGCGCCGGAAATCCTGCACCAGTTCGCGTGCGATACCTGTCGCGCGTGCGCCGGCTTCAGTGAGCTTGAGCGAGCGCGTGGTGCGTTCGAACAGGCTGATCCCAAGTTCGTGCTCAATGCGCCGGATCGACTCGGACAGCGACGGCTGCGAAATGCCGATGGCGGCCGCGGCGGCGCTGAAAGTCTTCGCGTCGGCTGCCGCGACCAGAATTTCCAGTTGGCGCAAGGTCAAATTCATAGAGCTCACCGATAAATTCATAGGCCGCCATTATTTTACACGATTAATCGGCCCAAGTAGCCTTGCTGCATGTCGAAAGTTTTTATCGGCGGCGCGGCTGGCTTTGCGGGTGACCGCAGCGACGCAGGGGTGCCGTTGGTCCGGGCCCTGGCGCAGTGCGACGGGCCGCGTTTCCTCATGTACGAGACGCTGGCCGAACGTACGCTTGCGCTGTGTCAGGTCGACCGGCGGCAGGATCCCGGCAAGGGCTACAGCGCGGCATTGGAGCGCCTGCTGACCCCTGTTCTGCGGCTTTGCCACGAAGCCGGCGTTCGGATCGTCGGAAATTTTGGCGCCGCCAATCCGTCAGCGGCCGCAAAGAAGATAGCCACGATAGCGCGTGGGCTTGGCCTGCCGATCCCGCGCATTGCCATCGTCGAAGGCGACGAGCTTGCGCTGTCGTCCGCCGAACTCGCATTGCGCGAAATCGGCGGGACGTTGTTGTCGCGCGAACAGTCTGTGATTTCCGCCAATGCGTATATCGGCGCTCAGCCGATTGCCGAGGCATTGGATCGCGGTGCCGACATTGTCGTGACGGGACGTGTCGCCGACTCCGCACTGGCGCTAGGGCCGCTCGTGCATGCATTCAAGTGGAATTTGCGGGATCTGGATCGCCTGGCTGCCGGCACGCTCGCGGGTCATCTCCTCGAATGCGGCTCGCAGGTCACCGGCGGCTATTTTGCCGACCCCGGCGTCAAAGACGTCCCGGGTCTCGCTGAGGTGGGATATCCCATTGCCGAAATCGAGGAGGTCGGCGATCTCGTTGTAACCAAGCCCGCCGATACCGGTGGCCGTGTCGATCGGCTCACCGTGATCGAGCAGTTGCTGTACGAGATACACGATCCGGCATCCTATTTCGCGCCGGATGTCGTGCTCGATCTGAACAATGTCGAGGTCCGCGAGGTCGACGTCGATCGCGTGCGCGTGACAGGCGCGCGCGGCAAAGCGGCTCCGGAAACGCTAAAGGCGACGGTCTGCATCGACGCAGGCATGTTGGGCGAAGCGGAAATTTCCTACGCCGGCATCAATGCGATGAAACGAGCGGCGCTGGCTGCCGATATTGTCCGCGAGCGATTAAGCCGCCGCGCGCCGAAGCTCGAGCTGCGCATCGATGCCATCGGCGCGCTGAGTATCCTCGGTACAACCGGCAATACCGACTGGAGCAGCTGGGAGACGGAGGACGTACGTCTCCGTTTTTCCGCGCAATCGCACGACAGTGACCTTGTCGAACTCATGCTCAACGAGGTCGAGGCGCTCTATTGCGCCGGGCCAGCCGGTGGGGCCGGCGTCCGCCGGCGCAAGTTGCCGCGGCTCGCCAGCGCTTCCTGTCTTGTCGAGCGCCATCACGTGAAGCCGCGCGTCAGCTTTCTCGAGGACGCGTCATGAAGATGCGCCTGCGGGATATTGCCAACGCGCGCTCGGGCGACAAAGGCAACCGGCTCAATATCGCGCTCGTCTGCCACGACGCTGCGCACTACGAAACTGTCGCGGAGCAAGTGACGGCCGAACGTGTGGCGGGTGCGTTTGCCGCGCGCAAACCAAGCCGGGTCGTTCGCTACGACCTGCCGAGGCTCGCCGCCTTCAATTTCGTTCTCGACGATGTGTTGGAAGGCGGCGTCAACGCGAGCCTGGGCCTCGATGGCCACGGCAAATCGCTTTCGTTTTTGCTTCTGGCCATGGAGATCGACGTGCCGGCTTCTTCAAACACCAACAACTGAAAAAAAGACATAAAGGGAGGTCAAACATGAAAAAACTTCTTCTTGCGGTGATTGCTGGATCGCTCGGCATCTCACAGCCGGCTTTCTCGCAAGCGAATTATCCCTCGCAAAATATCCGCTTTGTCGTGCCTTTTACGGCCGGCAGCGCGACCGATACGCTCGCCCGTCTTCTCGCTCACCACATGAGCGGTACGCTCAAGACGACGATCATCATTGAAAACATGGCGGGCGGTAACGGTATTCCGGCTTCGGTCAACGTCGCGCGTTCCGCACCGGATGGATATTCCGTGATGGTGACATCGAATACGACGCACGCGTCCAATCAGGCACTACTCAAGAAAATCCCATACGACGCCGTTGCCGACTTTGCGCCGATCACGAAGCTCGGCACGATTGCGCTGGCCCTGGTCACGAACCCTTCGGTGCCGGCTAACTCGGTCGGCGAATTGATTGCTTACGCCAAGGCCAATCCCGGAAAGCTTACCTTTGGCGCGGGCTCGACGTCGTCACGCATGTCGGCCGAATTGATGAAGACCATGGCCGGCATCGACATGCTGCACGTCCCTTATAAGAGTAATCCTCAGGCGGTGACGGATCTATTGGGTGGCCAGATTTCCCTATTCTTTGGCGATGTTTCGACCGCTTTGCCTCCGGTCCGAGCCGGGAAGTTGAAGGGCTTGGCGGTATCGGGGCTGAAGCGTTCGCCGCTTGCGCCGGATCTGCCGACCATCGATGAGTCCGGCCTCAAGGGGTACGAACTGACGGCGTGGTTCGCCGCCTATGCGCCGGCCAAGACTCCCGCACCAATCGTGGACAAATTGAACGCGGCTTTCCGCGCGGCTATCGCCGATAAGGAGATCGCAGAAAAACTGCTGGCTGCCGGAATAGAGCTTGAGGCGAGTACGCCTGCGGAACTCGCGGCATTTCAGGCGGCAGAGACCAGGAAGTGGGTCAAGATCGCGGCCGATGCCAAGATTGATCCGGAGTAGCCGTTAATTGCCCGTCCGCGCCAAGAGGTTCTGCGCGCGCACAAGATGCGGACGATCCAGCATCTTGCCGTCAACACCGACCGCGCCCGCGCCGGGTTTCGCAGCGAAGGCGGCAACCACGGCCTTGGCTTTCTCGATCTGCTCTGCCGTCGGCGTGAACACCTCGTTGATCACCGCGACTTGCGCGGGGTGAATGGCAAGCCGTCCGACAAAGCCGTCGCGGCGCGCTTCGATGGTGTCGCGGCGCAGGCCTTCGGTGTTGCGGAAGTCGACGTAGACGGTTTCGATCGCCGGGAGCTTTGCCGCCGCCGCGCCGTAGAGGCAGATGTTGCGGGCGAGGCGGTAGGGTTCGGTGAGGAGCCCTTGTTCGTCGCGATTGGATTCGGCGCCGAGTTCGGCGGACAGATCCTCCGGACCCCAAGTCATGCCGATCAGGCGCTTGCTTACGTCCTTGTAGGTACCGGCGGCGAACAGCCCGGCGGCGGATTCGACCGCCTGAGCCAGAACCTTGATCGAGCCTTCGGGGAGGCCAGCGATAGCCTCGCGCGCGGTGAGCTTGGCGTCGAGGTGGATGACCGTCGCGCCGCCTTCGGCTTTCGGAAACACCACGATGTCCGGCTTGCCGGCGACGATGACATCGAGGTCGGCATCGGTCATGCCGGTGTCGAGGCCGTTGATGCGGACCAGCAGTTTCGGCCGGCCGGCTTTGGGCGCGTTCGCCTTCAGGAATTCGAGGCAGGCGGCGCGGGCGTTCGTCTTGCGCTCCGGCGTGATCGAATCCTCAAGATCGATGATGACGGCATCGGCGCCGCTGGCCATGGCCTTGTCGAGTTTGGAACCAGCGTCGGCGGGAACGAAGAGGAGAGAACGCATGTCTTGTAGGCCGCCCAGAAGAAGCAGAACGGGGGTATTCCCGATGCTGTATTAACGTTTCGTTTACCATATTTCCCCATGGTCGGAAGAGCCGCCGTGCCGGTTGCGTCGTGTGAGCTGCGCGATTTCGCCCTATAGGCACCTTATGGCCGTTAATTCCACCACTGCTACGCCTGTTCCGCAGATTACCGGGGCTATTCGTCAGGCCGCGCAGACGAGTGGCATCAGCTTCGAATATCTGCTGACCACGGCCAAAATCGAATCGAATCTGAACCCCGCGGCGCAGGCTTCTACCTCTTCCGCCAAGGGGTTATATCAATTCATCGATCAGACTTGGCTCGGCACCGTCAAGGGTGCGGGGACCGCGGCGGGGATGGGTAAATACGCCGACGCCATTACCCAGAATTCCGACGGCCGTTACGAGGTGGCCGATCCGTCGATGCGCAACGCCATCATGCAGTTGCGCTCCGATCCAGCCGCAAGCGCGCAGATGGCCGGCGCCTTGACGCGCGCTAATGCCGACCATTTGCAAAACGCCATCGGCCGTCCGCCAACTGAAGGCGAACTCTACATCGCCCACTTCCTCGGCTCCGATGGCGCGAGCAAGTTGATCGGCGCGGCGGCGACGCAGCCTAGTGCCAATGCCGCCAACATGTTTCCGCAAGCAGCATCCGCCAATCCCAGCATCTTCTACGACAAGGCAGGGCAGAGCCGCAGCACGGCCGATGTCTACGCCAAACTGTCGGGCAAGTTCGAAGTCGCCCGCGCGGTGAACTTTGCGCCTTCGACCACGAGCACTGCCGCCGTGCAGGCGCAAACCCACGTGCCTGACACGGCAGGCGTCACGCAAGTCTTCGCCGACGCCAATAATAGTCTACCGCCGTTGCCCGACACCAAGCCGCTGTTTCAGGCGATGTTCAGCGACCGCGCCCGCGCCGTGACGCAAACTGTCAGCAGTCTGTGGGGGGCTGATAAATCCGGCAGTAAGGCCGCTGCTGCTTCCGAAACGCAGGCGCAGTCCGGTGCTCGGGGGCTTGATCTTTTCAGCGACAGCCCAACCGACGTCCGCGGGATGTTTCGCGGCAGCGTTTGAAAGCACTTAGCTTTCCGCCTTTTCGTCGTTAACACTCGCTCAATACATATAGTGAACGCTTTGTTAAGCGGGCATGCGGTAGGATTTCCATTGCCGTCAGTACGACGGCGTGTTTGTAGCGTCGGTAGTGTCCATGATTGTTCGTCAGTTCCTGCAATGGGTCCGCAGTGCGCCTCCGGGCGAGCGGGCTGAAGCGACCTCCGCCCTCGCGCGCGCCTATCTCCATTCCGATTTATCGTTCGACGATCTCGCCGCCGCCGAAGGCGCGATGATCATGATGCTCGACGACCCGTCGCCGCTGGTGCGACGCGCGATGTCGGATGTCTTTGCCTCGTCGCAAAAAGCGCCGCCGGTGGTCGTGAATGCGCTCGCCTGCGACCAATTCGATGTCGCGGAGCCCATCTTGTCGCGCTCACCGATGTTGCAGGTCGACGATCTGGTCGATCTGGTCGCCACCGGTCAGCCCGAAACTCAGATTACGATCGCCGGCCGTGTGATGCTGTCGACGCCGCTTGCCGCGGCCATTGCCGAAGTCGGTTCTGCGGAAGCGTGCCTGACTCTTCTCGAGAATTGCGACGCTGAAATTACGTTGTTCTCGATCGACCGTATCGTTGAGCGCTTCGGCCATCTCGCGGCGATCCGCGAAAATCTGGTGGCGCGCGACGATCTGCCGATGACGACGCGCCAGGCACTGCTCAGCAAATTGTCGCAGACACTGGCCGGCTTCGTCGCCGCGCGTCATTGGCTCGGGCCGGAGCATGCCGAATATGCGGCGCGTGAGGCTTTGGAAAAGGCCACGCTCGCGCTCGCGGCGGAGACGCCGTACGAAGAAGTACCCGAACTGATGCGGCATCTGCGCCAGAGCGGCCAGCTCACCGCCGGTATGATTCTGCGCGCGCTTTTGTCTGGCAACGTCGTGTTGTTCGAAGAGGCGTTGTCGGAATTGTCAGGCGTGCCACTCGACCGTGTCACCAGTTACATCCACGACAAGAACATCTCCGGTTTCCGCGCGCTCTACAGCAAGGCCGGACTGCCGGACCTTGCTTATCCGGCATTCCGTGAAGCTATTGCCGCGATGCGCGACGGTGTTCTGGTCGGCGATCAGGGCGGGGTGGCGCGACTCAAGCGCCGCATGGTTGAGCGTGTGTTGGCGCGCTGCTCGCGTGAGCGCGAACCGGCGACGGCGTCACTGCAGGCGTTGTTGCGGCGCTTCGCGGTCGAGGCCGCGCGCGAAGAAGCTCGTTTGTTCTGCGACGATCTCGTCGCTGCCGACTATGTCTTGGCCGACAACAGGATGGTTGCGTAGTAGCTTGTCGTTCCGCCTTTGCGGGGGACGACCGTTTTATTATTCCAGCGCGAGCGGCGGGCCCATAATCTGTTCCAGGGTTTCCGGCCGGTCGCGATTTTCATGAATCAGGAATTCGTCGGTCACTTCGCGCAGGCGTTCGGTCAGCGCCGCCGCCAGTACCTCGGCGTTCGATCGCGAATATTCACGATGTATCGCGCGTACCGCGTCGACGTGCTGATCGACGAGCTTCAGCGGAATTCGTGTCACATCGGGTGAGTATTCGATCAGCCGGCACAGGCAGTCGGCAACCGCCGCGACCAGCGGGAAGCCCAGAGTCGCCGCTTCGCCCTTGATGTCGTGGGCGGCGTGGAAGATCCGTTCCTTGTTGATTTTGGTGAAGCCGTCCTTGGCAAGGTTCTGGCGCGCCTTGTCCAGGCGGTCGCATTCGTCGTCCATCATCGAGCCAAATTGGGAGGAGAGCGCGGCTAGCGCCGCTTCGGCGCGGGCCACCGGATCGTCGCCTGCCGCGAAGGGCATGCTTGACACCGCCTTGCGCAGTTTGTTCTCCGTGACGATGACCTCATGGTCGCCATATGTGGTGATCGCGGCCGTATTTTTCGGAGTGGCCATGGATGTCATTGCCTCATTAAGCCGGAGTGCGCACTTTTTCGAGGAGCGGGGCCTGCCGGATGACGTCGGCCTTGCCGCCCTTGCGGCGGTCGGAACCGGCATAAGCCGGATTGACGTTACGGCGGCGGTCGGGGCCGAAATACGTCTTCGTCTTGATGAAGGGCCGCGGATTGGCGACCACGTTGACGATACGTTGGTACAGGCCCTTGGCCGAGATCGGCTTGGCCAGAAATTCGGTGACGCCGGCGTCGCGCGCCGCGGTGACGCGCTTCTTCTCGGAATGGCCGGTCAACATGATGATGGCCACGTAAGGATTGGCATTTGCGCCGGGCTGGCGCACCATCTGTGTCAGTTCAAGGCCGTCGAAAATCGGCATTGCCCAGTCGGTGATGATGACGTCCGGAATGTAGTGGGTGAAGGCCTCCAGGCCGGCCGCGCCGTCTTCCGCTTCGTAGACTTCGCGC
>DASYCM010000162.1:0-7881 GCA_036500165.1 Pseudolabrys sp.
GCTTTGTCCTTGCCGCCACCGGTTTCGGGCTGCTGGCCTTGCTGTTCTTCTTCGCGTTCCGGTCGGCGTCCAAGAAGGCGCAGAGCTGGCCTTCGGTGCGCGGCAAGATCGTCAAAAGCGTTGTCGAGACGTTTAACGAGACGGAGGACGGCCGCACCCGAACGTCGCACCGCGCCGCGGTGGAGTTTGTCTACGCGGTGCATGGCCACGACTATCACAGCAATCAGGTCAAGCTCATGGTGCAGACCAGCGGCTCCAAGGTCTTCGCCGAAAAGGTGTGCACGAAATATCCCGAAGGCAGCGACGTCGAGGTGCATTACGATCCGGCCAATCCCGGCACCGCAGCGCTGGAAAATCCGACCGGCATGGCGTGGCTTGTGCTGGTCGTCGCGGTGGCCTGCTTTGCGCTGGCCGCGTGGCAGCTCGGTCTGTTCAAATAGCGGGTACGCGCAGGCCTTCGCCCTTGTGCTTGCCCCTTGGCTTCTCCGGGAAACTCCGCACCAATGCGCCGGCCATTTTGAACCTGATGGTATCGCCGGCCGACACAATGAGACGGGCTTTAAAACGGGGGAGTTGGGCGATGCGGACCACGGCACTTTGGTTCAGGGCGATCATGGCCAGCGCGGCCATCGCCGCTTTTGCCGCAACCGCAACGCAATCCCAGGCCGCGGAATTGGAAAAGCCCGTCGCCGGCAAACAGGTGCGCTTCGAGAAAGGCTTTTGGAGCGCGGTGCCGCAAGTGCGCGACGGCAAAGTGAGCCAATGCGTGCTGGTCGCCCGGCGATCGCGCGCGGGGCGCAGCGGCGACGTCGGCACCAATCTGAGCCTAGCCATCGGACGCGGCGCGGGCTTCGCCATTGGTATTCGCGACGACGGCATCTCGCCGGAGCATGTGCTCGACGATCAGGCCGAAATCATTCTCGACGAGGGCCGAGCCTTCTCGGCGGTCGGCTTCGACGTCGCATCGGCGGCGTTTGCCATGCATCCCGGCGACGCCGCTGCGGTGCTCGCGGATCTCGACAAGGCAGCGACCTTGCGGCTGCGCTCGGACGGCGCCGGCATCGACACCGGGACCATCAAGCTCGAGCTGCCCGGCGAGGCGCTCGACTGGCTCAAGCAATGCGGAAAGATCTTCGACATTGCGATCGATCGCCCGACCGCTCCCGATGCGCCCGATCTGCCGGCGCCACGTCCGCGCTCGGCCAAAATCGCTCCCGCGCAGCCGACCCCGGCCGGGCCGCCCGGAATCGAGGACAAACAGAAGATCAGCGGCTGGGACGCCTCCGAGCTGCGCGCGCGCGACGGCGCCGTCGTCGTCTGCCTCATCCGCCGCCGTTATGTGACGGGCTCGGAAAAGGACGCGCGCCAGCTCGGGACTTTCCTGATGGTCAGCCGCGCTAAGGGCCTGACCATGATGCTCAAGGATTCGAGCCTCGATCTGGCGGCGGGCAAGCCGATCGAAGCCACGCTGATGGCGGGCAGCCGTCCGTTCACCGGCTTTTCATCGGCGGCGATCAGCAAGGACGAGATCGGGCTTTATCCTCAACACGGCACGGCCCTCGCGCTCGCGCTCGAAGACGGCGGGCGCTTCGACTTCAAGTCTAAGGTCGTCGGCCTGGAATTCCCGGTGCAGAGCGGGGTCATCGCGTGGCTCCGCGCCTGCTCACGGCGTCATGGCTTCGGCATCGAGCCGGCGTCGCCGTAATCAACGCGCGCGCTTGTTGCTCTTGAAGCCGCCGTGCTGGCCCGGTCTTCCCAGCTTTGAACGCGGGCCTTCCCCCTTGCGCGCGGGGATCGCCTCGACGCCGGGGCCCATTTCATCGAGGTTCGGCTTACGAGGGCCTTCCAATGAAGACGGGCTTCGCCCTTTCGTTACCGCCCTTCGCAATTTCGAATCCTGCCCGACCATCACATTGCGCACGGTCGGATTGTCGACCACCGCCAGTTCGGTCTGGCGCAGGCGCTTGAGTTCGTCGCGCAGGCGCGCGGCTTCCTCGAAGTCGAGATCGGCGGCGGCCTCGCGCATGCGCTTTTCCAGATCGGCCAGCACCGCCTCGAAATTGTGGCCGATGGTGGCGGCGTCGCCGAACTCGCCTTCGCTCGCGCCGCCGGACGAAATCAGTACGTGGTCGCGCTCATAGACCGAGTCCATGATGTCGGCGATGCCCTTGCGCACACTCTCCGGCGTGATGTTGTTGGCGGTGTTGTATTCGACCTGCTTCTCGCGGCGGCGGCCGGTTTCTTCCATCGCGCGCTGCATCGAGCCGGTGACCTGGTCGGCATAGAGGATGACCTTGCCGTCGACGTTGCGCGCGGCGCGGCCGATGGTCTGGATCAGCGAGGTCTCGCTGCGCAGGAAGCCTTCCTTGTCGGCGTCGAGAATGGCGACGAAGCCGCATTCCGGAATGTCGAGGCCCTCGCGCAGCAGGTTGATGCCGATCAGCGCGTCGAAGGCGCCAAGCCGCAGGTCGCGGATGATCTCGATGCGCTCCAGCGTGTCGATGTCCGAGTGCATGTAGCGCACGCGGATGCCTTGTTCGTGCAGATATTCGGTGAGGTCTTCCGCCATGCGCTTGGTCAGCACCGTGATCAGCGAGCGGTAGCCCTTTCGCGCCACTTCGCGCACCTCGCCGGTGAGGTCGTCGACCTGCGTGCGCGCAGGGCGGATTTCGACCGGCGGATCGATCAAGCCGGTAGGGCGGATGACCTGTTCGACGAAAACGCCACCGGCCTCGTTCATTTCCCAGTGGCTCGGCGTCGCCGACACGGCCAGCGTCTGCGGGCGCATCGCATCCCATTCCTCGAAGCGCAGCGGCCGGTTGTCCATGCAGGAGGGCAGGCGGAAGCCGTATTCCGCCAAAGTCGCCTTGCGCCGGAAGTCGCCGCGGAACATGCCGCCGAGCTGCGGCACGGTGACGTGGCTTTCGTCGGCGAATACCAGTGCGTTGTCGGGGACGTATTCGAACAGAGTCGGCGGCGGTTCCCCGGGTTTGCGGCCGGTGAGATAGCGCGAATAGTTCTCGATACCGGCGCAGGAGCCGGTCGCATCCATCATTTCGAGGTCGTACATCGTGCGCTGTTCGAGGCGCTGTGCTTCGAGCAGGCGGCCGGCGGCGTTGAGCTGGTCGAGCCGCACTTTAAGTTCGTGGCGGATGCTGTTCATCGCCTGCACCAAGGTCGGGCGCGGCGTGACGTAATGCGAATTGGCGTAGACCTTGACGAATTCCAGCTCGTCGGTCTTTTGCCCGGTGAGCGGGTCCATCTCCTCGATCTTCTCGATCTCGTCGCCGAACAGATGCACGCGCCAGGCGCGGTCTTCATAGTGCGCCGGGTAAATGTCGATGGTGTCGCCGCGCACGCGGAATGAGCCGCGGAAGAAATCGCCGCCGGAGCGTTTGTATTGCAGCGCCACCAGATCGGCCATCAACTGGCGCTGATCGATCTTGCCGCCCTTCTTGATGGTGAAGGTCATGGCCGAATAGGTTTCGACCGAGCCGATGCCGTAGATGCAGGATACGGAGGCGACGATGATGACGTCGTCGCGCTCCAGCAACGAGCGCGTCGCCGAGTGGCGCATGCGGTCGATCTGCTCGTTGATCGAGGATTCTTTCTCGATGTAGGTGTCGGTGCGCGGGACGTAGGCTTCCGGCTGGTAGTAGTCGTAATACGAAACGAAATATTCCACCGCGTTGTCGGGGAAGAACGACTTGAACTCGCCGTAGAGCTGCGCGGCGAGCGTCTTGTTCGGCGCGAGAATGAGGGCCGGGCGCTGCGTCGCCTCGATCACCTTCGCCATGGTGAAGGTCTTGCCGGAGCCGGTCACGCCCAGCAGCACCTGCGTGCGGTCGTTGCGCGTGACGCCCTCGACCAGTTCCTTGATTGCCTGCGGCTGATCGCCCTTCGGCTCGAACTCCGACTTGATCTTGAAGGCGATGCCGCCTTCCGATTTTTCAGGGCGGGGCGGGCGGTGCGGTGTCCACACATGGCCGGTGTCGGTGGCGAATTCCGGCCGGCCTTCGCGCAGCAGGCGTTCGAGCGACTCCGCCGTGGCGGCAACACCCATCGACGACAGGCCGCCGGGGCCGTTCGGCAGGTCGGCCTTCGGCAGCCGGTATTTCGGATCGCCGCCGCGCGCGATGCGTTCGGCTTCCTTCGCTGAAGCGGCGAAGGGATCGGGCGGCGCGTCTCCCAGGCCCAGCTCATTCGCCAGAGCCGGATCGAGCCCGGTGACAGGCGCGCCGACGTAATCGCTCTGCGGCATTTCGCCGAAGCCGTCGTCACCCTCGCGCTTGGGTAAGTCCTTCGCGGCCGACTTGCGGGCCCGGTGAGCGGCAGAGAAATCCTGACGGCGGTCCCACGAATTAGTCGATGGGGGCTGGAGGCCCGTGCCGGAACCCATGCCGGCGGTGCCGCGCGCAATGCCAGGATTGAGCAGCGCATCGAGCGCGTCGTCCGGCTTCGGCGTTTCGGGCCGCGAGGCCTTGGCGCGCGTGGGACGGGCAGGGTCTTTCGGAGTTTTGGGGGATTTCGCCATTGCCCGGAATATGGGGCGAGTCCGGGGGCGGGAAAAGGGCAAGGAAACAACAAGAGCGGGCAAAACCGGCCTTTCCAGCCCCGGTTCCGATGCTACTCTCCCGTCAAACGACAAAAAATAAAATCAGGGGAGGAATTCGATGTCCGAGAAACTCACACGCCGAACTGTGGTCGCCGGTCTTGCTTCAGGTCTGGCCGCTGCACCCTTCGCAACGCCGGCGCTCGCGCAGGCCGCCTATCCCACGCGTCCGGTGCGCGTGATGGTGCCTTATCCGCCCGCCGGCGGCGCCGACACCACGGCGCGCATCCTCTACAACAAGGTCAGCCAGATCCTCGGCCAGCAATTTATCATCGAGAACCGCGGCGGCGCCGGCGGCACGATCGGCGAGGCGGTGATCGCCAAGGCGGACCCGGACGGGTACTACATCCTGCACGACGCGACGGCGTTTTCGGTCAACACCGCGCTCTATCCCTCGCTGCCGTTCGACTATGGCAAGGATTTCGAGCCGGTCGCGCTGGTGTCGCTGGTGCCGAACATTCTCGTCGTCACGCCTTCGGTGCCGGTCAATTCGGTCGCGGAGATGATCGCCTATGCCAAGGCGCAGCCCGGCGGCATCGATATCGCGTCGTCCGGCAACGGCACCTTGCAGCATCTCTCGCTCGAGATGTTCCGCTTCATGACCGGCACCAAGGTCAACCATGTGCCGTATCGCGGCGGCGGCATCGCGCTAAACGACGTTATGGCGGGGCAGGTGAAGTTCTTCTTCTCCAACGGCTCGTCCGTCGTCGGGCTCATCAAGGGCGACAAGGTGAAGGCCATTGCGCATACCGGCAAAGGCCGGCTGGCCAGTCTGCCGAACATTCCGCCGGTGTCCGACACCATTCCGGGCTTCGAGGCCTATGAGTGGAACGGCCTCTTCGTGCCGAGGGGTACGCCGGCCGACATCATCAAGAAACTCAACACGGCGGTGAACGAGGCCCTGAATTCACACGAAGTGAAAGACCGCTTCGCCGATCTCAATGTCGATATCCGCACCACCACGCCGGAAGAATTCCGCGCCTTCGTCAAGGAACAGACGGAGCGCTGGAGCAAGGTGGTGAAGGACGCGAACATCAAGCTGGGTTGATGCAAGATCTTCCGTTGATCCAAGAACCGCCGCGCATCGCTGGGCCGGTCGCGTCCCCCAAGAAGCCGCGTATCGCGCCGCCGCCCAGCGCGTGGGATACGCACGCGCATATCTTCGGGCCGCCCGACAAATTCCCGTACACCGCGGGCCGCGGCTACACGCCGCCCGATGCGCCGGCCGAGAATTTCATCGCGCTGCTCGATCATCTCGGCTTTGCCTACGGACTTGCCGTGCAGGGCAATGCGCATGGCTATGACAACCGAGTGCTGCTCGATGCTTTGGCGCGCTATCCGCAGCGGCTGCGCGGTGTCGCCATCACCGATACGCGCGTTCCGCCGGCGGCCTTGCGCGACTGGGACAGGATCGGCATGCGCGGGCTTCGCTTCCATCTATTCAGCGACGCGGGCAAGCCGGGTTATGTGCGCGGCGTCGGGCTCGACGTATTCGAGGTGTTTCGCAAGACCATGGCCGACCTCGGCTGGGTCACGCAGATATTCTGCGACTGGCGGCTGATGGCTGAGCTGGCGCCGCGGCTCAAGGACATTTCAGCGCAAATGCCGGTGATCGTCGATCACATGCTGCATATTCCGGCGGAGCGTGGTGTCAACGATCCGAACTTCCAGGCGCTGTTGCGGCTGGTCGGCGAGAGCCATGTACATGTGAAAGTCTCGGCGCCGTACCGGATGTCATCGCGGTTTCCCGACTATCCGGACGCGCGGCCGTTTCATGACGCGCTGATTGCCGCCAATCCGGAACGCCTGATGTGGGGCACGGACTGGCCGCATCCCTCGATTCCAGCCGATGTCGTGCCGGACGACGGCCATCTGCTCGACCTGTTCATGGACTGGACGCCGCAGGCGTCCACGCGGCATCGCATCCTCGTCGACACCCCGCAGCGTTTGTTCGGGCGATAATTCTGCTGTTACAGTTGAACCTTCCGGCAGATTGAGCGCACTCACTTAATGCGTTCGGCAAGGAGGGCGGCATGAGGAATCTCGCGTCACGCGTGGGCGTATTCGCTCGGCATATGCTCGTCGTCATTGCGATTGCCGGCGCATCAGTGCCGGCAGCCTTCGCCCAATCCGGACCCTGGACCGAGCGTCCCTACAATCCGCCGGTCGGTAGCAAATGGTCGATCGTGTCGGTGTCGCAGGCCGAAGAATTGAGGCCGCCGAACGACAACCGCAATCAGCAAGTTCGCACTGTTTCGGAACTGACCATCGAGGAGAAGCTCGCCGACGGGTTCCGCGTGTCTTTCGTCACGCGCGACATGCAGATCACCGGCAACACCCCGGGCGCCGCGATTGGCGCGGCCGCCTTCGGCGCGATCAAGGGCATCGTCGTGCGCGCTCGCACCGACGCCTCGGGCAAGCCGGTGTCTGTCGACAATCTTGAAGAGGTGAAGGCTACCTTGAAAACCGTCATCGACCGCGTCGTCGAATCCGCCAAGACCAATCCGCAGGTCGGGGCTGTCATCCGGCAGATGCTCGAGGGCATTCTCGTCGCCGACGACAAGGCGGCCGTGCAGGCGCTCATGGAAGATCCTATCGCGCTGTCGGCGGGCCAGAACACCGGGCTCAAGCCGGGCGCGGTGAAACGCCGGGCCGATGACGTGCCGAGCCCGCTCGGCGGCGGTCCTCTAAAATCGACGCTCGTTACTCAGCTCACAAAGTGGGACGACAAGGCCGGCACGGCGCGCGTCACACGAGTGCGGGAGATGGACGCCGAAGCGCTCAAGGCTGTCGTGGTCGAAATCGCCCGCAAATTGTCCACGGCAGCGTCCGATAAGGTTACGCCGGAAATGATCGAGATGATGAAGAAGGTCTCGATGGAGATCACATCGACGACGCATTACGACACGCGCGACGGCATGACGATGTCCATCGAGGACAACAGCACGACGACCGCGAGCGTGGCCGGCATTACCTTCCGCAAGGTCGAGAAGAAACTGGTCAGCGTTACGTTGATGCCGAAATAGGGCGACTTACGCCGCCTTCTTCCAGAGCTGCTTCGACGCCAGCGCCGCACCTTCGGCCAGCGCCTGCAGTTTCATCCAGACGATCTTGGTGTCGACCTGGACGCGGCCGGCAAAGGTGCCGAAGCCGCAATCGACGCCGCCGATGACGTTCTCGCGGCCCACCGCGCTGGCGAAATTCAGCAGGCGGTCCGCCACCAGCTCCGGATGCTCCACGGTGTTGACCGTGGAATCGATCATGCCTGG
>DASYCM010000163.1:0-35140 GCA_036500165.1 Pseudolabrys sp.
TGAGTGTACAGCTGAGCAGAATGTCTTGGAGGAGTGGCACGCATGGGACCCCACAGCGACGAACCCCAATACGGGGTTTGACCTTTGGATTGTGACCGCCGATCTGCCCAAGGTAGGGCTAAAGATTGTTGAGAGGTTTCCAGAGCGAACGTTCGGAGCGTAGGCATTAGCGTACCAACCGCCCTGAATGATGGGCTCCGATAAAACTGGTCAGAAATCTGGTCAGAAGCTGGTCAGAGCGTTTTTCGATGCTCCAGTTAAGTATTAGGAATGATTATAAAATTACTGAAATGCGAGGAGCTGGCGGAAGGGGTGGGATTCGAACCCACGGTACCCTTGCAGGTACGCCGGTTTTCAAGACCGGTGCCTTAAACCGCTCGGCCACCCTTCCAAGCAACAAAATCAATTACTTAGCTTTTCGGCATCGGTCAAATTGCCACCGGATTGCCACCGAGAGTGGCGATTGCGGCGCCTAACGCTAAATGGGAAAGTCATAGTTCCAGGGAAGGGACTAACATGGCCGAACCGCTCGAGGAAACCCGTGCTTCGCTTGATCGCGTGCAAAATTTTGATACCGCGTCTCTGCCAAGGGCGCAGGATTTGGGCAGCGCCTTAAGCTTTAAAGATGCCGTCGAGCCGACGACCCGCATCGTAAAGTTGTTCCAGCAATTTCCGCCGCAGTATTTGGATGAGCTCCCTCCAACACGGCTCGCGGAGATTAAGCGGCAAGCTGACAGCTTCTTCAGCACGCCTTGTCGCCAACCTTGCAACAGGCAGCAAGCGGCAAATTTGCTGCTTGAACCGGTGACAAGAGCGAACCGGTTCAGAGTGTCGAAGCTGAAAAAATCCGGGTGCAGTAATTTTTCGGGCGACAGGTTCGCCAACTTGGCGAACCTGAAAAGCCTTCCGGCTGGGCAGGCTTTTTAAGTCGCTAAGTTGGCGACTTGAAAAGCGCAACACGTTGCGCATTTGCGCTGTTTCACTTGTTCCAGTGACTGTCAAACGTGAAACATTTTCAAGCTGCCAATTGGCGGCTTGCTCACCGGCTGCCGATAAAGGCCGTCTCGATGGCGCTGGCCGCCCGGTCGTCGGCATTTGAGAAAAGGTCGCCATAGATCGAAAGCGTGATGGTCGGCGACCCATGCCCTAGGCGTCGACTGATCGCCAGTACGTCAAGTCTGGCGGCGATCAAATGGCTGGTGTGGGTGTGCCGCAGACTGTGCAATGTCACGGCGCGGATGGACGGCGTGCGGGCCACGGCTTCCCGCCATTCCTTCGTGAGAGAGTTTGGCGACCGCGGTGAAAAGTCACATTTCGGAAATACAAGATCATCGGGCGATGCTTTGCCCATGCCAAGACGTAGCCGCGCCTCTTGCTGCGTTTTGCGATGCGCGCATAACTCTGCGACTGCGACTGCGGATGGGGGTAGGGTGATGCGCCGTCGCCCGTATTTTGTCTTCGGTGCCTTAAACCGAAGTCCGAATTTCTTGGTCTGCTCAAGCGAGCGTTCTACCTTCAACGCCGCACCGTCAAGGTCGACGTCGCACCAACGCAACGCCAGCAATTCACCGCGCCGCATTCCTGTGGCCAGTGCGGTCACACAAGTCGAATAGATTGATCGGCCTTTGAGTCCTCCGAGAACTACCTGCACTTCGCGGGGATCGAGAATTTCGAGCTCGGTCGCTTCGACACGCTGGATGTTGCTCTTGTTGAAGGTGATACCCAGCGCACCCGGCGCGACCTTCGATGAGCCGTCGCTCCACCCACCGTGGGAGACTTCGCCATCGCATATCGCTGCGGTGGCACGGCCTACGACACGCTATTTGCCGAAGCGAATAAGCGCGGTCTTGTTGAAGCCGGCAAGACGGTCGCGGCCGGTTACTGTGCAGGCGCCGGCTTCATGCTTGAGCAGGCCTGCGCTGGGGCGGATTTCAAGGCCGTTGTCGCGTTCCACGTCACTAATCCCAATCCCGCGGTGATCGGGACGCCCTGCAACATCAAGGGCCGAGTGTTGGCCGTACACGGCTCCTCAGATGCCGTGACGCCGAAGTCCAAGGTGGATGCGTTGGCGGAAGAACTTACCCTTGCAAAGATCGATTGGCAGGTGATGTTTATCGGCGGAATGGCGCATGGCTTGGACGAGAAGAACGGACGCAAGGCTTACATGCTGATGCACGACTTCTTCACCGAGACGCTATAATGTGGTGGGTATCCGAACAAAGCCAATATTGAGGGTGTCGCTCCTTGCGACACAAGGCGAACATCGTACTTTATTCCCGGCCATAGGCTGAATTGATAGCGGACATACCGAAACGGTATTGGAGCTGTTTTGGCCTATTGTGTAGAGCCGTTCCGAACTCGGGGGAGAACTGGCCATGGGCTTTGAATCTCGGCTTTCTGCGCATGGCATTGCCGGCGCGCGGCCCATCGTCATTCGGCGGGTCGATGCCATTCCGGTCGCATTGCCCCTGACCCATCCCATGAAAATGGCTCACTTAACGATAGCGACTGCCGATAACCTCCTTGTGCGCATCGAGAGCGAAGACGGCGTAGTCGGTTGGGGCGAGGGTGCCTCGGCGCCGACTTCGACCGGCGAAACGCTTCCAGGGATGGTCGCAACGGTCAGGGATTGGCTGGCCCCAGCGCTGGTCGGTCAGGATGCCCGGCTGCGGGCCGCACTGATGCGGCGCATGTCACGCACCGTCTACGGCTCGACCGGATCGAAATCAGCCGTAGAAATGGCGCTGACCGATCTGGTGGCTCGCACGCTCAACGTCCCGATGGCATCGTTGCTCGGCGGCTTGTTTCGCGACGCTGTCGAGCCGATGTGGCTGCTCGGGGGCGGCGATCCCGCCAAAACGGTCGAGGAAGCGCGCCGCAAAACGGAGGAGGGCTTTACCTTCCTCAAGCTGAAGGCCGGCATCAAGCCCGTGGAGGAAGAGGCGGCCTGCGCCACCGCCGTCCGTAAGGCGGTCGGCGACAAAATCAAAATCTGTGCCGACGCGAATTCTGGCTTCACCGGCGCGACTGCGCGCCAATACATTTCGAAGGTGGCTGACGCGTCGTTGCTCTTTCTGGAGCAGACGTTGCCCGCGAGTGAACTCGACGCTCTGACGTTACTGGCGCGGGATTCGGCGTTGCCGCTCTGTTCGGATCAAAGTATTCATACGATCGAAGATATCGACGACCATGCTAAACGTGGCGTCAAAGGCGTCGCGTTAAAGCTCATCAAGCTCGGTGGGATCGAGCCGTTGCTCAAAGCAGCGGCCGTTTGTGAATCGCGCGGTATCAACATGGTCATCGCCGCGAAAGTTGCGGAGTCGAGCATCGCTTCAGCGGCCATCGCGCACGTCGCCTGCGCCGTGCCGCTGATCGATTGGGGCGTCAGCCTCACGCACGTCTATCTTGCCGAGGATGTGGTGAAGACGAAGCTCGTCATGACCGACGGCCGCGTAAAACTGCCCGACGGCGCCGGCTTCGGTCTTACGGTGGATGAAGCAGCGGTTGAACGCTGTCGCGTGCGTGCGTTGAGCTAGGCACGCAGCGAAAAGCCGTCCCGCGCTTCGATCTCTTCCGTCACGTGCCGAATCATCGTCGCTGTGGCTTCACTTGCTGACGTAACGGTCCGGCCTTCCGATGCGGAAATGACCAATTGCCGTTGAATGCTGCCGTCGAGCAAGCGATGAACGTCGATCAATTTCATGGCATGGTCTCGTCGCGTAATCGAATAAGGCAGGATTGTCGAGCAACTACCGTCCTGGACCATCAGGCGAATGGTTTCGAGGCTGTTGAGAACCATGTCGCACATCACCACCACGCCGTGCGGCGCAAGCAGCATGTTGCACATGGTGCGGATTGCTTCGGTCAATATGAGAGGTGTCGATAATAACTCTTTTGCCGAAACGGATGATTTCTTTCGCCGCAGACCGGGCGGTGTGACAAGCACCATTTCTTCGCGGGTCAATCGGTCGGTGATCAGCAGGCGGCTCTGCGCGATCTCGGCTGTCACGGCGAGATCGAGTTTTCCTGAGCGCAACCACTCCGGCAGTACAATACTGCCGCCTGGGACGATCTCCAGTTGAACGGCCGGATACTCGGCGCGCATTCGAGCAATCAGCAGCGGCAGCAGAACGGGGCACAATGTCGGCGGCATTCCCAGTACGACTTTGCCGGACGGTACCTGCCGCAACCGGCTCACATCGTGCGCCGTGCGATCGACGTCACGCAAGATACGCGTGGCACTGTCGAGCAAAAGATGACCGGCTTCGGTCAGGCGGACGCCGCGGTTGGCACGCGTGAATACAGGCGCACCGAGATGTTCTTCAAGTTTCTGCATGTGTCGCGTCAACGAAGGCTGCGCGATACCCAAAGCAGCCGCGGCGCGTGTGAAGCTGCCGAGTTCGGCAATGTGAACGAAGTAGCGAAGGTCGCGCAGCTCCATTCTGGTATGCTATATTCATATGGGCGGGATACAACAATGATATTTGTGTATGGCAGGATGGGCCCTTAGAACCGCTCTCAAATGCGAGCCCGATACCGGCTGGCACATTCTTTCTGTTCTCCTGGGGAGCCTATGAGGGAAATCTTCGTCGCGCGCGAGGCCGAGCTAGTCGAAGGGGATCGCCGCATTGTTATCGACGGTGAGACCGAAATCGGCGTGTTTCAGGTCAACGGGGAGTTCGTCGCCTGGCGCAACGAGTGTCCGCACCAAGGCGGGCCGGTGTGCCAGGGCAAATTGATGAAGGGCTGCGAAGAGCGCCTGGACGGACAATTACGCAGCCTCGGCATTCACTATCGCGAAGGCTCGATGCACCTCGTGTGTCCGTGGCATGGTTATGAGTTCGACGCGCGCACAGGCAAGCATGCGGGTTACGACCGTATTCGCCTCGCTCCCTATCAAGTGAAATGCCGCGACGGAGGCGTCTATGTCGTCGTCGAAAGTTGACGTTACGGCGGTGAAACGTCTCGAAGAGGCGGTCGATGCCGTCTATGCCGCGGCCAATGATTTGTTGAACGACGGGGCGACCATGCAGGTACAGGATGAAGTCATTCAGCGCCTGTTGACTGCCGGTACCAAGCTCTACGCCCGAAAAGCTGAGCTTGAACAGCGTAACTTTTCGCCGCTTGTTCCGCAGAGCGTTACCGCGACAGATGCCGTCGTCGTCATGGGCGGCATGCTGGACTCGGTCAACCTGAGCACCTTTGACCTCTCGATGTGGGTCGACGGGCGCCCGCGCTCATCTCCCTGAACGATATTGAAACGACCGGATAGCAAAATGAGCATGCCGACGATCAAGCCGCAGGATCTCTCGATCATCACGGACAAGACAGACTCGTACGAGATTCTCGCGCGCGCCAAGAAGCAGGCCGATGCCCGGAACTTCGACGATTACTTTATCGTCGACGTCGACTCTCACATCGGTGACGCGGCGGCCTGGCCCGAGGTGCTGAAGTTTGTCGAAAATGAAACGATCAGGGACGCGGCGTCCTTCTTCAGCGGCGGCACGGGCCGTGGCGCGTTTCTGAACGATACGCCGGGCATGCAGAACCAGCACGTTGGCGGCCGCATTCCCCACGGCTCCCATCTCAAGGAACCGATCGCGGACAAGAGCGTGCCGCGCGAGGTGGCGCTATCCCGCAAGGCGATCGACTGCCTCGGCCTCGACTATCAAGTCTTCTTTCCAAGTGCATTGCTCTTCCTCGGTATGCATCCGGTTCGCGAGATGGAGGTCGAGCTTTCGACTGCCTATAACCGCTGGATCGTTGAGCACGTACTGCCGCACGAGCCACGCATGAAGGCAATGATCTACCTGCCGTTCAATACGCCTGACGCGGCAGAGGCCATGGTCAAGCGCTTCCTTGGCAAGCCGGGGGTCGCGGGTTTTCTTGTTACCAGCACTCGCAACCAGCCGATCCACGCCAACGAATACATGCGCCTCTATGCGATGCTGGAAGAGGCCAACATGCCCATCGGTTTCCACGCGCACCATAACTGGAATAACGAGTACACACGGCAATTGAACCGGTTTGTCTCGATGCACGCGCTGTCGTTTGTGCTGAGCAATATGGTTCATCTGACCAATTGGATCATCAACGGCCTGCCGGAGCGCTTTCCCAGGCTCAAGGTGATGTGGATCGAAAGCGGATTGGCTTGGGTGCCGTTCCTGATGCAGCGTCTCGACCACGAATACCTGATGCGCGTGTCGGAGGCACCGCTGCTCAAGCGCCTGCCCAGCGATTACATGCGTGAAATGTTCTACACCATGCAGCCGATGGAGGCGACGAACCTCAAGCTGCTGGAAGGGACTTTCGACGCCATCAACGCAAGCACGCAGCTTCTGTACGCTTCGGACTGGCCGCATTGGGATTTCGACGTGCCGGCCCGGCTGTTCGATCTGCCGTTCCTGGACGACAAGAGCAAACGCAACATTCTCGGTCTGAACGCCGCACGTGTGTTCAATCTCGACGTGCCGGCGCGCTATCAGAATCCCCTGAACGTTGCGGCTGAATAAAAGACCCGATTCAAAAAAACAAACGAGCCGCGCATTGCGGCGTGGAGGAGACGAAGATGATGTCCCGCATTGCAATGGCGCTCATTGCCGCATGTCTGCTGGTTGCCCCGTCGGCCCAACGCCTCTTGGCGGCGGATGAGTATCCGGCGCGTCCCATCACCCTGATTGTGCCTTATCCGGCGGGCGGCGGCTCGGACTCGATGGCGCGCACTGTCGCGGAGAAGCTCGGCGAGGTTCTCGGCAAACGCGTCATTATCGAAAACGTCGGCAACGGCGGCGGTACTGTTGGTACGCGTATGGCCGCCCGGGCGACGCCGGATGGCTACACGCTTCTGTTGGGCCACACCGGAACGATTTCGATCAACCCGTCATTATATGCGAACCCCGGTTACGATCCGGACAAGGATTTCGTGCCGATGGGCACGATTGCGCGCATTCAACTGGCGCTGGTCGTGCATCCTTCTTTTCCGGCGAAGTCCGTCGCCGAGTTCATCCAAATGGCGAAAGACAAACCCGATACTATCGCAATGGGCGCTTCCGCGATTGGTACCGGTTCTTATATGTCTGCTCAGCTTTTCTCGTCGATGACCGGCGTGAAAGTGAACATTATTTCGTATCGCGGATTGGCACCGTTTTTGACGGACATGCTCGGCAATCATGTTCCGGTAGGCTTCAGCGTGATCCCGCCGGCCTTTGCAAACATCAAAGGCGGCAACCTGCGCCCGCTGGCGGTGAGCAGCGCGAGCCGGCTCGCCTCTATGCCTGACGTCCCGACCGTGGCGGAGGCAGGCGTGCCAGGCTTTGAGTCCTCTGTGATCTACGGGATTTTTGCACCGACAGGTACAAGTCCGGAAATCGTCGCCAAAGTGAACAAGGCGCTCCAGATCGCCATGAAGAGCAAAGAAGTGAACGAGCAGGTCGTGAACGAAGGCGGCGAACCGCTTTTCATGTCGGCGCCGGAGTACAAGCAGCAACTCGTTCAGGACGCGGACAAGTGGTCGTCTTTGATCAAGAAGCTCAATTTAAAGATTGAAAACTAGATTGCCCTATGGCCATGCGATGCAGGCGACTTTGGGTTATCTTATCGCTCCGGGGGAAGCTGGGACAGCAATTCCGGTCTGCTTGATGACCTTGCCCCAGCGGTCGAATTCGTCATTCAGGATTTTTGAGAACTCCTGGCGTGTTTCGCCGCCCGGCTCGAGAGCCAACGTGCCGAGTACCTTTTCGCGGAACTGAGGATCGACATTGAGCTGGGCAACATCTTGCTGAATTTTGTCCAGGATGGCGGGTGGCGTTCCGGCTGGAGCGGCCAGTCCAAACCAGACGCTCAGCGAATAGCCCGGCAAACCGTCTTCCGACATGGTTGGCAGATCGGGCTCCGAAGATAGTCGCTTGGCGGTCGCTGTCGCCAAGACCTTCAGCGATCCCACTTCCTTATATTGTTTGACGGCGCCCATGGTCGCAAAGAACACGTCAACGCGCCCTGCCAGCATCTCGTTGAGGACTTCGGCGCCGCCGCGGAAAGGTACATGAAGCATCTTCAGTTTCTCGATCTTGCTGACCTCTTCCATCGCGACATGAGCCCAGGTACCGACGCCGAACGAACCGTAGGTCAATTCGCCCGGGTGCGCCTTGATGTACGCCAGCAACTCTTTGGTATTGGAGACGGGGAGTGACTTACGTGTCGTCAGCACAGGCGGTTGCCGTGCAACGATCGTGATCGGGGCCAGATCTTTGTCGGGATCGTAAGGGAAATTTGTCAGCAGATGCGGTACGACGACGTAAATCGAGCTGTCGCAAATCAGCAGCGTGTATCCATCCGGGTCGGATTTGGCGACGAAGGCCGCACCGAGACTCGCGGAAGCGCCAGGACGATTGAGAATGATGACCGGTTGTTTCCATTTCTCCGATAGTTGCTGCGCCAGAACACGGGCCACTGTATCGGTCGCGCCGCCAGGCTGATACGGCACCACGAGTTTTACCGGCTTGTCCGGGAACGTTTGAGCAAGGCTAGGGGCCATTCCACCGAAAGAAAGAAGAGCGGCAGCAAGACCACACGTCAGGTTGAAGAATTTCATATTCGTTCCCCTTAATACGGCCAGTCGAGCCATTTGCTGATGGATCGGCCCATGATCCATTCCTTGTCGACGGACGAAAGCCAGGGCAGTTCCTCGGTAAACAGTGTCACGCCCTGGCGATACGAACATGGCAGCCGCGACAGGTCAGTCCCCCAAATCAGACGCTCGGGGCCGAAAGCGTCATACGCGCTGCGAATATGGTCGTGAAGATTCAAGAAGGGGTAGGGTTGGGTTGAATAGAACGGAAGGCAACTCGCCTTGACGGCGATGTTGTTTCGCTTGCTCGCTGCCAGCAGATTACTGAAGCCCTCGAACGCATCGTCGTCGCGCTTTGAGCCCGTAAGCCCGAAATGATTGATGACAATCCGCAGCGCCGGATGCGCTTGAGCGATTTTGTCGATGACCGGCATCAGTGCGTTCGGGAGATAAATGGTGAGGGGCAGGCCTGCGCGTTCCGCGGCGGGCCAAAGCCAGTCGAGAGTGCCGTCGAGGAGTGGCTCCTGAAACAACGGCGTCTGAAAGGTGAGTTGCAAGGCTAGACAAGCGGTGCGCGGCCGCCAGGACGCGATCCATCCTGACGCCGAGGAATCCCGCACGTCGAGCCGGGCCGCATAGCGGAACCGGTCCGAGTATTTTTTGACGGCCTCGTCGACGATGTCGTTGCGATCGCCCTCCCATGACGGCGGCACCAGCACAGTCCTGTCGACGCCAGCGGCTTTCATATCGTCGAGGAGAGACTCAGCAGAAATTGGTATTGACCGGTGCGGTGCCGGTTTGAGCCCATGAGCGGACGGTGGCCACTTCCGCTGCGGCTTATCGACACCCCAGACGTGCACCTGAGAATCAATGATCAGCACGTCGGTGTCCTCGCAATCTCACATCCGCTCCCGCGGCATTAGGAACTTCTTGAAGTTCACCGCCCTGCGGTCACGCGTATTCGGTCGGCTTCTTGGGTGAGGCCGGTACCGAACTTGCTGCTTCGCGCGATGAGGTCGGTCAAAAATTCCGCTTCGTCCGCGATGCTCGGAAAGTAGCTTTCGTTCTTCTCGTTCGCGCGAACGAATCGAAGATGGCAATCTCCGACCACGCCATTGTCGATGGTCAAATCGACAAGCATGCCGATCCAGCCGGCATGCTTGCGGCCGAGATGGCCGGTGTTGAATGTGAGATTGCCGAGGCCGTAGAAAATCGGGCGGCCTTTGTAGATCTCGATCGGCAATGTGTGATGCGGTCCATGGCCCATGACGACATCCGCGCCGGCGTCGATCGCGGCATGCGCAATGTCTTTCATGTATTGCAAAGGTTCGCGGCCCAGCCCCCAATGGAAGGATCCAATCAGCACGTCGACCCGTGGACGCAATGCCGCGATCTCGTTTCGAAGGTCCTCAAGGTAGGTGGCGTCCGCCCATGTCAAAATGACCGGCGGAATGCCGGGCCGGTTTGCCGGCGGAATATCAGGAGAAATTCGGCCGATGGGCACATGATAGGCGGTGTGGCCTTTCATCACCGCAATTCCGGGCGAATCTACCTGCGCCTCATGATCAGTCGGCCAGTAGACCGAACTGCGCTGCAATGCGCCGACGCATAAGCCATTGCGCTCGACAATGGCGGGTGCGTGTGCCGCGGCGAGATTTGCGCCGGCACCAGTATGGAGTACGCCGATCTCATCAAGCCGGCCGATCGACGCGGAGATGTTCGCCCAGCCGTAATTGACGTTGTTAGCGATGCCCACGGCGTGGATTCCGGAAAGCGTCAACGCCTCGCCGCCAATTTTCGGATCGGCAAAAAATCCTTCGTTGGCGTGGGATTGCTCTTGCAGGCGCAGGCAGCATTCCAGATTTGAAAATACCACGTCCGCCGCATGCAGTTCCGAGGCGACATGCCGGAAGGGCACTGCCGGATCGGTGACGCGCATAAGATTGACGTCACCGGTCAAGATCACCTTGGTTGTCATTTCAACATGTCCATCGCGCAATGCGCCTTACACTTCGTTGCAAACCCATTTCACTCGTCGCCGTGAAAACTGTGTTTACTCCGCTGTCATGTGAGCCGCGGGAACGACTTTCGCCCATTTTTCCGTTTCGTCGGCAATGTACTTTTCGAAGTCCGCAGCGGAGCCGCCGATCATTGTGCCGCCGAGGTCGGCAAGGCGTGCCTTGATTTGGGCATCCGCCAGCGCGGCGTTCACTTCCTTGTTGATTCTGGTGACGACTTCCGCTGGCGTACCCTTCGGACCGGACAAACCGTACCACGCATCCATCGCGTAGCCCGGTACGAACTCGCCTATGGCCGGGATCTTCGGCAGCGTGTCCGCACGCTTTGCACCGGTGACGCCAAGTCCGATGAGCTTGCCGGATTCAATATACTGGATTGATGCGGCAATCGGAGGATACAGCACATCCACTTGCCCACCGAGTAGCGCTGTCAGCGCGGGTCCGTTGCCGCGAAATGGTACGTGGACGAGATTGACGCCGGCTAGATACTTGAACAGTTCGCCGCTCAGGTGTCCGCCACTGCCTACGCCGGGAGATGCCATGTTGACCTTGCCCGGGTTCGCTTTGGCGTAGGCGATGAAATCAGGCAGCGTCTTGGCCGGAAAGGACGGATTGATCAGCATGACGTTTGGCACGCTGGCAATGCCGACAATCGGTGTTGTGTCGCGGATGAAATTGAAGTTCAGCTTTTGGTAGAGCGTCGCGTTGACTGCGTTTGGGATGCCAGCAAGCAGAAGAGTGTAGCCATCCGGGGCGGCACCTATCACGAACTCGGTGGCGATGTTAGTGCCTGCGCCCGGTCGATTTTCAACGACGAACGGTTGACCCAGCCTATCCGTGAGCCATTGAGCCATGATACGCGCGACGATATCGTTGCCGCCGCCTGGAGCGAAGCCGACGATCACGCGCGTGGGCCGTGACGGATAGGTGTCGGCTCTGCTCGAAGACGCAAAGGCTGGAAGCGCGACGGCGCTGGCAGCTAGGCGCAACAAAGTGCGGCGGTGAAGTTCCACGGCATTTCTCCCGGCATTTTCGCGGCTTCTCATTTGCAGCCCGGCCGCATATCAAACGATCACAAGTTGGGAAATTAAAGGGTGCTCCCATGCCGGTACAATGCTAGTTTTACATTCAAACATACCGAAACTGTGATGGATGGCCTCGTGCAGTTAAAGGATAGAATCGGACGCCGCGTGAAGCTGCACGATCTCCATGTGCTGTTGGCCGTCGCGCAAGCCGGCAGCATGAGCAAAGCCGCCGCCTTGCTGAATACCGGTCAGCCCGCGATTTCGCGTTCGATCGCTGAACTGGAAGAGGCCTTCGGCGTCCGTTTGCTCGATCGTAGCCGCCAGGGAATCAGGCCGACTAAATACGGACGCGCGTTGCTTGATGGCGGGACGACCGTGTTCGACGATTTGCGTCAGACCGTGAAAAACATCGAGTTTCTTTCGGATCCGACCGTCGGCGAAGTTCGTATCGGCGGCAATCCGTTCTTGACCGCGACCTTCATATCGGCGGCCGTCGGCAGGCTTTCCAGCCGCTATCCACGAATTGTGTTCAGGCTGGTGGCCGGCAACATACCCGTGCTGCATCGCGATCTCAGCGAACGGAATGTCGATGTTTTGGTCACGCGGAGATTTGGCCAGATCACCGACCGGCACTTCGATTTCGAGTCATTGTTTGACGATTCCTATTCGGTTGTTGTCGGCACCCAAAATCCATGGGCCCGGCGCCGTAAGGTTGAACTTGCAGAATTGATGAACGAGCCATGGGTGATGCCACCGCCTGACGGGCCCCTCGGCTCGGTTGCCATGGAAGCGTTCCGTGCCAACGGTCTTGATTATCCGCACACCGCAGTCGTCGCTTCTGCGGAGGTGCGCGCAGGTCTACTTGCATCGGGCCCCTTTGTTTCGATCTTGCCGAATTCGGGCTTGAGCTATTCCAGCAGACGCAAAGAGCTTAAAATACTGCCCATCAACTATACGTTCAGCCGCGTGCCTGTTGGCATTGTCACCTTGAAGAACCGCGCCATCAGCCCCGTCGTGAAATTGTTCATTGACAGTTGCCGCGAAATCGCAGAGCAGCGCAGCCAGAATGAGCGCAAGAGAAGTGCCCGACGATAACTGTGCTTGCGGCGGCGCTTGAAAAATATCAGCTTTAAAAAAACTTGAGTGTGGTATTTTGCAGATGGCAACTAAACCGAATCTTTCTGACTTTCCGCCCCAGTCTCTGGCCGAGCAACTCGCTCACTATGCCTATCACCTGAGTTTCGACGACCTCGACGTGGCGACCGTCAACCGAGTGAAGACTCACGTCATCGATACGATCGGTTGCGGCATCGGTGCGTTCGACGAGCGGCCGGTTCGGATTTGCCGGGATCTGGCTCTCGCGGCCGGCGGCAACGCCACCATCTTCGGCACAGACAAAAGTGCGCCCGTTGACTTAGCGACGTTCATCAACTGTGCTGCTTTCCGGTATCTCGACTTCAACGACACCTATATCAGCCGGTTTTCGGTTCATCCGAGCGATCATATCGCGGCGTGCCTTGCCGTCGCAGAGGCCGAGGGAGCGAGCGCCAGGGATTTGATCACCGCGATCGTGCTGGCCTACGAGGTGAACTGCCGGCTTGTCGACGCCTGCGATATTTCAACGCGCGGGTGGGACCCGACGGTCATGAGTCCACCGGCTGTTGCGCTTGCTGCTGGCAAGCTGATGAAGCTTGCTCCCGATCAACTCGCTCACGCGGTCAACATCGCCATCAACGATCACGTTCCGATGGCGCAAACCCGGGTGCAGACGCTTTCCGACTGGAAGGGGCTGTCCGATGGCGAAGCAGGGCGCAATGCCGTATTTGCTGCATTGTTGGCGCGTGCCGGTCTATCTGGCCCCGGACCGATCTTCGAAGGCCGCTCCGGCTTTTTTCAGCAGGTGACAGGCCCGGCCGACATTAAGGTCTCGGACTTCGGTGGACGCAATGCCGAATTTCGCATCAACCGATGCAGTTTGAAGCGTTACCCAGCCGTCATCTATACACAGACGGCAATTGTGGCGGCGATCGAAACGGCCGCGGCCGTGGGATCGCTCGATCCCATCGCGGCAATCGAAATCGAGACGTCGCGCCGGGCCTTGCAACGAACCGCCAGTGAACCGGAAAAATGGTCGCCGGAAACCCGCGACACCGCAGACCACAGCCTGCCATACATCACGGCGCGCGCGATGTTCGATGGCGATATCACCAATGCCAGCTTCGAGCGGAGCGCGTTTCACGATCCGCGCATTCTCAACTTCATGAAGAAAATTACCGTCAGCGAAGATCCAGCGCTCACGGCGCGGCGCGGTGCGTCGCCGACGCGGGTGACCGCCATCCTCGATGACGGGCAGCGCATTTCCCGCGAGGTCGATCATGCGCCTGGCTTTGCCGAGCGTCCGATGAGCAAAGCCGACGTCGAAATGAAATTCCGCGGTAATGTTGGGAAGCGGTGGTCCAGTGCGCAGACCGACGAAATACTCGAGACGCTGTGGGCGCTTGAGCGCGTTGGTAATATTGGAGCGCTGTTCAGCCACTTCGTGGTGCAGACACAATAGGCTCTAGCCGGCCTCGTTGATTACCTGCCGCAGCTCTTTTGCCAATTCAAGAAGCGGTTGCTCAAGCGTCGAGATGACCGATGCCTTTGGTTCGGCGGTAGTCATGCTAACGTTGACCACGTGGATCGGATGCTGCGCTGAAAGCAACGGCGTGGCGAGTGCGATGACCTGCGGCTGCCACGTCGCGACACAGTAGCCGCGCCGTTCGATCGAAGTCGTGGCCTCGGCGATTTCTTTTTCGAGCAGACGCCAGCGTTTGCGCCGTTTCATCCTCAATTGCGACATGAAAGATCGCCGTTCGGAGGTGGGAGCTGCCGCCAACCAGGCTCGGCCGAGCGCTGTCAATTCAATTGGCACACGTTGGCCCGACACGACCGAACGCTGCGAACCCTTTGTGTTGAAGCGGACCGATTCGAGATAGACCATGTCGTCGCCGTCTCGCACGGCTAAGCCGACATTGATGTGAAGGCGGCGCGCCAGCGCAGTCATGGCCGGTGTTGCCACCCGCAGCACTGAAGACCCTGTCCGCATGGCATGGCCAAGGGTCAGGACGGGCGCGCCAAGCCGGTAAGCCCGCTTCGGTGCGCAATATTCAAGATAGCCGCCTTCGGTCAATGTCTGTGTAAGCCGGCTAATGCTGGCGCGCGGTAGCGCAGTGCGCTCGGCAAGCTCCCCGTTCCCAAGTAGCTCGGTGCCGGGACGAAACGCGCGGAGTATCGCGATTCCGCGGGCTAGCGAGCGGTTCAGCGGCGAGCGGTTCAGACGTTTCATGAGGTCAGATTAGACCGCGTGGATCAATTCCACCACGTGGAAATGGCGCCCACATGGCCCCGTCGTTGCATGGTAGGACCCAGTCCAATGGCCCGAAACAGTTTGAGCTGGAGGCGCCTATGCCGCTGACATCAATCCGGATGCGCTTTGGCACTACTTGTTTGATCGTATTCGCCTGGCTCGCTATTTCCGACGCTGCCCCGGCCGCTGAGTTTACCAGTCAGGTGACGAGAATTGTCGTGCCATTCGCTGCTGGCGGCGGCACCGACATCATCTCGCGCACACTCGCGCAGGAAATGTCTAAGGCGTTGGGTGGTTCGGTTATCATCGAGAACAAGCCGGGTGCGGGTACGATTATCGGCACCGACTATGTCGCCAAGGCTGAGCCGGATGGCCATACGCTGGTCATGGCCACCTTCGCGCATGCGGTAAATCCCAGCCTTCGCGCCAAACTGCCATTCGATACCGACAAGGATTTTACGCCCGTCGCGCTGGTTGCCCGCTCTTTCAACATCGTGGTCGTCAGCCCGAACGCGGGCATCAACTCGCTCGCGGACCTGATCGCCGTTGCGAAGGCGAAGCCGGATGGCATCAATTACGGGACATTCGGGCCGGGTACGTCGGCGCATCTTGCCGGAGAGTTGTTCAAGGGAATGGCCCAAGTGAAGATGACAGCCGTGCACTACAAGGGTGCAGCTCCCGCCATCACCGATCTTCTCGGCGGCACCATCCAGGTCATGTTCACCACAGTCGCCAGCGCCACCTCGCTCATCAAGGCTGGCCAACTTAAGGCACTCGCGGTGACTTCGGCGAAACGCGTGACAGCTTTCCCCGACGTTCCGACAGTCGCGGAGGCCGGTGTGCCGGGGTACGCCGCCGAAAGCTGGTACGGTCTGTTTGCGCCGGCCAAGACACCGTTGACGACCATCGCGCTGTTGAACAAGGCGGTCGACGGATCGCTGCATGCGCCGTCCTTCGACAGGCTCGTCGAGAATGAGGGGCTCATCATGGTGGGCGGCACGCCCGAGAAACTCGGCATCTACGTGCGTAGCGAGGAAGCTCGTTGGCGCAGAGTCATTCGCGATGCCGATATCGAGGCTGAATAAGGAAAAACCTCGTGACAGGACTTGTGGAAGTAGCGATCGAAGAAGCCGTCGCGATTGTGACGCTCAATCGGCCTGATGTGCGCAACGCCATCAATGATGCGTTGCGCGCCGAACTTGTCACCATCCTTGAGAAAATCGCCACGGACGAGAAAGTGCGGGCAGTGGTCCTGACCGGAAAGGGCAAGTCCTTTTGTTCGGGCGGCGACATTTCCGGCATGAAGGAGCGGCTCAACGCGCCGGCCGGGCAGGTTGCGTTTAATGGCTGGCGGCGGCAGGGCCAGACACACAAAAGCATCGCTTTACTGCACGGAATGCCGAAAGTTGTGATTGCCGCAGTAAACGGAGCCGCATCTGGCCTCGGATGTGACTTGGCGCTCGCCTGCGACTTCATCGTTGCCTCAGAGCACGCGGCCTTCTCGATGAGCTTCGTGAAGCGCGGCCTCGTTTCCGATGGCGGTGGAATGTACTTTCTTCCGCGCCGTGTCGGCTTGCCGCGCGCCAAGGAATTGATTTTTTCCGGCCGCACGGTCAAGGCAGAAGAAGCCGTCGCGATCGGTCTCGCGGATCGCTCGACCGGAGCCGATCGCCTTGTCACCGACGCCGCGGCTTGGGCTCGTGAACTCAGCCAGGGCTCTGCAGTGTCGATCGCATTCTCAAAGGCTATCCTCGATCGCACTTTTGAGTCGGCCGAAGAGCAGGTGTTCGCACTCGGCCGCGAGGCGCAGGCCGTTTGCTACACCACGGCGGAACATCGCGAAGCGGTTACGGCGTTTCTGGAAAAGACTGCTCACTAATGGACGCACTCGGAAAGTTATTGCGGCCACGGAGTGTCGCCATTGTCGGTGCCTCGGCGGACGAGGGTAAGTTGACCGGAAGGCCGCTCCTTTATCTTGAGAAATACGGTTTCACCGGCGCCATCTATCTTGTGAACCCGCGCTATCAGACGATCGGCAGGCATCGTTGCTATCCAGAGATCACTGCATTGCCGGAGCCGCCAGATGTAGCGATCGTGCTACTTGGTGGGTCGAGGGTGACTGATACGATCAAGCAGCTTGCGGCCATCGGTACGGACGCGGCCATTGTCCTGGCCAGCGGATTTGGCGAAAGCGGTCCGGAGGGCAGGGCACGGCAAGATGAGTTGAAACGTGCGGCAGGCACGATGCGGATTTTGGGTCCGAATACCATTGGGCTCGTCAATGTCAGCGAACAAATTGTGCTGTCGGCAAGCAACGCGCTTGTCAGCGATGAAATCCTGGCGGGCAACATCGCACTTGTTTCGCAAAGCGGGGGCATTCTGGGATCGTTGCTGTCCCGGGCACAGGCTGCGGGCATCGGCTTTTCAAAACTCATTGCGACCGGTAACGAGTGCGATCTTGAGGTCGCGGATTTCGTCGACGAACTCGTCGATGACCCCGCAACGAAGGTAATAGCGCTCTACCTTGAGGGCTTGCGCAAGCCGAAGGCGTTTCAGGCGGCGGTGCTTCGGGCTCACGCGGCCGGAAAGCCGGTGGTCGCATTCAAAGTGGGACGGTCGGAATCCGGAGCGCAATCGGCGGTGTCGCACACCGGCGCGTTGGCGGGTTCCGATGCAGCCTATGATGCACTGTTCCGGCAATTCGGTGTCATCCGTGCGGAGCGATATTCGGATTTGCTCGATATCCCGATGATGCTCAGCCGCAACCGAACCTTGAAGGGGAGCCGGCTGGCTATCATTACATCGACTGGGGGATCGGCAAGTTTGCTCGCGGATGCGGCGGGTGTTGCCGGATTTGAAACGCCGGCACCGGATGAGCCGACCGCAACAAAACTCAAGGCTCTTGCGATCGAAGGAGCCGCACTCGACCGTAATCCGATCGACGTTACTCTCGCTGGGGTGAAGTCAGATACATTCCGCACCGTTCTCGATGCGGTCGTTGCCAGCCCGATCTACGATGCTATTGCGGTCGTTCTTGGTTCATCGGCTTTGCGCGAGCCAGAGACGGCCGGAGCGCCTTTGCGCGAGTGCGCGGCCAAAACCGACAAGCCGGTTGTGGGTTTTGTAAGTCCCGACGCGCCGCTGTTGGTCAGAGCGCTTAATCTCGCTGGGGTCCCGGCGTTTGCCGCGCCGGAAAGCTGCGCCGCAGCGCTCGCAGCTCTGCGCTGCTTTGGCGAAATGAAGACGGGTTCTCGTGCAACCGATGTGGCGCCCATTCAGATTAGTGAAAGCGTGCGAGCGTTGTTGCGCCCCGGAACGCTGAACGAGGCAGAAAGCAAAAAACTATTCGCTCAATTCGGCATCCCGGTCACGCGCGAAATCGTCGCAACGACGCCCGATGAAGCCACGGTCGCCGCGGAAACCTTTGCGGGCAATGTCGTCGTCAAGGTGCTGTCAAACAAAGTGTTGCACAAGTCTGAAGCTGGCGGCGTAGCGCTCAATGTCGCGCCTGAAAGTGCCGCACGTGTTTGTACGCAACTCACCGAAAGTTTTTTTGCGGCCACTAAGCTCAAGCCAGAAGGCTTTTTGTTGCAAGAGCTTGTCGGGAATGGAGTCGAAGTAATCCTTGGCTTTCACAATGATGCTCAACTCGGGCCCGTGATCCTGCTCGGTATGGGTGGTGTTACCGCCGAATTGTTCCGGGATACCTCATTGCGCCTTGCTCCGATATCGCGGGCCGATGCGCTGTCGATGATAGACGATCTGAAGACATCGGCACTTCTCAAGGGGTACCGTGGGCGTTCGATTGCGGATATCGAAGCGCTTGTCGACGCGATGCTTGCCTTCTCGAACATGATCGTCGCGATAGGCGGCGAACTGCAGGAAGCCGAGATCAATCCTTTGTTCGTGCTGCCGCAAGGCAAAGGCGTCGTGGCAGCGGATGGACTGGTGGTCGTCAAGGGTATCGGCCCTTAAACAAGAGTGGATAGTCGATGGCGCACGAAACCCAAGCCCTGGCCCAGTTCGCCTCGTCATTGAAGTTTGACGATATTCCCGAAGCTGTTGTTTTGCGCGCCAAGCAGTGCATTGCAGACACAGTCGCCGCGATTATTTTTGGCGCGGATCTGCCGTGGAGCCGGATGGTTACCGGTTACGCGTTGAAATTCAGCGCGAGTGGGCGAAGCACGATTGTCGGAGTACGTGGGTCGTCGGTGCAGGCGGGAGCGGCTGCGCTTGCCATGGGGACTGCGGCACATGCCTACGAGCTCGATTCATTGCGACGTCCCGGCGCGGGTGTTCATCCGGGGGCTACTCTTGTTCCGCCGGCGCTCGCGATGGCTCAGCAACTGGGCAAGAGCGGCGAAGACGTTGTTCTCGCTTTTGTCGCCGGCTGCGAAGTTCTGTTTAGAATTGGCGACGCGACGCGACACAGCGCGGAATCGCGCGGCTTTCACGCGCCCGGCTTGACTGGCCCTTTGGGCGCAGCCGTTGTCGCCGGGAAGATTCTCGGGTTCGACGGCGACCGGATGACCAATGCGCTTGGCATCGCGGGCTCGCTCGCAAGCGGCCTTCTCGAGTTTGCAAGTTCCGGCAGCGGCGGGATGGTGAAACGACTGCATTTGGGCCGCGCGGCGGAAGGCGGCATCCTTGCCGCGACTCTTGCACAGGATGGCTTTACCGGCCCGGTAAGCGTGCTCGAAGGTCACGACGGGTTTCTGCGGGCTTTCTGTCTTGAAAGCGAGCCTGAGCGCCTCACGCTCGGCTTGGGACAAAGCTGGGAAACGCTGAAAATCTGTCTCAAGCGCTACCCATGCCACATCACCGCGCATACGCCGATCGAGGCCGCTTGCGCGATGACCGCGGAACACGGCTTTGCCGTCGAGCAGATTGATTCAATCGTCGTCAAGGGAAGCAAGAAAATGGCGGCGCTTCATAACATTCCCGTCCCCGCCGATTTGATCATGGCGCAATATAGCATCCCGTGGTGCATGGCAGCCGCCTTGGCCGGCGATCCGCGGAGTCCGGCAAGCTTTAGCCAGGAAGCATTCGACAATCCGCGAGTCGCAGCGTTGTCGGCGCGAGGCTCGGTCGAGGAGGGGGCGCCGGCCGATTTTTCATCTTGGGGCGCCGAAGTTCATGTCCGGCTTCATAACGGGAGGACATTAAAGCAGAGCTGCGACAATTTTCCCGGTACGCCCGAGCGGCCGCTCACCAATGAAGAATTTCGCGACAAATTTCTCGCGCTCGTCGGCGATAGATCAAATGTGGAATCCTATTTCCAGCGATTGATCTGCCTTGAGAAGGAACACAACCTCGATTGGCTCGGCGATCAATGACTGCGACATGAACAAAATTCGGGCCAGCAAACGAGCCCGAAGCGCTCAATACGTGAATGAACCTAAGGGAGAGAAGCGGTGTTAAGATTACTATTCGGGTTGTTTGCCGCAATCTGCACGATTGGCGGCGTGGCCGCGCAAACCGATTATCCCTCGCATGCGATCCGGCTAATTGTGCCGTTTGCTCCAGGCGGCAGCACAGACTCTCAGGCGAGAATAGTTGCCGACTATCTTGGGCGCGAGCTAGGCCAGCAGGTTGTTGTTTTCAACGTGGGCGGCGCAGGTGGTACGCTTGGCCTTAATCAGGCCGCGAAAGCTGCGCCGGACGGCTACACTTTTGTGACGGCGACGCCGTCACTCGCGATCAATCCTTATATCCAGAAAGATATAGCCTACGATCCGATCAAGGATTTTGATGCGGTCGCGCTGGTTGCCACTAGTCCGATTGTGCTTGTCGTCCCGAAAGACTCGGAAATTAAGTCGGTTCACGATGTCATCGACATGGCAAAAGTAAAGCCGGGAGAGGTCCGGTATGGCAGCGCCGGTATCGGTTCCGCGACGCACTTGAGTTCGGCGTTGTTCGCGGCGATGGCAAACGTCAATCTGACACATGTGCCCTACCGCGGCGCGGGACCGGCGATCCTGGATCTGATGGCAGGGCGTCTTCAGGTACAATTCGAGAATGCGCCGAGTGTTCTGGGTCAGGTGCAGAGTGGTGCCTTACGAGGCATCGCTGTCGGCTCGACAAATCGATCCGCTATGTTTCCGGAGTTGCCGACAATCGCTGACACAGTTCCGGGCTACGAAGCGACGTCCTGGTTTGGTCTGTTGGCACCCGCCAAGACGCCTCGTGGGATCATCGACAGAATTAATTCTGCCGTGAACAAGGCTTTGGCCGATCCCGCGGTCCGAAAGCAGATGGAGTCGCTGGGCGTCGATTTGATCGGGGGGCCGCCGGAAAAATTCAAAGCTTACATAAGTGCGCGCGTGATGGAGATACAAAATATTTCCAAAGCGGCGAACTTAGTTCCGCAGTGAAGCGCCTTTCAGAGAATAAGTAGCGAACCTTGCTACCGCTTTATCACGCCGATTTTACAGCAGCTTTCGCCGTGCAGGCGCTGGCGGCAATGCGGCCGGATATAAAAGCCCAACCCAGATGGTGGCCGTGGCCTTCGAGCAGAACGCCACCCTGGCCAACCGAGCCGACGGCGTAGAGGCCTTCGATGACCGAGCCGTTCTCGCGCAGCATTTCGAGACGCTCCGTGACGCGCAGACCGCCTTCGGTGAAAACGACGTAGCTTCGCACCGGGCCGAGCGCATAGAACGGGCCTTGCGCAATGGACGGGCGCTCGCCGCGTTCGCTCTCGTTATATTGCATCAGTGCGGCAGTGAGCTGAGCCGGCGGCACACTCAACTGTTGCGCCAACGCTTCGACCGTATCCGCGCTGTGGAAGATATCTTTCCGGCAGCGGCGATAGTCGTCGACATAAGCGTAGGCGATACCCGGCGCCGTCGATACGAAATGGGGCCACCCGGAAAACTTCGTCGCCATCGCCTGGTCGAATACAATGTAGGCGTTCTTGCCAGGCTGCTTCGCCACCGCCGCTGCGGGCCCGCGCAATTCATCGGTGAAGCGGCGGCCCTCTTGATTGACTAGCACAGCGCCGCTTTTGAATAGCTCGGGCGATGGGCCCAGCACTGTCGTCAAAAACTTCATCAGAAACGGCCGTAGCAGAAATTGCGGCGCCGCGCGCATCGCCCAGGCGATGGCGTGGCCGACCAGCCGGTAAGGCGGTAGCTTCTGGATGAAGTTCGATTCACGCGGTGGCACAAAGCGCATGATCGGTCCGCGGATGATATCGCCATTGGCGACCGTGCCGCCGAGCGCCGTGCCGAAACGGTAACCGTCGCCCGTGCTGGTCGCCGCAACTGGCTCGACATCGGCGACATCGGGCTTGCCGAACGTGGTTTTCAGATCGAATGCGCCGCTGTAGTCGCCGGTAGCAAGGATAACGCCCTGGCTCGCGATGTAGCGTTCCGTTGCGCCGGTGCGTACGCCCATCGCGCCGGTGACGCGACCGTTTTCGTTTGTGAGGCCCGTGCAGCTTGCATTCAGCCGGATATCGACTCCGGCTGCTCGGCAGGCGCGCGCCATGTGGAAGGCGAACGACTGCGAACTCGGCACCACATTGTGCATGCGCGCGACGCGCTGCGGCGGATCAATCATCGGCGGCGCGAAGACGATACCGAGGTCGAGCAGCCAGCTCATCATCTCTGTGCTGTTATCTGTCAACACGCGACGCAGTACGAGATTGTCGCGCGTCACCAGATCACCGGCGTGCGTGGCGAGGTCCTCGAAATGCGCCTGGGCCGTGTCCGTAATACCGAGCTGTTTCTGTCCCGGCGTGTTCACGGCGGATACTGTGCCGACGCACCAGTTCATCATGCCGCCGAGTTCGGCCGCCTGCTCAAGCAGGACGACCTTGCTGCCGCGCCGGCCGGCTTCGATCGCAGCGGCGAGTCCGGAAGCACCGCCGCCGATAACCAGAACATCGGTCGTGAACGTCTGAACGGAGTCGGCCATTAGTCGATCTTTGAGATGTCGCCGGTGAACTCGGGCGGGCAGTAATAGCCGCCCTGGAACGCAGCGGAGACGGGGCCTTCGGGCTTTGCCCTGGCCAACAGCTCCGCGGCGTAGTTTTCAGCGTTGTCTTTTGGCTGATAGCCGATCTTCTCAGCGTCAGGATTTTTCCAGAAGAAACGTGTGTTCGCTGAAATGCCGTAGAGCATCAGATAATGATAGGCCGGCGCCTCGATGCAGCACTGGATCAGATGCGTCATGTCGCCCTCGCTGATCCAGATGCTCAGGTGGCGTACATCCTCGGGCTTGGTCCGGCAGACGCCGACGCGGATGCAGGCAACTTGCATGCCGAACTTGTCCGCATAGTAGCGGCCCATTGCCTCGCCAAAGGCCTTGCTCAATCCGTAGCGACTGTCAGGCCGCGGCGGCACGTCGTTGCCGATGACTTGATCACGCCGGTAGAAACCGATGGCGTGATGCGAACTGGTAAAGATGACGCGCTTCACTTTCTGCCGCCGTGCGGCATCGAACAAATTGTAGCCGCCGGCAATGTTGGTTTGCAGGATCGTGTCCCAATCGGTCTCGATGGCCTGGCCACCGAGATGCACGATGGTGTCGATTCCTTCGCACGCGCGGTCGAGCGAGACCGGATCGTGCAGGTCCATCGTGCAGAGCTCTTCGTTCGGCCCTGCATCGCCCATCGGCACGCGGTCACCGAGCCGCAGTACTTCGTAACGCCCCGCCATGTTCGCGCGTAGAACGCGACCGATGCGGCCGGTAGGGCCGGTCATCAGCACGCGATGCGGCGAGGGCGCCACGCTTATTGTGCCTTCAGACCGGTGCGGCGAACGATCTCGCCGAGCGACCTGGTCTGTCCATCAATGAAGGTTGTGAACTCTGCCGGTGTGGTTACAGCGGCCTCGGCACCGACGAGCTTGATCTTCGCCTGCAACGCCGGATCAGCCAGCACCTTACCGATTTCCGCGGACAGAAACTCAATCTGTTTCGCATCCATCTTGGCCGGCGCGACAATGCCGTACCATTCGAAGATGTCGTCGCCGGGCAGGCCAGCTTCCTTGGCGTTGGGCACGTCTGGCAGATCGGCGCTATGCTCCTGGCTGGTGATGGCAAGCATGCGCAGCGTGCCGGCTTTCACATATGGCAGCGCGGACGCCATGCTGATGAACAGCACCTGCGCGGTGTTAGAGAGCAGCGCGTTGATCGCTGGCGCCGCCCCCTGATAGGGTACCGGTGAAATGTGTACGCCGGCCAGCAGATTGAACTGAGCCAGCGCCAGATGTCCCGGCGTACCGAATCCGGCGATGGCGGCATTAAGCCCGTCCGGTTTTGCCTTCGCGAGTGCGATCAACTCTTTCACCGATTTTGCCGGCACCGTCGGGTTGACGACAAGCACGTAAAGCCCCTTTGACAAGAGGCTGACCGCCGCGAGATCCTCCTTCGGCTTGTAGGGCATTGTCGGATACAGCGGCGGATTGATCGCGATATTGCTGGTAGCAAGGCCGAGCGTGTAGCCGTCCGGCGTCGCGCGAGCGGTTGCATCCATACCGAGATTGGTCGCTGCGCCGGGACGGTTCTCGATCACGACCGTTGCCTTGATACGTTCGCCGAGGCTCTGCGCCACAATGCGCGCCACCGAGTCCGCGCCGCCGCCCGGTGGATAGGGCACGATCAGCTTGATTGGCCGCGTCGGATAGTTCTGCGCGACCGCGGCGGGCATCGCCGCCACGAGCGCGGCCAGTACGCCGAATGTTGCGGTCAAGTGACGAAGCTTCATGGAATCCTCCGTGCGATTTTGTTGTTGTTTTAAGGAATGACGCGCTGCTTGCGCAGTTCCGCGAAAATATTGAGAAACATATCGCGGTTATCGAACACTTCGGTGAAGCCGGATTGCCGCAGCCGTGTCGTATCGGCGAACAGATCGTAGTTAGTGCACAGACGTCCGTTTGGCGCGGTGTATTCACCGAGGCACCAGCGCGGCAGACGTTCGTAAGGGAATTTCTTTAGGCCATGCTTCGCTGTCATAGCCTGCCAGACCGGCGCATGTTCCGTGAAATACTGCATAGACACATAGTTCTGCGGGCCGGCTGCTTTCAGCCCGAAAGCCTCTGCCAGCACGGGCCAGACGCCGGACCAGCGGAACGGTTCGCCGTTGTTGATATTGAACGCGGCGTTGCGGCACGCTGCCGTCGTCGAGATATGAATAGAGGCACGCGCCAGCAATGAAGCGTCGGCGACCTGAAACAGCGAATTGAACTGCTTTTCGCTGCCCCAGAAGCCGAAGTCTGCGCCGCGCTCTTTCTGCATCGAGCCGTAAAGCGCCACAGCGGCCGCGACATTAAGCGGATTGCCGGCCGAATAGCCGCACACCGAATGCGGCCGCAGCACGGTCCACGACCACGCCTTGCCGCGCTGGCGGCTCATCAGCATGTCTTCCTCGGTGTAGTAGAAGTCGCAGCCAGGAACGCGCGGATCGGTTTCTTTGGCGGGTGTTTTGAACGGGCCGAGATGGCAGCCGTAATACTTCATGCCCTGAATGAAGTTGATGTTGGCAAAGTGCGGCAACATCTCAAGCACGTCGAGCAATTGCCCGATCATCAGTTGCCGCAGCTCCTGGCTCGGCGCATTGGCGCAGTAGAAGACGTGCGTGATGTCCTTGAGCTTGCTTAAGCCCTCTTGAATGGCGCTGACGTTCGTCAGATCGATCGGCAGATGTGTCAGCGGTCCATTCGCGACGTCGCTACTGAGCGAAGGTTTGCGCCGCGATATCGCGTAAACGTCCCAGCCTTGACGGAGTAATTGTTCGCACAGCGGCGCGCCTGTTACGCCCGTCGCACCGACAACCAGTGCCTTACGTTCATTCACTTGACGCTTGCCTCCGCTCTCTCGCGCCGCCGATTTCTTGATGCGCGCAACGCGCGCATTCGTTTTTGCGGAGTTGTGTGCGGCCGGAAGAGAGTTCGCATTTCTACATTGTCGTTTTGCGTTTCGCAATATCGGTGTATATGCGCAGGGGCCCTTGCGACAACGCGGTGCATCCATGGCGCGGCTTGCGAACAAAATTGCAATCATAACGGGAGCGGCGAATGGTCAAGGCGCAGCCGAAGCGCGTTTGTTCGCGAACGAAGGTGCCGCCGTCATTCTGACCGACGTCGATCAGTCCGGCGTCCAGCTTGCTCAGCAAATTTCAAACGAGGGCGGCAACGCGAAATTCGTTCAACACGATGTGCGCAATGAAAATGGCTGGGCCGCTATCGTCGCCGATATGAGGGCATCATTTGGTGCGCTGCACATTCTCGTCAACAACGCGGGCGTCACCAGCCGCCAAGGAATCATGAATACGACGCTTGATGCCTGGCATCGTACGATGGATATCAATCTGCTCGGCCCCGCACTCGGCATGAAGCATTGCGCACCCTTGATGCGCGATAGTGGCGGCGGTTCGATCGTCAATGTGTCGTCGGCCGCTGGCTTGTTGGCGCATTATGATGGCGCCTATGGCGCGAGCAAATGGGGCCTGCGCGGCCTGACCAAGACTGCGGCGATGGAATTGGTGGACTGGAAAATCCGCGTCAACTCCATTCATCCAGGACAAATTCTCGAAACGAGTTTCTTCCGCGACGGTCCACCGGGCCACGCGGAATCGGCGCGGCAGACGATCCCCATGGAGCGTCAGGGCACGCCGGAGGAATGTGCCAATCTGGTGTTGTTCCTGGCATCGGACGAGTCGACCTTCATGACCGGGTCGGAAGTCGCCATCGACGGTGGGTTTAGCGCCGGCGCCGTGATCTGGATGCGCAATAGATTGCGCGATCAACTGGCGGCGCAACAAAAAACCTAACGCGCGGCATAACGATCAATCAAAATCAAAATTTGAGGGTGGAGACTATGACCAAACTGAAACTCGCAATCGCTCTGTTCGCATTGCTGCTGACGCAAGGCGTCAGCTCGCTGGCGCAGGCGCAATCCTGGCCATCGCGGCCGGTGCGCTTTCTCGTGCCGTGGCCACCCGGCGGCGGCACCGACGCCGTGGCCCGCATCCTCGCGCAAAAGGCGGGCGAGGGGCTCGGCCAGCAGGTGTTCGTCGAAAACAAGGGTGGCGCCAGCACCATCATTGGTCTCGCCGCGATCGCGCAGGCGCAGAACGACGGCTACACGTTCGGCTTTCCGACGCAGAGCTACGCTGTGAACGCGACGCTGCAACCGAAGCTGCCTTACGATACGCGTAAGGATTTCGACCCGGTGATTCTGCTCGGTACCGGTGTTTACGTGCTGGTCATCAACGCGTCGTTGCCGGTCAAAACCTTGCCTGAGCTGATCGCGCTGATGAAAGCGCAGCCAGACAAGTTCAACGCCGGCTTCACCGGCTTCGGTTCACCGAGCCACCTCGGCCTTGTGCAATTCGAACGCGCGACTGGCGTGAAGCCGGCCGAGGTCAATTACAAGGGCACGGGACCGGCCGTGACCGACTTGATCGGCGGCCAGACGCAACTGATGTTCACCACGCTTGCCGGCGTTCTGCCGAACGTCGAGAGCGGCCGGCTGCGCGTCATCGCCGTCACCAGCCTCAAGCGTAGTGCGCTATTGCCCGATGTGCCGACCGCGATCGAGGCAGGGCTGAAGGACTTCGTCGTGTTCGAGTGGTACGGCCTCAACGCGCCGAAGGGCACGCCGCGCGCCGCCATCGACCGCATGAACGCGGAGATGCGGAAAGTTCTGGCGATGCCCGACGTGCAAGAGCGCATGAAGAGGATCGGCGCCGAGCCTGTCGCCGGCGGCACGCCGGAGGAATTCCAGACATTCGTGAATAACGAGATCGAGAAGTGGGGCAAGATCGTGCGCGAGGCGAATATCAAGCCGGAATAGAGCGCATGAGCCAGTCAACGATTGCCCCACAGCTCGCGGACTTCATCGCGGGGTTTGATCTCGCGGCGGTGCCCGCGTCCGCGCAACGCCGCGCCAAGCATTTGTTTCTGGATTCGCTTGGCGTGGCGCTCGCATCGTCGTCATTCGACTTCGGCAAGAGGGCTGCGCGCGGCTTGCGCGCGGTGGAGGCTGGCACGACACCCGTTATCGGCCTCACGGAGCGGCTGACGCTCAAGGATGCGGCGCTGGTCAACGGCATCCTCGTGCATGGCCTCGATTATGACGACACATCTATATACGGCCGCGTGCATCCGAGTTCGTTCTGCGCCACTACTGCCTTCACGCTGGGCGGTCATCGGCGTCAGAGCGGCGCGGACGTGCTCGCGGCCTATATCGCCGGTCTCGAATGCTCGGTGCGCATTGGCTCAATCGCAAAGGGCGGCTTCCAGAAGAAGGGGTTCCACCCGACCGGCATCGTTGCGTCGTTCGGCGCGGCGCTGGTCGCCAGCCGGCTGATGAAACTGACGGCCGAGCAAATCGCGATGGCACAGGGCATTGCTTACGCCACGGCCTCGGGCAATCAGGAATTTGCTGCGACCATGGCTTGGACTAAGCGCATGCATCCGGGATGGGGCGCAGCAGGCGGTATCACCTCGGCGGCGCTCGCCAGCGAAGGCTTCACGGGCCCGCCGACGCCTTATGAGGGCAAGTTCGGCCTGTATCCGCTCTATCTTGGTGGCAACGACTGGGATTACGGCCTCGCGACCAAGGAGCTGGGGCAGACCTGGCTGGTCGAAGGCATCTCGATGAAGCCGCTGCCCGCCTGTTATTTCAACGTGCCTCTGATCGACGCCATGTCGCGTATTGTCGCCGAACACGAGCCTGCACCGGCGGATATCGAGCGGATAGAAGTGCTGATCCCAGAGGCTGCCATCAACACCGTTTGCGAACCCCGTGCGACTAAGAGCCGGCCCGCGGACAGTTACGCAGCACAATTCAGCGCCTACTACGTTGTCGCCAGTACATTGGGCCGTGGCCGCTTCTCGCTTGACGACCTCTCGCCGGAGTCGTTATCCGATCCGGCGATCTTGTCCATCGTCGACAAGGTGCACTATGCCGTCGATCCGAAGACGACCTTCCCACAGCATTATGCCGGCGCGGTCGTCGTGCGCATGAAGGACGGCCGCATTTTCGAAGCACGCGAGGATGTCGATCGCGGCTCGCCAAAGCGGCCGCTGACGGAGAAGGATGTACTCGAGAAATTTGCGCAAAACGCCGCTCGTTCGTCGGTTTCGGCTAATGCGCAGCGCATCGCCGACACCGTCATGAGTATCGAAAAACTCAAAGACACAAACGAACTCGCGACGCTGCTGTCGCCGGCCTGAACGGAACCTAACATGATTTTCATGAGTCAGAGCGGCCTCATCGATCCTTCCCATGCAGCGGACTGGGACGTCTGGTATGAGGAACATCTCGATCTGATGCGCAGCGTGCCAGGTTTCCACTCGGCGCAACGCTTCAAAACGACAAGCGCCGGCTACTCGCCCTCGACTGCGATGTACACACTCGAGTCTGCCGAGGTCTTCAATGACCCGTATTATCTCAGCAAGCGTGGCATGGGGGATTGGAAACCACTGATCGACCTGCGCTACTACAAGCGTAATTTGTTCGAAGGCCTCGATAAGGCACCGCATGTCGCGGCCGATCAGGCGCTGTTGATGGCTGACTGCGATGAACCGGACACGGCTCTAAAAGGCATGAGCTGGCTGCGTGCGGTAGCGATAGATAAGTCGACGCCGTATCGCGGCATTCAAGTGATCGTCGCCGCCGATATTCCGAAGTGGAGCCACCACGAACGGCTCGGCATCTACCGGCCGTTTTCGCTCAGGCCTTGATTGGGGGCAGGTGCCTTTTTTAATTTGGCGGAGGCACCGTGTCCGCCGCCTTCCTCCAGGTCCGGTCGGGGTTGTATTCAATCATGCGTGAGGCGACCTTCGCGGTATTGGGGCCGAGATCCTTCTCGAACACGTCGCCGTTATGATTGACCAAAAAGGTCATCACACCTGAGTTGCCGTACTGCGCCGGATAGGCGACCAACGCGAAACCACCGATCATTTTGCCGCGTACTATGTAGTCCATCTCGCCGCCCGGTGCGGTTGGACCCTGCTGGGCCAGGATCTTGAAGTAGTAACCGTTGTACGGCACTTTCCCGCCGCCAACGCGGTAGCCTCGCAGGGTCGCGTGGGCTACTTCCTCGCCGAGCGGGCTCGATGGCTCACCGGCTGCGGTCGGCCAGTACAGGCCGTCCTTCTTGCCCGGGCTGCTGATGATCCGCTGCGCATATGTGCCGCGTGCGCCGTATTCGTTTTGCGCATCGACGTACGCAAGGCAGGCCTGGATCGTTGCGAGCTCGTTTCGCCCGATGCGCCGGGCTAGGATTTCCTCGCGGCCGGCAACGGTGTCGAACACCCAAGCATCGTTCTTCTTGATCAGCGGGATCGGAAACGGCCAATCGCTATTGCCTAGGAGCATGGTTGCCTTGTCGCCGGCCATGCTGACGTCGTGTTTGATATCATAGGCCGCCACGAACAGCTTGCGGATTTCCTCATCCTGCACTCGGTCGCCGGATGCCGTGATTTCGGCGCCGTCGCGGCCGAGCACGGTGATCAGCGCCCGGTTATCGGCGGCGCGTGCCGCCGCGACTAGGGCGTCGGCGGCTTCCTGCGGAGTCTTGAAGCGCTGTTGCGCAAGGGCCGTGGACTCGACCGCGACGGCAGTGATGAGGCCGATTGCTAACGCCAGTAGAGTCTTTCTCATCTTCGCCTCCTTTACTTTGTGCCTGCGGCGGGGATCGGAATGCGCGCGCCCGAGGACAGCCATTGGTCATAGGTCTCGAACTTGAGCCCGAGTTTGTCGTAGCGGACACGCAAATAACCATCGCGGCCGCGCAGGACCGCATCGGGGACTGCCGTTTGCACCTCCTGCGCCATTACTCCGACATAGACCTTGTGGCCGCCGTTATAGACAAAGCGATAGAAGCCAAGGCCATTGTCGAGCAGGCCGATCTGGTTGATGTCGTGCTTGAGGTTGATATCGGAACGCCGTCCGCCGCCACCGCCGCGTCCGCCGCCACCACCACCGCGGAAGCCACCACCGCCGCCGCCACCGCGAAAGCCTCCGCCTCCGCGGCTGGCGAAGTTTCCTCCACCTCCGCGGCCGGCAAGGCTCGAGCGCCCGCGATTAGACTGCGCCGCGGCCCCTCGGCCGCTGCCGATATTGCCCATCGCATTATCACGCCTTCCAGCGGGACGCGCACCACCACCCGGACGCTGCTGCGGGCGTTGGCCCGCGCCAGGCCGGTTACCGGCGTTCGGCCGGTTGCCAGCGTTCGGTCGGTCGCCGCCAGGCCTATTGCCAGCGCCGGGCCGCTCACCACCAGGCCGGTTGCCGCCGCCAGGCTGGAGCACCTGCTGGCCACCGCGGCCGCGGAAATCCATCCGCCCTTGGGCGCCGCGGTCGCCGCCCTTGCCAAACTTGTTTGCAACGGCGCTGTTGTTGTAGCGCTGACCGCCGCGGTGTTCAGGCCGGTGCTGCCAATTGTTGTTGTTGCCAATCTGGCCGATGTTGGTGTTGCGGTTGATATTAATATTGTTGTTGCCCCAACCAAAGCCGCCACCCCAGGCAGCACCGACAGCCAACCCAACGCCGAACCCGATCAATCCGCCCGCCAAATAGCCGCCGTACGGCGGATACGCGTATGGCGGATAGGCCGGATACGGCCATGCGCCATAGACGACAGCGGGGTCGTATTGCGGTACGTAAATTGTTTCCGGATTGGTCGGCTGAATCACAATCACCTGCTTGCCCTGTTGGCTTGTCTTGGTGACCGTCTGCTCCTTCGTGGTCTTCAACGTGGCCTGCGCGTCGGCCTTGCCGCGCAAGCGTTGGATCGCGTCCATCACGTCGACCTGCTGCGCCAACACCGCGTCGCCGAGCTTCTGGGTCCAGTCGAGTTTCTGACTCATCAACTCAAGCACGGATGGCGTCACGGCCAGGGCCTTGACGCTGTCTTCCCAAGGCTGCTGGTCGACCGCGGCCTTCAATTGCGCACCCTTGAGGTTCTTGTTCGCCTTGACCCAACGGTCGGCCGTGACGATTTCGATTGGATAGGTTGACGCCATCAGGACTTGGGCGAGTAGCGTGTCGGGATAAAGCGCGATCTGCGCGACCAGTTGATCGAGCTCCTCCGGCTTCAGTGTCGGCGCCGTGACATTCGGCGCTGGTGCAGTGGTTCCCGGAGGCGCCGAGACACCGCCTTGCGCGAGCGTCTTCTTTGTCGGCGGCAGCCCGCATGCGAGCGTCAATACGAGGAGACTTGTCAGCGGGCGCGCGATTGAAGATTTCATGACGTCCTCCCTATGCGCTGAGGTCGAGGTCCGATGTAGCGCGTTCCGCCCCCGGAACCACATTGGACCAATGACCTAAGTTTCGTTCGCGGCATGGAAGCAACGCTAAGGCGACTCTGATTGCTGGCCACGCCATTTGGGCTTTCGCTTTTCGCGAAATGCGAGCGGGCTTTCGATCGCGTCTTCGCTCCCGCAAGGGCTCCAGGAGGCATCAGACCGGCGTTGTGGCTACGCGCGGGCGTCGTTTCCACACCCGATGGCCAGGTCGCGTTCTGTCACGCTCGGTGAACAAAAAGAGCGGGTCGAGGTTTGTGCTGGCCGCCACCCCAACAGTCGAAGCTGTCCGGACTTGCAGGCGGCGTGTGGCTTACGCTATGGCGACATCATGGCTTGCCGCAGAATTGCCAAATTGTGAGTAGAACCAATTCTTTACCACACCCGCTACGAACGGTTCCCGTAACCGTCGTTGCAGGGTACTCTTGGCAGTCGAACCGGGGATACCTGCACAGAATGAGCGGATTCGGGGGAAACGGCGCTTATGGCCGGTTCGCGCGCCTTATTGGGCTTGTCGCGGGCTGCTTGGCGTTGGCTAACTGTTCGGCAGGGTCAAAAGTCGATTCGAAATACGGCGTGTCCGCCAGCGAACGCGTTGTCGCGGCGGGCGAACCCGTGCCGAAAGGCGGCGGCGTCTACCGCGTCGGCAGGCCGTATACGGTTGCAGGGCGCACCTATTTCCCGGAAGAAAACACCAATTATTCAGCCGTCGGCATTGCCTCCTGGTACGGCGACGATTTCCACGGCCGCTTCACCTCGAACGGCGAAATCTACGACAAGAATTCGATTTCTGCGGCACATAAGACACTGCCGCTGCCGTCCTATGTCCGCGTGACGAACATGTCTAACCGGCGTTCGATCGTTGTGCGTGTCAACGACCGCGGACCTTTCGCAAAGGACCGCGAGATCGACCTCTCGTATAAGACCGCGCAATTGCTGGGCTTTCACGGCCGTGGTCTCGCCAAGGTGAAGGTCGACTATGTCGGCCGCGCGCCGCTCAACGGCTCCGACGACCGCAAATTGCTGGCGACTCTGCGCGAGGGCGATAAGCCCGCGACGATGCTGGCGGAAAACACCGCGCCAGTCCGCCAAGCCGCTGCGCCCAAGCCCGCACCGGTTGAAGAAGTAGCCGAGGAAGAAGAACCCCCGCAGGCGCCGGTCCGTGTCGCGACCGCCGACAGGGGCTTCGCCCCGGCATTTTTCGACAGCCGTCCGCTATCCAGCAGCAAGACAATTTCTTCTGATAATTCAACACCTAAGCTGGTGCCGCGCGCGCCGGCGACGGAGCTTGCGGCGAACACCCGGTTGCGGCCAACCGACATCGCGGCGACGCCGGCCATAGAACCGGCGGCATCGCCGGTTTCCGCTTATGCACCGGTGCGCTATGATCAGCCGGCGGCCTTCATGAGCGGCCGCGGTCTTTACTGAGCCGTATTGCCGAGGGTTATTGCCCTTGTTCCGGTCTCTGTGAGGACCGGGAATACCCCTGTTCAGGCTCTGCGGCGAAGATAATAAAAATGGTCATCGGCCGGACATTTCAAGTTGGAGCCGTGCTGGCGGCTTTCGCGCTCGGACTGAGCGCTTATGCCTACGCGGCGCCGGCGAAGAAGGATGCTGCGCCGGCGGCCACGAAAGCCGCAGCTGCCAAAAAAGACGAGCCGCCGATCAGCGCGCCGCACGCCATTCTGATCGACGCCGAAAACGGCGCGGTGTTGTTCGAGCGTGACGCCGACAAGCTGATCTTTCCGGCGAGCCTCGCCAAGCTGATGACGGCCGAGTACGTCTTCAACGAACTCAAAGCTGGCCGCATCAAGCTCACCGATGAATACGTCGTCAGCGAGAATGCCTGGCGCAAAGGCGGCGCGCCCTCGCACGGCTCGACTATGTACGCCGCGCTTCACAGCCGCATCTCGGTCGACGATCTTCTGCACGGCGTCATCATTCACTCCGCCAACGACGCCTGTATCGTTCTTGCCGAAGCGATCTCCGGCAACGAGTCCGAATTCGCCGCCAAGCTGACGCAGCGCGCCCGCGAGATCGGTCTGACCAAATCGACTTTCGCCAATTCCAACGGTCTGCCGGATCCCGGCACGCAGGTGACGACGCGCGAACTCGGCATTCTGGCGCGCCATCTCATTCTCACCTATCCCGAATTCTATCCGCTCTACGGTCAGCGCGAGTTCACTTGGAACAAGATCCGACAGCAGAACCGCAATCCTTTGCTTGGCACGGTCGATGGCGCCGACGGCCTCAAGACCGGCTACACCAAGGAGGCCGGCTATGGTCTCGTCGGGTCGGCGGTGCAGAATGGCTTGCGGCTTGTGGTCGTGGTCAACGGCCTGCCGTCGGCCAAGGAGCGCGCCGACGACGCCAAGAAATTGATTGAGTGGGGCTTCCGCACCTTCGAGCAGCGGGTCTTGTTTGCCGAAGGGCAGAACATCGGCACCGCGAAGGTTTTCGGCGGTGCGAACGGCAAGGTCGAGCTCGTGGCCTCGGGGCAGGTCAAGGTCATGATGCCCAAGAACACGACCGACCGGCTTATCGCGCGTATCGTCTATACCGGGCCGATCCCGGCGCCGGTCGAGCAGGGCCAGGGCATCGGCACACTCAAGGTCTGGCGCAACGACGCCGTCATTCTTGAAATGCCGCTCAAGGCGGCCGAAAGTGTCGGCAAAGGCACCATGTCGCAGCGCGCCTTCGATGCTGTGAGCGAATTGATGATTGGCCTGTTCCGCGCCGGTGCCGAGCGGCTATAACCCGCCTTACGCTGGCGGCCGGGCGCCATTATTGCCGCCGAGACAGGATTAGATGCGCGGACATTTCATCACCTTCGAAGGCGGCGAAGGCAGCGGTAAATCCACCCACGCGGCGACGCTGGCGCAACGGCTCAAGGAGCAGGGCATCGACGTGGTGCTGACGCG
>DASYCM010000164.1:0-5012 GCA_036500165.1 Pseudolabrys sp.
CAAGCAATCCGAGCGCCAGACACAGGGTCAGCATCTGGCCAACGACAACCAACCGATACAACAACAAGGAGAATGAGCGATGGCCGTCAGCGCCAACAGGCTGGAGCTGTTGCAGATCGCCGATGCGGTCGCCCGCGAGAAGTCGATCGACCGCGGCATCGTCATTACCGCGATGGAGGACGCCATCGCCAAGGCGGCGCGCTCGCGCTACGGCGCGGAAACCGACGTTCACGCCGAGATCGAGCCAAAAACCGGCGAACTCAAGCTGATGCGCCACATGCTGGTGGCTGAAGTCGTCGAGAATTCGTCGAACCAGATCACGGTGGAGGATGCCCGCAAGCATCACCCGGCCGCGCAGATCGGCGACACCATCGCCGACCCGCTGCCCCCGCTGGAATACGGCCGTATCGCCGCGCAGTCCGCCAAGCAGGTCATCGTGCAAAAGGTGCGCGAAGCCGAGCGCGACCGGCAGTATGCCGAGTACAAGGATCGCATCGGCGAAATCGTCAACGGCGTCGTCAAGCGCGTCGAATACGGCAACGTGGTAGTCGACCTCGGCCGCGGCGAGGCCATCGTGCGGCGTGACGAAATGCTGCCACGCGAAGTGTTCCGCAACGGCGACCGCATCCGCGCTTATATCTACGACGTGCGCCGCGAGCCGCGTGGCCCGCAGATTTTCCTCTCCCGCACGCATCCGCAGTTCACAGCCAAGCTGTTCGCGCAGGAAGTGCCGGAAATCTATGACGGCATCGTCGAAGTGAAGGCGGTCGCTCGCGATCCGGGCTCGCGCGCCAAAATCGCCGTGATTTCGCGCGATTCCAGCGTCGACCCGGTCGGCGCCTGCGTCGGTATGCGCGGCTCTCGCGTGCAGGCCGTGGTGAACGAACTGCAGGGTGAGAAGATCGACATCATTCCGTGGTCGCCGGATATCGCCACCTTCGTGGTGAACGCGCTGGCGCCGGCGGAAGTCGCCAAGGTCGTGCTCGACGAAGACAAGGAGCGCATCGAAGTCGTGGTGCCGGATCAGCAGCTTTCGCTAGCGATCGGCCGCCGCGGTCAGAACGTGCGCCTTGCTTCGCAACTCACCGGTTGGGATATCGACATCCTGACCGAGCAGGAAGAATCCGAGCGCCGTCAGGCCGAGTTCGAAAACCGCACCAAGATTTTCGTCGACGCGCTCAATCTCGACGAAGTGGTCGGTCAGCTGCTCGCCTCGGAAGGCTTCGGCTCGATCGAAGAACTCGCGATGGTCGACGAGAAGGAAATCGCCGGCATCGAAGGCTTCGACGAAGAGACCGCGAAGGAATTGCAGGAGCGCGCCAAGGAATTCCTCGACAAGCAGGAAGCCGAGCTCGATGCCAAGCGCGTCGAACTGGGCGTCGCTGACGAGTTGAAGGACATCCCCGGCATGACCGCCAAGATGCTGGTCAAGCTCGGCGAGAACGGCGTCAAGACGGTGGAAGATTTCGCCGGCTGCGCCACCGACGATCTCACCGGCTGGACCGAGCGCAAGGACGGAGAATCCAAGCACGAGGCGGGCTTCTTCGATGGCCTCGACGTGTCGAAGGAAGACGCCGAAGCCATGATCATGCAGGCGCGCCTCAAGGCCGGCTGGGTGACCGAGGCTGAGCTGGCCGCGCAAGCGGCGGCGCCGGAAGCCGCCGAGGCAACAGCGGAGGCCTGATGCTGGCAAAGGTCGCGGACATTGCGCAGGACGATGAGCTCGACCGCGGGACGACCAGCGTCGCCCGGGGGACCGAGCGCACCTGCGCACTGACTCGCGAGCCCAAGCCGGTTTCGGAGATGATCCGCTTTGTGGTGGGACCGGCCGGCGAGGCCGTGCCCGACCTCAAGCGCAAACTGCCGGGCCGTGGCATCTGGATCGACGCGACCCGCACGGCGATCGAGGAATCGGTCAAGCGCAACGTCTTTGCCCGCGGTTTCAAGCGCGACGTGAAGGCGACCAAAGACCTGGCAGAGCAGACGGAGCGACTTTTAGAAAATGCCGCCCTCGATGCCCTCGCCATCGCCGGAAAGGCCCGTCTGGTGGTGACCGGGTTTGCAAAAGTCGAGGCAAACCTCGGCCGACCCGGCGTTCAGGCCCTTATTCATGCCTCGGACGCCGCCGAGGACGGAAAGCGCAAGCTGACAGGCGCTTTGCACCGCAATAACGACGAAAATACCCCGGAAATCACGATCATCGACATTTTTACCGGGACCCAGTTGGATTTGGCATTGAACCGCCCAAATGTGGTACATGCAGCCCTGCTTGCCGGCCCCGGGAGCGAGACTTTTCTCGCTCGCGCTGCGCGCTATGCGCGCTATCGGACCGGAAAATCGCCCGATGCAGTTAGCGCTATCGCGCCGACGGACGGCGCACTCGACGTGAATGCGCCTATGGATGGCGCACAAGGAAAAAGTTCGTAATGAGCGAAACTAAGAATCCCGGCGAAAAGAAACTGACGCTGTCGTTGAAGCCGCGCACAGAAACAGGCGTGGTGCGCCAGAGCTTCAGCCATGGCCGCAGCAAGCAGGTCGTGGTCGAGGTCAAGAAGCGCCGCACCGTCGGCGGACAGCCCGAGGCAAAGCCCGAGCCGGCACCGGTCGAAGCACCGAAGAAAGCCGCGGCGCCTGCACCCGCTCCTGCCAAGCCCGCGCCCGCTCCTGAGGCACCGAAATCCGGCGTCGTGCTCCGCACGCTAACCGAAGAAGAACGTGTCGCGCGCGCTCACGCGCTCGCCGACTCCAAGGTCCGCGAAGCCGAAGAACGCAAGATTGCCGAGGAAGAAGCCAAGCGCCGCGCCTCGCGCGAAGGAATTGAGCAGGCCGAACGCGAAGCCGCCGAAGCGCGTAAGCGCGAGGAAGATATCCGACACAAGGCCGAGGAAGAATCCAAGCGCAAGGCCGGCGAAGTCGCCAAGAAGCGTCTTGCGACCGAGGAAGAGGCCAAGAAACCTGCGCCCGGCCGCATGAAGCTCGAAGCGGAAGAAGACGATGGACCGCGCGTCTCGCGTCGCCCCGGTGCTCCCGGTGCCGCCCGGCCGGCCGCTGCCCGTCCGGCTGCACCCCGCGCCGCGCCGCCGAAAGAACGCGGCCGTCTGACGCTGGTCACCGCATTGCGCGCCGACGAAGTGCGCGAACGTTCGGTCGCGTCGTTCCGCCGCCGCACGCAGCGCCTCAAGGGCCACGGCGCGAGCGAGCAGAAGGAAAAGCTCGTCCGCGAAGTCACGATCCCGGAAGCCATCACGGTCGGCGATCTCGCCAACCGTATGGCCGAACGCGCCGTCGACGTCATTCGCCTGCTGATGCAGCAGGGCCAGATGTTGCAGATCAACGACGTGATCGATGCCGACACCGCGCAACTGATCGCCGAAGAAATGGGTCACACGGTCCGCCGCGTCGCCGAAGCCGACGTCGAAGAAGGCCTCTATGCGGCCGCCGACGACGAAGCGAATTTGCAGCCGCGCGCGCCCGTCGTCACCGTCATGGGTCACGTCGACCACGGCAAGACGTCGCTGCTCGATACCATCCGTCAGGCGGACGTCGTTTCCGGCGAAGCGGGTGGCATCACGCAGCACATCGGCGCCTACCAGGTGACCGCACCGTCGGGCAACAAGATCACCTTCATCGATACGCCCGGCCACGCGGCCTTCACGGCGATGCGTGCGCGCGGCGCCAAGGTCACCGACATTGTCGTGCTGGTGGTCGCTGCCGATGACGGCGTCATGCCGCAGACGGTGGAAGCCATTGCGCACGCCAAGGCCGCGAAGGTTCCGATCATCGTCGCCATCAACAAAATCGATAAGCCCGATTCCAAACCGGATCGCGTGCGCACCGAACTGTTGCAGCATGAGATCCAGGTCGAGTCGCTCGGTGGCGATGTGGTCGACGTCGAAGTGTCGGCGACCAAGAAGATCAACATCGACAAACTGCTGGAAATGCTGAGCTTGCAGGCCGAAATCCTCGACCTCAAGGCGAACCCGGACCGTCCGGCCGAAGGCACTGTGATTGAAGCCAAGCTCGATCGCGGCCGTGGCTCCGTGGCGACCGTCCTCGTTCAGCGCGGCACGTTGCGCGTTGGCGACCTCATCGTGGCCGGCGCCGAGTGGGGCCGCGTTCGCGCGCTAGTATCCGATACCGGCGAGACCATCACCAGCGCCGGTCCCTCGACGCCAGTCGAAGTGCTCGGCTTCTCCGGCACGCCCGATGCCGGCGATCGTCTCGCGGTCGTCGAGAACGAAGCGCGCGCCCGCGAAGTCACCGATTATCGCGCGCGCCAGAAGCGCGAGAAGAGCTCCGCACGTGGCACCACGATGCGCGGTTCGCTCGAACAGATGATGGCCCAGGCCAAGACCTCGGGCCGCAAGGAATTCCCGCTGGTCATCAAGGCCGACGTGCAGGGTTCGCTCGAAGCGATCGTCGGCGCGCTCGACAAAATGGCGACCGACGAAGTCGCGGCGCGCGTGCTGCACGCCGGTGTCGGCGGCATCTCCGGCTCGGACGTCACATTGGCCGAAGCATCGGGCGTTCCGATCATCGCCTTCAACGTGCGCGCCAATAAGGAAGCCCGCGAAGCGGCCGAGCGTGTCGGTATCGAAATTCGCTACTACAACATCATCTACGATCTCGTCGACGACGTGAAAAAGGCCATGTCCGGCCTGCTGCCGCCGACGATTCGCGAAACCATGCTCGGCAATGCGCAGATTCTCGAGGTGTTCAAGGTGTCGAAGGTCGGCAACATCGCCGGCTGCCGCGTCACCGACGGCACCGTCGAGCGCGGCGCCAGCGTTCGCCTGATCCGCGACAACGTTGTTGTTCACGAAGGCAAGCTGTCGCAGCTCAAGCGTTTCAAGGACGACGTCAAGGACGTGGCCGCCGGCATGGAATGCGGCATGGCCTTCGAGAACTACCAGGACATGCGCGCCGGCGACGTTATCGAATGTTACCGGGTGGAGACGATTCAACGCAGCCTGTGAGTCCAAATCTCACGGTTTCGGAATTAGGAATTCTCC
>DASYCM010000165.1:0-2247 GCA_036500165.1 Pseudolabrys sp.
TTTCATGACAGGCGAGGTGTGGAAGGCCGCTGCGCGTAAATTTCTTCACAACGTAGAGAGCGCGGCGCGCCGGACAGACATTCCGGCACGCAATTATGATCGCATTACGCGATATAAAATTAAAATACGCGTTAAAAGAAACGGTATCCGATTAGGGCGCTCGCCACCGGATTGCCGCGCGGAAATCACCCGCCTGCGACGCCCTGCGTGTTGACGTAGAGCGAATACAGCGAGTGCGCGGCCGCCATGAACAGACGGTTGCGCTTTTTGCCGCCGAAGCAAACGTTGGCGCAGCGCTCGGGCAAGGTGATGTGGCCGATAGCTTCGCCCTGCGGCGTGAACACGCGCACGCCGTCCAGTTCCGGCGACATGCCCCAGCCGCACCACAGATTGCCGTCGACATCGACGCGGAAGCCGTCGGGCGAACCCTGCGGACCTGAATCGATCAGCACCTTGCCGTTGCCGATGATGAGTCCATCCTCGGTCAGATTGAATTCGAGAATGCGGCGCGGCTCGCTGCGCGACTCCACGATGTAGATTTTCTTTTCGTCCGGCGAGAACGCCAAACCGTTCGGCGCATTGATGCCCTCGGCGACGATGGTGACGGCGCCCGATGCCCCGTCGACACGATAGACGTTCATCGGCAATTCGGGTTCGGCGACCGCGCCCTCGTAGTTGGCGAGGATGCCGAAGCGCGGATCGGTGAACCAGATCGAGCCGTCGGACTTCACGACGACATCGTTCGGCGAGTTCAGCTTTTTGCCTTCGTAGCTATCGCAGACCACCGTGATGGTGCCGTCATATTCGGTGCGTGTGACGCGGCGCCCGAGATGCTCGCAGGTGATGAGACGGCCCTGCCGGTCGCGGGTATTGCCATTGCCCATGTTCGAGGGTTTGCGGAATGGCGCGACCGCGCCCGTTTCCTCGTCCCAGCGATACATGCAGTCACCCGGCACGTCGCTCCAGATCAGGCAGCGCATGTCGCCGAACCACACCGGACCTTCCGCCCAGCGCGTGCCGGTATAGAGTCGCTCGACGCTCGCCAGCGGCAAACGGTATTTGTCGAAACGCTTGTCGAGCGAAATGACGTAAGGATCGGGATAACGCAGGTTCGGCGTCCAGTCGGGCATTTCATTTCCTCGAAATTACTTTTTGAGCGCGTGAGCTAACACTTTGCGCATCACGTTAGGCAAGGCCTCTTCGTGCGCGGTTTTCAGATCGACCCAGCGCGCGCCTTTCGGCGCTGCCGTGCCGCGCGGCACGCCCGCGGCAAACACCGTCAATTCCAACGGAAAATGCGTGAACACATGGGTGACGACACCCGGCAGCTTGCGCCATTTCGCTTTCAGCGGCGCGACATCGAGCGCATCGCCAACATCAAAGTCATGCGACCAGTCGCTGCCCGGCACTTCGGTCATCGCCGCGAGCAGACCTTTGTCGGGCCGCGTGCGCAGCAGCACTTTGCCGTCGGCGCGCAACGCGACAAAGGCCGCGCCTTTACGCAATTTACCTTCACGTTTGGCAGCCTTGTGCGGGAATTCCTCCTGACGCCCCTGCGCATTCGCAACGCAGGGCTCGTTCCATGGACACAGCGCGCAGGCTGGACGTTTCGGCGAGCAGATCGTCGCGCCAAGATCCATCAGCGCTTGCGCGAAGTCGCCGGATCGATGCGGCGGCAACAATGACGTCGCGAGTTCCTTGATCTTCGGCTTGGCCGCCGGCAGCGCTTCCTTGACGGTATAGAGCCGCGTCACGACGCGCTCCACATTGCCGTCAACCGGCACTGCGGGCGCGTCGAAGGCAATCGCGCCGACCGCGGCCGCCGTGTAGTCGCCGATGCCGGGCAGCGCGAGCAGAGCGTCGATGGTGTCGGGAAAAACTCCGCCATGGCGTTCGACCACGGCGCGGGCGCAAGCGTGCAGATTACGGGCGCGCGCGTAGTAGCCCAGCCCGGCCCAGGCGCGCAGCACGTCGTCGAGACTGGCGGTAGCGAGCGCCTCAACCGTGGGCCATTTCGCCAGGAACTTCTCGAAATAAGGCCCGACCGTTTTCACAGTGGTCTGCTGCAGCATTATCTCGGACAGCCAGACACGGTATGGCGGCGTACGCTGGCCTTTGAGCGCCCGCCACGGCATGACGCGCCGGTGGCGGTCGTACCAGGCAAGAAGATCGGTGGCATCTGGCCCCGCTTTCTTCCGCCTCGGCATTCGGGCTGCTACGCTCATGATCCAGAGGATGTCGCAAAGC
>DASYCM010000166.1:0-4684 GCA_036500165.1 Pseudolabrys sp.
TTTCACCGAAAAGGACCGCATTGCGGTACCGTCCGTGCGCATTTCATTCAACGCCATGATGCTGCAGATGGCGGCGGAGAAAGAACTGGGCGATCCCCACAAACTTGACCACCTGACGGTGGGCCTCGGTCATCCGGACGCTGTTGCGGCTTTGTCCGGCGGCTATGGCAAAACGACCGTTACCGCGCATATCGCTGTGCAGCCCTTCACCGACCGTGGTTTGAAAATCCCAGGTGCGCATGTAATCGCCGATAGCCGCGAGGTCTTCGGCGGTCCTTTGACGCAGATTACGCTGCTGGCGACGAAGCAGACCAAAGAAAAGAACCCGCTGCTGTTTAAGGCGGTCGCCAATGCGCTGGAGGAGTCGATCAAGGTCGCCAACGCGGACAAACATGCTGCCGCTGTGCTTTGGAAGGAAGCCAACAAGGCGAGCGAAAGCGTCGAGGAATTGACTGCGTTGCTATCGGACCCGGGCTTCGCCTTCACCGCCGAACCGCATCGCATTGCTTATTTTGCTGCGTTCCTCAATCGGATCGGTGGCATGAAATCGAAGGTCGGTGACTGGAAGGAACTGTTCTGGGAAACGGCGTATCACCAGAAGGGCGACTGATAATCAATTTCATCTGCTGATGAGCCATTACGCCGGCGCGGCCTTTAAAAGGCGGCGCCGTCGATTTTATTTTTGTGCATTGCATCAATAGCACTGTAGCGCGGGAATATCTCTTTAGAACGATTGTTGATTGATCGTAGTACGACTACGCTCTTTGTATCGGTTCTCATCTGCCTGTCCGGCATTTGACGAAAATATGAATCCCGAGGGGGACAAGAATGATCAATCTCACGATCAATGGAAAATCGCATAGCGTCGACGTCGAGCCGGATACACCGCTGCTCTGGGTGATCCGCGACACGATAGGAATGACCGGCACAAAATACGGTTGCGGTATCGCGCAATGTGGCGCCTGCACCGTGCATATCGACGGTGAGGCGACGCGCTCGTGCGGCATGACTGTCGGCGATGCGGCCGGCAAGAAAATCACGACGATCGAAGGTCTCGCCGAAAACGGCGTGCCCACCAAAGTGCAGCAGGCTTGGGTCGCCAACGATGTCCCGCAATGCGGGTATTGTCAGAGTGGCATGATCATGGCCGTCTCGGCGTTGCTCAAGGAAAAGCCGAAGCCGACCGACGCCGATATCGATCAGGCGATCACCAACATTTGCCGCTGCGGCACCTTCCAGCAGGTGCGCGCGGCGATCCATGAAGCGGCCAAGGCCTGAGGGGACACCATGAATCATATGCCCAAACTCAACCGCCGCAGCTTCGTTGTCGGCACCGCCACCGCGGGCCTTTCACTCGGTTTCAACGTTCCGTTCCTGACCGCGACCAGCGCTCAAGGCGCGCCCGAGGTGAACGCCTGGGTCGTCATCAAGCCAGACGACACCGTCGTCATCCGTATTGCGCGCTCCGAAATGGGGCAGGGTTCGCTCACAGGCCTTGCACAGATGGTTGCCGAGGAACTGGAATGCGACTGGTCGAAGGTCACGACTGAATATCCCACCCCAGGCCAAAGCGTCGCCCGCAAAAATCCGTGGGGCGACTTCGGTACCGGTGGCAGTCGCGGTATCCGTACCTCGCAGGACTATGTGCGTAAGGGCGGCGCTGCTGCCCGCACGATGCTGATCGCCGCCGCGGCCGCTGAATGGAAAGTCCCGGCTTCCGAGTGCAGCGCCGCCAACAGCGTCATCACGCACAAGCCTTCGGGCAAGACGACGACCTACGGCAAGGTCGCCTCGGCCGCTGCGCAGATCGAAGCCCCGGCCGACGTTCCCTTGAAGGATCCGAAAGACTGGAAACTGATCGGCAAGAGCGTCAAGCGGCTCGACACGGTCGACAAGACGAACGGCAAGATGATGTACGGCATCGACATGAAGCTGCCGGGCATGATGTACGCCGCGATCAAAGCCTGCCCGGTGTTTGGCGACAAGGTGAAGAGCTTCGACGCCGCCAAAGTCGAGAAGATGAAAGGCGTCAAGAAGGTCGTTCAGGTCGGCGACAACGCCGTTGCGGTCGTCGCCGATAGCTGGTGGCGCGCCAAGACTGCGCTCGAGGCGCTGCCGATCCTCTGGAACAATAGCGAGAACGCCAAGGTCACGAGCGCGTCGATCTCGAAATGGCTGAAGGAAGGTTTCGAGGCTGACAAGGCGTTCGTCAACAACAAGGCCGGTGACGTCAAGTCAGGCCTGGGGGCAGCGGCAAAGACTGTCGTTGCCGAATACGCCTATCCCTACCAGAACCACGCCTGCATGGAGCCGTTGAACGCTACCGCGCTCTATACGGCCGATAAGTGCGAAGCGTGGGCGGGCACGCAGCACGGACAGGCGGCGTTCGCCGCCGTGCTCGAGGCATCCGGTCTGCCGGCGAGCAAGTGCGAGTTCTACAAAGTCATGCCCGGCGGCGGCTTCGGCCGGCGCGGACGCTCCGACTACGTGACGCAGGCCGTGCTGATCGCCAAACAGATGCCCGGCACTCCGGTCAAGCTGTTGTGGTCGCGCGAAGAAGACATGGCGCAAGGCACCTATCATCCGGTGACCGAATGCCGGATGACGGGCGGCCTGGATGACAAGGGCAACCTGACTTCGCTTCACATCCGCTTGTCCGGCCAGTCGATTCTGAGTTCCTTGCGTCCGGAAGCGCTCGTTAACGGTATGGATCCGGCCACATTCGCCGGCCTCTCACCCTCGGGCGAGGCGGCGATCGGCTATGAAGTGCCGAACCTGCTGGTCGATCATTCCATGCGCAATCCGCATGTGCCGCCGGGCTTCTGGCGCGGCGTCAACGTCAACCAGAACGCCATCTACCTCGAAAGCTTCATGGATGAACTGGCCAAGATGGCAGGCGTCGATCCGCTGGAGTTCCGTCGCAGGCTGATGGCCAAGTATCCGAAACACCTTGGCGTACTCAACGCCGTGGCCAACGGCATCGGTTGGGACAAGCCGCCGGCTCCCGGAGTCTTCCGGGGTATCGCCCAGCACATGGGCTACGGCAGCTATGTCGCTGCCGCGGCGGAAGTCTCGGTCAACGGCAACAACGTGAAGATTCATCGCATCGTTGCCGCGACCGATCCGGGCTATGCGGTCAATCCGGGGCAGATCGAACGGCAGATCGCCGGCTCGTTTGTCTATGGGCTGTCGGCATTGTTCCTGGGCGAGTGTACCGTCAAGGACGGCGCCATCGAGCAAAGCAACTTCGACACCTACGACTCGATGCGGATCGCGCAGATGCCGAAGGTGGAATGCATCGTTATGGGCACCGGTGGCTTCTGGGGTGGTGTCGGCGAGCCGACCATCTGCGTCGCGCCGCCGGCGGTGCTCAATGCGATCACCGCGGCGACCGGCAGACGTTATCGCTCGTTCCCGCTGAAGAACCACGGGCTGACGTTGGTGTGATTCTTGGCTTGATGTGATAAATGGCGCGGACGATCGTCGTCCGCGCCATTGTTTCGTCAAGACAGCGCGTCATCAAAGCGTATGGATGCGCCTATGAACAAACATCGCGCAACAAGACGCGACGTCCTGAAAACTGCAATGGCGGCTTCGGCCGCCATTTTTCCTTTGCCAGCGTTTTCGCAATCGGCCTCGCCGCGAGTGGTGGTCATCGGCGGTGGTTTCGGCGGCGCGGCCTGTGCGCGAGCGCTCAAGCGCACCGGAACCAAGCTTTCGGTGACGCTGATCGAACCCAATCGCGTTTATACCGCGTGCCCGATGAGCAACGCGGCGATTGCCGGCTTGCGCGAACTGACCAGTCAGGAATTCGGCTACGGCCGGCTGCAGGCCGAAGGCATAGAGTTGGTCGCGTCCGCCGCTGAATCGGTGGATGCGGCCACACGCGGTGTCATGGTCACTGGCGGGCAGAGGATCGAGTATGACCGGCTGGTGCTGGCGCCGGGCATCGACTTCCGCTGGGACGCGCTGCCGGGCTATTCGCGTGAAGTATCGGCGGCAATGCCGCATGCCTGGATCGGCGGCGACCAGATATCGTTGCTAACGCGGCAGATTGCGGCGATGGACGATGGCGGCGTGGTGGTGATCTCGGTGCCGGTGACGCCGTCGCGCTGTCCGCCGGCGCCTTACGAGCGCGCCAGCCTGATCGCGTACCTGCTCAAGACGCGCAAGCCGCGCTCCAAGGTGATCGTTCTCGATGCCAAGGACAGCTTCACCATGCAGCGCCAGTTCCAGGGCGCATGGAAGCAGCTTTATTCAGGTGTGCTGGAATACGTCTCGCTGTCGGACGGCGGCCTGGTCACGGAAGTCGATCCTTCGACCCGGACCGTCGCGACGGACTTCGACAAATACACGCCGGCCGTCGCCAATATCATTCCGCAGCAGAAAGCCGGTGCTGTCGCCGAACTCGCTGGTGTTGCGGATCGCACCGGCTGGTGTCCGGTCGATCCTGTCTCGTTCGAGTCGCGGCTCCAGCCCAATATTCATGTGATCGGCGACTCCGCCATCGCGGGCGCCATGCCGCGCTCGGCGTCGGCGGCGGCCTCACAGGGAAAAATTTGCGCCACCGCGATTGCGGCGCTTCTGGCGGGGAATACTCCGCCCCCGCCCACACTGGCGAGCTCGTGCTTCAGCTTGATTGCTCCCGACTATGCGATTTCGCAGACCGGCCGTTATCGGCCGT
>DASYCM010000167.1:0-5223 GCA_036500165.1 Pseudolabrys sp.
ACTGGTGGTACAGATCGGCGTTTTCTTCGCCATCCGTATTCCCGTGCCGGATCTTTCAAATCGGATTGCGGCCGGCGAAATAGCGGCGGCGATCTGGCTTGGACTGGCGTCGCTCACGGCCGGTTTGCTCAGCGCCGCGTCTATGACTTTGTGATGTCACAATGAAGCGATCGTCGCAGGTCGTGTTGTTGCTGGCGGGCGTCACGACGGCCGGCGCGTCGGGTTACGCGCTGATGTCGCCGAACGACTGCGGCACGCCGGAACGGCCGGCGACGGTCGCGGTCAATCAACCGCAATCGCGCTGCTCGACGAGCAACCGCTCATATAATTCGTGGCATTCCTACGGCTCCAACCGCTCCAGCGAAGGTTCGAGCAGCCATAGCTCATCATCGTCATCCTCGACCCATGCTTCGCTCGGCGGTGGAACATCGTGGGGCGGCTTTGGCAGCATCGGCCACGCTTTTCACTCAAGCGGCAGCTGATGCAGCGCGTCCTGTGCGATGAACGACCGGACTGGCGCGCGCAGGCGGAAAATATCGGCTTCGACTATCACACCGCCGATGGCGAACGTTATTGGGACGAGCGCGCTTATTACAGCTTCACGCTGGCGGAAATCGAAAACCAGTTTGAAGCGCCGACAGCCGAACTCGACGCCATGTGCCGGGAGGTCGTCGCCCGTGCGGTTACAGATGAGCGCGCAATGCGGCGGCTCGCGATCCCGGTGCAGTATTGGAACTGGATCGCGCGAAGCTGGAAGCAATCCGAGCAAAGCCTTTACGGCCGCTTCGACTTGGGCTTCGACGGCACCGGCCCGGCGAAGCTGCTTGAATATAATGCCGATACGCCGACGACACTTTTTGAAACGGGTGTGTTCCAGTGGACATGGCTTGAGCAGGCCATAGAGCGAAAGGTTCTGCCGGCAGACGCCGACCAGTTCAATTCACTCCACGACCGCCTGATCCTCGGGCTCAAGGACATCGGCAAGGGACGGCGGCTGCATCTGACCGCGATGATGGATAGCCCGGAGGACGCTGGCAACATCGGCTACCTCGAGGATTGCGCACGCCAAGCCGGCCTGTCGACCAAAGTGTTATCGATTGAACAAATAGGTAGGGCCAAAGGCGGAGGGTTTGTTGACGACGATACGCGCGCCATCGAACTGCTGTTCAAGCTCTACCCTTGGGAATGGATGATGCGCGAAAGCTTTGGCGCTTCTTTATCCGGGTCGACAACGCAATTTATCGAGCCGCCGTGGAAAGCCATTCTGTCCAACAAGGGAATCCTGCCGCTGCTATGGCAGTTGTTTCCTAATCATCCGAATTTGCTGCCCGCCTATTTCGACGACGATCCGGCAGCGCCTGCGCTGGGCAATTCTTACGTCCGCAAGCCGCTGTATTCGCGCGAGGGCGCAAACGTCGAGCGCGTGGTCGATGGCCGTTCGCTCGATAAAGGCGAGGGGCCTTACGGCGCGGAAGGCTATATTCGCCAGGCGCTCACGCAGTTGTCTAATTTCGACGGCAATTACGCCGTTATTGGCTCATGGATGGCAGCCGGCGCTGCGTGCGGATTATCGATCCGCGAGGATACGAGTCCGATTACGCGCGATACCTCGCGTTTCGTGCCGCACGCAATTGTCAGCTGACGGTCAACCGCGGCCGCGATAGGGCGGGACGCCCTGGTCCGGCACCCAGATGTTCTTCGGTAATTTTCCGGCCTGCCAGAACACGTCGATCGGAATGCCGCCGCGCGGATACCAGTAGCCGCCGATGCGCAGCCATTTCGGCTTGATCTCGGCAAAGATGCGCTTACCGATCGCCACCGTGGCGTCCTCGTGAAACGCGTCCTCATTGCGGAAGCTGTATAGATAGAGTTTCAGCGATTTTGACTCGAGCAGGAATTTTCCCGGCACGTAGTCGATCACCAGATGCGCAAAATCAGGCTGGCCGGTGACCTTGCACAGCGTCGTGAATTCCGGCGCGGTGAAGCGCGCGACGTAGTCAGTGTCGGCGTGCAGATTGGGGACGCGGTCCAGCACGGCCGCGCGAGGTGAGGCCGGGATCGGGGCCTGGCGCCCGAGTTGCAGCGTTTTTTTGGCCATCGTTTTTGGACCCTGTTCGGCGCCTCTATAGGCCTCTTTGGATGCCTGCCTCGGCGGGGCATGACAAGAGGGTTATCCATCCTGTAGAAGGCGGCCAAATTCCCGTTCGGGTCGCCCAAGGATCATCATGACAGCCATTATTGACATTATCGGCCGCGAAATCCTCGATAGCCGCGGCAATCCGACCGTTGAAGTCGATGTTGTGCTCGAAGACGGTTCGATGGGCCGCGCTGCAGTGCCGTCCGGCGCCTCCACCGGCGCTCATGAGGCCGTCGAACTCCGTGACGGCGACAAGTCCCGCTTTGGCGGCAAGGGGGTGCGCAAGGCGGTCGATGCCGTCAACAATGAGATTTTCGACGCGCTTGGCGGCATGGATGCCGAAGCGCAGGCCCAGATCGACGAGACCATGATTGCGCTCGACGGCACGCCCAACAAAGGCCGCCTCGGTGCCAACGCCATCCTGGGCGTGTCGCTCGCGGCCGCCAAGGCCGCCGCCAACTCGATGCAGACGCCGCTCTACCGCTACGTCGGCGGCACCGCAGCGCGGCTTCTGCCGGTGCCGATGATGAACATCGTCAATGGCGGTGTGCACGCCGACAACCCGATCGACTTCCAGGAATTCATGATCATGCCGGTCGGCGTGAAGAATTTCGCCGAAGCGGTGCGCTGCGGCTCGGAAATCTTCCACACGCTACGGAGCGCGCTGAAATCGGCTGGCCACAATACCAACGTCGGCGACGAGGGCGGCTTTGCGCCGAACCTCAAGTCGGCGGAAGCCGCGCTCGACTTCCTCATGCAGTCGATCGAAAAGGCCGGTTACAAACCGGGCGACGATGTGCTGCTGTCGCTCGATTGCGCCGCGACCGAGTTCTTCAAGGACGGCAAGTACAATTACGAAGGCGAGGGCAAGGTCCGCACCATCGAGCAGCAGGCCGACTATCTGGCCAAGCTGGTCAACGATTATCCCATCGTCACCATCGAAGACGCCATGTCGGAAGATGATTGGGCCGGCTGGAAGCTCCTGACGCAGAAGATCGGCAACAAGTGCCAGCTCGTCGGCGACGATCTCTTCGTCACCAACGTCAAGCGCCTGTCGCAGGGCATCAATGACGGCGTCGCCAACTCGATCCTGATCAAGGTCAACCAGATCGGCTCGCTCACCGAAACGCTCGCCGCCGTCGAGATGGCGCACAAGGCAGGGTACACTGCGGTTATGTCGCATCGTTCGGGTGAGACCGAGGATTCGACCATCGCCGACCTCGCCGTCGCGACGAATTGCGGACAGATTAAGACCGGTTCGCTGGCGCGCTCCGACCGCACCGCCAAGTACAATCAGTTGCTCCGCATCGAGGAGCAACTTGGTGCGCAGGCGCTATATGCCGGCCGTAATGCACTGAAAGCGAAGCGATAAAAGTCGAGCTTTAACAGGCTGGATTGGTTCCAAGGAGCGGCGTTTTAGCGGCTTGCATTGCCATGCAAATCGCCGCAAATTGACGGCCTTTCCCGATAGCCAAAGCAAGCGAGCCGCCCGATGGACCAGACAACAAATCTCGCCCGCTATGACCGCAAGCGCGCTGTCGAGCATCTTGCCACGTTTATCGCGCAATCTGTCGACGAAGCGCGCGCGGTCGAGAAGCCGTTCTTCCATCTCGAATTCGATCGCGTGTTTCCAGACGACATCTATGCGCAGGTCCTCAAGCTGATGCCGGAGTCGGCGGACTACCGCCCGATGCACGGCCGCAGCAAGGCGAAGGATGAGATCCAGACACGCGTGAAGATCGATCTGTTCCCGGAATATATCCGCAATCTGCCGGCCGAGAAGCGTGCGTTGTGGGATGTGGTCGGCGGCGCGCTTTGTTCAGAGCCGGTGAAGCAGGCTTTCATCCGCCGCCTTGCGCCCGGGCTATCCAAGCGCTTCGGCAACGAGTTCGCCGAAGTCGGCATGTATCCGATCCCGATCCTGACGCGCGATATCCCGGGCTACATGATCCCGCCGCACACCGACACGCGCTGGAAGGGCATCACGGTCCAGCTTTATCTGCCGGAGACCGACGCCAATACCGACATTGGAACTATTTTCCACGACGTGCTGCCGGATGGCTCAAAGCCGAAGGTGACCCAGATGCGCTTTGCGCCGAACAGCGGCTACGCCTTCGCTGTCGGCACTGACACGTGGCATTCGGCCGATCCGGTCCACAACCGGGTCAAGACCCGCGATTCGATCCTGCTGACCTATTTCGTCGACCAGGGCATGCTGAAGGTGCTGCGCAACCGCGGCAAGCGGGTCGGCAACTTCTTTCTCAACGAAATCCGGCACCGGATATGATGATTTCACGGCGTTAAATACGCCTTAACGGGATTGCCGCATCTTGCGCCAATGGTTTCTCACCGTCGCCGCCGCACGATTCTGACCGCGCTCGGACTGTATGTCTTCGCCGCAGCCTTCATCGGCTATTTCGGCGTCAACGCCTTTACCGGCAATCACGGCTTGCGTGCCCAGATCGACCTCGACCAGCAGATGACCGCGATGCAGGAAGAACTGCGTCAGGTGAAAGCGGAGCGTGCGCTCTGGGAGCGCCGGGTGGCCTTGCTGCGGTCGGATCGTATCGACCCCGACATGCTGGATGAGCGTGCCCGCTCGCTCATCGGCTATGTCGATTCTCGCGATCTGGTCTTTTTGTTGCCGCGCTAGCCGCCGCCCGGCAACTTTCTAATCGCAACCGCCGAACTGTCCCAATTTCATAGCCCAAATGCGCTGCGTAGCGGGCGCAGTGCTTTCGCCCACATTCGAATTACGCTATTGGGGACGTGTTCTAACGACATCCCGGCCGGGGTTGTCGCAAAAAGTCTAGAAGTCCCAGGGAGTGCCAATGGCGGTCGCCCAGATCAGTCCGATCAACGATCAAAGCGGCCCCGCGGCCGGCCACAACTCGGTGCCCGAGTTCACCAAGACTCAGGACCTTTCTGCCTACGAGACCATGCTGACCATCCGCCGCTTCGAGGAAAAGGCGGGGCAGATGTACGGCATGGGACTGATCGGCGGCTTCTGCCATCTCTATATCGGCCAGGAAGCTGTCGTAGTCGGCATGCAAATGGGGATGAAGGAAGGCGACCAGGTCATCACC
>DASYCM010000168.1:0-2913 GCA_036500165.1 Pseudolabrys sp.
CAGATAAGGCCATGATCTAGTTTCCCCAGGAGGCGGGCTTGCGCACGATGTTGACCATCGATTTGAGATCGCCCGCGAGAAATTTCTGCATGTTGCCCGCGATCGTCGGCATGGCGCGATCTTCATAACCCTGCGAGTAGCCGCCGAGATGCGGGAAGATCGTCACATTCTTCGTCTTCCAAAGCGGATTGGTGGACGGCAGCGGCTCTTCCGAGAATACGTCGAGCGCCGCGCCGGCGATGGTGCCGGCTTCCAGCGCCTTGATCAGCGCCGGCTCGTCGACCACGCCACCGCGCGCGACGTTGACGAGGAAGGCCGACGATTTCATCGCGTTGAGTAACTTTTCACCGACGATGCCGCGCGTCTCTGCGGTCAACGGCGCGAGCGCTACCAGGTAATCGAATTCCGGCGCGGCCTTCATCAGATCGTCGCGCGCCACCATCCGGTCGAAGCCCGCGGTGGGACGCGGTGAGCCGCTGATGCCGATGACCGTCATGCCTAGCGCTTTGCAGATCGGCGCCAGATATTCCGCGATCAGGCCGACGCCGAGAATGCCGACGGTCTTGCCGGCCAGTAGCTGCGACGGCCAGCGCTCCCATTTGCTCTGATCCTGCGCATGGACCGAGCGGGGCAGGTCGCGCGCCAGCGACAGCATCGCCGCGATGGTCGCTTCCGACACCGGCGGGCCGTGGATGCCGCGCACGTTGGTGACGAGCACTTCCTTGCCGAGCGAGGGCAGGTCGACGATGTTGTCGACGCCGGTGCCGAGTGCCTGAATCCACTTCAGCTTCGGCGCTTCAGCGACGACGTGGTCGGCCATCGGCGGCGAGAAGCACAACAGCACTTCGGTGTCGGCGATGTAGGGCCCGACGTCATTATGATGTCCGACCACGTTGATGGTCAGTTGCGGAAACCGTTCCAGCAGCATGGCCTTGTAGCGGGCCCGCATTGCTTCCTGGACTTCGGTGAGAATGAGGAGGTTTGGCATGGGCGGCTGGTATAAGCCCAAACCGCCTGCGGGCAAATAACCTCGGCCCGCGATGCGGGCTGACATTTAAAGTTCGCGGGGTGGTTTTAGGCTGCCCATGCCGCAGCGAAGCCGGCCTTTGCTTGACCTTTTCGAGCGGCGTAGTCCATGTAAAGCTACGGTCGACCGGAGAACTGGGTAGGAGTTCATGAAAAAAGTATATCCCGACGCAAAATCGGCTTTGGACGGCATCTGCAAGGACGGCATGATGGTGATGGCCGCAGGTTTCGGCCTTTGCGGCATGCCGGAGACCCTGATCAAGGCGCTGCGCGACACCGGGGTGAAGAACCTGACCTGCGTTTCCAACAACGCCGGCGTCGATGGTGCCGGCCTCGGGCTTCTGCTGGAGACCCGGCAGATCAAGAAAATGATCGCGTCCTATGTCGGCGAGAACAAACTTTTCGCGCAGCAATATCTGGCCGGCGATCTGGAAATCGAGTTCAACCCGCAGGGCACGATGGCGGAACGTATCCGCGCCGGCGGGGCGGGCATCGCCGCCTTCTTCACCAAGACCGGCGTCGGCACCCTGATCGCCGAAGGCAAGGAAGAGCGCGTCTTCAACGGCCAGCGCTACATCATGGAAACCGGCCTCGTCTCCGACGTTTCTCTGGTGCACGCCTGGAAGGGCGATACCGAGGGCAATCTCGTGTACCGCAAGACCGCGCGTAACTTTAACCCGATGATGGCGACCGCGGGCAAAATCACCATCGCCGAAGTCGAGCATCTCGTGGAGCCGGGCGAACTCGACGGCGACGCCATCATTACGCCGGGCGTCTTCGTCCAGCGCATCATCCAAACCAACGCCGAGAAGCGCATCGAACAGCGCACCGTGCGTAAACGCGCCTGATTGGAGAACTAATATGCCCTGGACCCGCGATCAGATGGCGGAACGCGCCGCCAAGGAACTGCGCGACGGCTTTTACGTCAATCTCGGCATCGGCATTCCGACGCTGGTGTCGAACTATATTCCGAACGGCATGAGCGTTCAGCTGCAAAGCGAAAACGGTATGCTCGGCTTCGGTCCGTTCCCCTACGAGGGCGACGAAGATCCGGACTTGATCAACGCCGGCAAGCAGACCGTCACTGAGCTGCCGACCACCAGCTATTTCTCATCGGCCGATTCATTCGCGATGATCCGCGGCGGTCATATCGACCTCGCGCTCCTCGGCGCGATGCAGGTGGCGGAGAACGGCGATCTCGCCAACTGGATGATCCCCGGCAAGATGGTGAAGGGCATGGGCGGAGCGATGGACCTCGTCGCTGGCGTCAAGAAAGTCGTCGTCATCATGGAGCACTCGGCCAAGTCCAAGGACGGCAATGTCGAAGCGAAGCTTCTGCACAAATGCACGCTGCCTCTGACCGGCGCCGGCGTCATCGACATGGTCATCACCGATCTCGCGGTGTTCAGCATCGACAAAGTGAAGGGCGGCATGACGTTGATCGAACTCGCGCCCGGCGTGACGCTCGACGAGGTCAAGGAAAAGACTGAAGCCAGCTTCGCGATCGACTCGAAGCTGAAGCACTAAGTCTACTGCCTTCACGGGCCGACGAATTGAATCGCAAGTTTTGATTGTGTTTCACTTTGCCCTGTGTTGGAAATATGCGCGAGCGGGGACATCAGATCCCCGTCGCGGGGGACTATCAGCGTGTCATTTAAGTATCTGCGGCTATCCTTGATAGCCTTGGCGGCTTTTTCAGTTGCAGGCTGCGCTGGCGTCAAAAATTCGCTCGATCAAGATCAGATACAATCGCTGCGTTACACCGACACGGTTGTGACTTACGCGCCCGATGCATCCATTTGGTGGGGCGACGGGGAGCGCGCTTACGCGTCATCGAAGGGGCGTCCTTCGACTGAGTCGGAAGAGCTCGGTAAGACACCCGAAGGT
>DASYCM010000169.1:0-7653 GCA_036500165.1 Pseudolabrys sp.
GGCTTTTCCTCGAATGCGGTGACTTTGTCGCCTTCCAGCACCAAGCTACCGAAGCGCGCGGGCGGACGAACGCAGGCGACGGTCGCCTTGAGGCCATGCTTGCGGTGGAACGCGATCTCGGCGCCGATGTCGATGTTCGACAGGCCGTCGCCGTAGGTCATGCAGAAGGGCTCGTTCGGGTCGAGGTATTCGCGCACGCGCTTGATGCGGCCACCGGTCATGGTCTCCATGCCAGTGTCGACCAGGGTAATACGCCAGGGTTCGTTGCGGCGGTGGTGGTATTCGAGCCTGTTGCCAACGAGGTCGATGGTGACGTCGGCGCCATGCAAATGATAATTGGCGAAGTATTCCTTGATAAGGTAGCCCTTGTAGCCGAGGCAGATGACGAAGTCGGTGATCTCGTGCTGGGTGTAGAGCTTCATGATGTGCCAGAGGATCGGCCGCTCTCCGATTTCGATCATTGGCTTGGGACGGATGCTGGTTTCTTCCGCCAGGCGGGTGCCCATACCGCCTGCTAAGATGACACACTTCATGCCTCAGCCCTCGTGACAGTGCGGCGCCAGATGGCCCTCGCATGATCGTGGCCGTGCAATAGCCTTTTTCCCGAAGCCCTCCAAGCGGGCAGGGAGTGCTGGATTGCGCCATTGCTAACGGCAATGCTATGCACTCGGCGGCTTCCTGGCGTCATTGCGTTAGGGTAACTAAGCCTTTGAATATTAATAATAATCCGCTAGGTTGCCGCCGCGCACGACGTTTGCTGGCAAAGTGGATGCCGCGTGAGATGATTTGGATTTGAGGGATCGGGAATGACGGGCTTTTGGTCCGGACGGCGCGTCCTGGTGACCGGCCAAACGGGCTTCAAGGGCGCGTGGCTATGCCTGTGGCTCGAGAAGCTGGGCGCCAAGGTGACAGCTTTCGCGCTGCCGCCGCAGACCGAGCCGAGCCTCTATGGCCTCGTGTCACCGTGGTCTGATCAGACGCATCACAGTGTCGACCTGCGCGATGCCAAGGCGGTGGCCGCCGTCGTAGGCGAAGCTAAGCCCGAAATCATCTTTCATCTCGCGGCGCAGGCGCTGGTGCGGCCGGCCTATCGAGATCCGCTTGAAACTTACGCGACCAACGTCATGGGCACGCTGCACATCCTGCTCGCAGCGCGCGATACGCCCGGCGTTGAGGCAGTCGTCGTCACGACCACCGACAAGGTCTACGAAAACGATTCCAAGGGCGTTGCGTTCAGCGAAGTTGATCGCCTCGGCGGCAAGGATCCGTATAGCGCGTCGAAAGCCTGTGCCGAGATTGTCACGTCATCGTTCCGCTACAGCTATCTCGCCGATGGCCGCCGTCCGGCGATCGCGACCGTGCGTGCGGGCAACGTCGTTGGCGGCGGCGACTGGTCGGAAGACCGTCTCGTGTCAGACGTGGTGCGCGCCATCGGCGCCGGCCGCAAAGTCGAGTTGCGCTATCCGAATGCTGTGCGGCCGTGGCAGCACGTGCTCGAACCATTGCGCGGCTACATGACCGTTGCGGAGCGACTCGTCACCGATCCCGCATCGGTGCCGCCCGCGCTCAACTTCGGTCCAGATCCCGGCAACTGGCTGACCGTGTCGCAAGTGGCGGACATCATGAGCGTGGCGCTCGGCGCCGGCTCGGGCTGGGAGAAGGCGCCCGGTATTCAGCCGCCGGAAGCTGCGACGCTGACGCTGTCGTCGGAACTGGCCAAGCGCAGTCTCGGCTGGACGCCGCGCCTATCGATGCAGGACACCGTTGATTGGACAGCCGACTGGTACAAGGCGCACCGCGCCGGCCGCGACATGAAGGCCGTAACGCTCAACCAGATCGCGCGTTACGAAACATTGACCAAGGAAGCACTCGCCGTATGACCATGCTCTCGTCCCCGCACTGCCGCTTCTGTCACGCGCCGCTGCGGGCCACACTCGTCGATCTCGGCACCACGCCCCTTGCCAATAGTTATGTGCCGCCGGAAAAGCTGGGCACGAAGGACCCGGTGTTTCCGCTGCATGCGCGCGTGTGTTCGAATTGCCGTCTCGTGCAGGTCGACGACGTGGCGACGCCCGACAATATCTTCAGCCACTACGCTTATTTTTCTTCCTTCTCGCAGTCGTGGGTCGAGCACGCGAAGTGTTTCGCCGAAATGGCGAAGGATCGCTGGAAGCTTGGCTCGAACAGTCTCGTGGTCGAGATCGCGAGCAACGACGGTTACTTGTTGCAGCATTTCGTCAAGATGGGCGTGCCGGTGCTGGGTGTCGAACCTGCGGCGAACGTCGCAGAGGTCGCGGTGAAGAACGGCGTGCGTACCGAGGTCGCGTTCTTCGGCAAGGAAGCGGCGCAGCGGTTGAAGGCGGAGGGCTACGCTGCCGACCTGATGGCGGCGAACAACGTGTTCGCCCATGTGCCCGACATAAATGACTTCATCGGCGGCTTTGCCATTTTGCTGAAGCCAGACGGAGTCATCAGCCTTGAGTTTCCGCACCTCCTGCGGCTGATCGCGGACACGCAGTTCGACACGATTTATCACGAGCACTTTTCATATCTGTCGCTCTATGCCGTCGAGAAAATTCTCGCTGCGGCGGGCCTCAAGGTATTCGACGTGACCGAATTGCCGACGCATGGCGGCAGTCTGCGCGTGATGGCAACGCACCAGGCGAGCACTGCACATGCGGCAGGCGCCGGGCTCACCAAGGTTCGTGGTGACGAGGCCGCGATCGGGATTGATACCGACGCCTACTATTCGAATTTCGAGCCGAAGGTTCGCGCGGTGCGCACCGGGTTGCTGGAGTTCCTGCGCAAGGCCAAGGCCGACGGCAAGAAAGTCGCCGCCTATGGCGCGGCTGCCAAGGGCAACACGCTGCTCAACTACTGCGGCATCGACACTGATCTCATCGATTATGTCGTCGACATCAGTCCCTACAAGCAGGGTACCTATCTGCCGGGCAGTCGCCTGCCGATTTACGCGCCGTCGAAGATCGCCGAAACGAAGCCTGATTACGTTTTGATTCTGCCTTGGAATATCAAGGACGAGATTACCGCGCAGATGACCGAAGTCCGTGCTCAGGGTGGCCGCTTCGTGATTGCCATTCCGGCCCTGACGATCCTCCCCTAGGGAACGAGGTTGGCCCGTGCAGCTGAAGCGCACAGCGATCGAAGGCCTGATCGAGGTCGAAGTCACGCTGCGTGAGGACGAGCGTGGCGCTTTTGCGCGCACCTATGACGAGGAGACCTTTGCCAAGGCGGGCCTGCCGACGCACTGGCCGCAATGCAATACATCCTTTAACCGCGTACGCGGTACCTTGCGCGGTATGCACTTTCAGACCGCGCCGAAGGAAGAGCCGAAGCTGGTGCGGTGCACGGCGGGCGCTGTTTTCGACGTGGCGGTCGATCTGCGGCGCGAGTCAAAAACCTATCTGCAATGGGTTGGCGTTGAATTGTCGGCCGCCAAGCGCAACGCGCTGTTTGTTCCGGCTGGATTCGCGCACGGCTTTCTGACGCTCGAGGACGGCAGTGAATTACTGTACCAAATGGGCGTAAGTTACGACGCGACGCTGCAACGCGGCGTACGCTGGAACGACCCTGTCTTTGGCATTGCCTGGCCGTTTGCTCCATCGGTGATCGCGCCGCGCGACGCCGAATACGCATCGTACGCGCCATGAAGCGTCTTCTTGCCACCGGCGTCACCGGCTTTATCGGCGCACACTGTCTGCGCGTCATTCTTGAGGGCGATTACGACGAGGTTCACGTTGTCAGCCGCAGCGGGCAGGGCCCGTCCGCGCCGAAGCTGATCTGGCACAAGGCCGATCTGCGCGACGCTACGGAAGCCGCGCAACTTGTGAAGGACGTCAAGCCCACGCACCTGTTTCATGCAGCGTGGATCGCGACACCAGGCGCTTATCTGACGTCGCCGGAGAACCTCGACTGGATGCAGGCGGGCATTGCGATGGTGCGAGCCTTTGCCGAGCAAGGCGGGCAGCGGTTTGTCGGTGTCGGTACCAGTGCTGAATACGGCCCTTCCGATACGCCGTGCGCAGAAGATACGACGCCGATTGCGCCGACGACGGTTTACGGCCACAGCAAGGTGGCTTTCTGGCACGCGGTTCAGGCCATCGCCGATGCACACAAGGTGCAGGCTGCGTGGGGCCGCCTGTTTCTGCCCTATGGTCCGGGCGATCTGCCGCAGCGGTTGATCCCAGCGACGCTTGCCGCCCTGCGCGCCGGCAAACCCATGCCGCTGTCGACTGGCGAGCAGAAACGCGATTTTGTTTATGCCCCGGACGCTGCGACGATGCTCGCCGGGCTTCTCAACGCGAACGCTGTCGGCGCTTTCAATATTGGTAGTGGCGCGGCGCGGTCGGTGCGCTCGGTCATCGAAAGCTTGGCCGGTCGCCTCAATGCACGTGATCTGCTTCAGTTCGGCGCGATGCCGATGCGGGCCTGGGAGCCGCCGTTATTGGTGGCGGACATGAAGAAGCTCAATGTGCTTGGGCTTTGCGTGCGCACGCCGATGGTGGAAGCGCTCGACGATTTTATCGCTACGTCCGGCGGTGAGGCGAGGCCGTAGTGATGCGCGACATAGGCGTCATCTATCTCTGCCGTTTCGCCGAAGGCGAAGAGCCGGTCCGGCGTTTCCTTGCGACCTATCGCGCGCATGACGCTGGCGTCGATCACGACCTTCATGTCGTATTCAAGGGTTTTCCGGATCGCGTATCGCTCGAAAAATTTTACGCGCTGTTCGACGGCTTTGACATCAATCCGATCGAGCTCGACGACAGCGGCTTCGACCTCGGTGCCTATGTGCGGGCCGCGCAAGCGGTGTCGAACCGCCGCGTCATCTTTCTCAATACGTTCAGTCAGATACAGGACGCCAACTGGCTGCGGCATTTCGACAACGCAATAAACGCGCCGAACGCCGGCGTCGTTGGCGCCACCGGCTCCTGGCAATCCAATGCGGCCAGTTATGAGCGCACGCTGAAGAGACTGCTCGCCAAGGTCGGGATTTTTCAGAAGGATCTCGTCCCTCACTCGAGGCCGGAGGGAGGCAGTTTCCAGCTTCCGCTGACGATGCAGACGCGCTCGCCGTGGCGGTATCTACTTAGTCCGTTCCGCTATTCGTACAACGTGTTCGAGTACGGCCGCCATCCGAATCCACACATCAGAACCAATGCGTTCATGGTGGATCGCAGTCAGTTTTTGACTCTCCGGTTCCCATCGTTTGCAAACAAGACAGACGCTTACAAATTTGAAAGCGGGCGCCTGTCGTTGACTAGGCAATACATCGCGCGTGGTTTGAAGGTTGTTGTCGTGGGTCGGAATGGGCAGGCCTACGCCATCGACCAATGGAGAAATTCGGGAACATTCTGGACGGGCGATCAGAGCAACCTGATTGTTGCGGACAACCGGACCGCGGACTACGTTGAAGGTTCGGAAAAGCTGCGCGCTTATTTGGAGCACATCGCCTGGGTTGATCCATGGGCGCGGCCATGACCCCGCGTATCGGCTACTCTCCTTTAAGCGCCGACTTCACTCATCCGGCCGACCTTCGCCGCTTTGTCGGCTATGCACGCGCGCGGAACTTGCCGTTTGAAATTGCGCGTCCGGACGAGCACTATGACCTCGTTATCCTGAGTGAGATTGCCGATGTAACAAGATGGTCGCAATATCAGGGCGGCAAGATCGTTTTCGATTTTATCGATTCTTATCTCGCCATTCCGCGCAGTGATCCGAAACAATTTTTGCGCGGGCTCGCATGGTACGCGAACGGACGTCACAGCAAGCTACGTTTCGACTTCAAAGGTGCGCTGCAGGCAATGTGTGCGCGCGCGGACGCTGTCGTCTGCACGACGGACGAACAGAAGTCGGACATTGGTGTCTTCTGTCCGAACACTCACATCATTCTCGACATTCACGACAATGTCATCCGCAGCCGCAAGCAGGACTATGGCGCCGGAATGCCATTTAATCTGGTGTGGGAAGGCCTGCCATCGAACATCTCGCAGATCAGTGCGATCAGTCCGGTTCTGCGCGAGATATCGAAACGCAGACCTGTCGTCCTCAATATCATTACGGACCCTGACCGCCCCGGAGCGGTCCCGGGCTTACCGCGTATCAAGAGTACCGACGTTGCACGCGATGTATTCGACAATGTCGTGCTGCATCTGTGGGATGCCGCGACCCTGTCGCAGATCATCACGCGATGCGATGGTGCTATCGTTCCGATTTTTACTGCCGATCCGCTGACGCGCGGCAAGCCGGGCAACAAGCTCGCTTTGTTGTGGCGCATGGGAATGCCCGTTGTGACATCCGCAACGCCCTCCTATCGCCAGATGCAGAAGTCGGCTGGGACGGGCGAATTCGCTTGTGACAGCGATGCTGACTGGACGTCAGCGCTGGAACGCCTGATGACGAACGAATTCGTCCGGCGCGAGGCGGGCGAGCGCGGACATGCCTACGTGGCCAAGCACCTAAACACCGCCAAGCTGTTGACGCTGTGGGACCAAGCCTTTGCTTCGATCGGCTTTGATTTTGGTGCGTCAGGCGCTTGATACCGGAACTGCCGAGGAAATTTATGTCGCTATCCATTGTTCGCCGCATCGCTGGTCAGGTGACGAAGACAGTTCAGCGCCCGGCTCGGCTCTTCTATGTGCCGTTCAACTATCTACGAAGCCGTTTAGGGCTTGTCCTCGTTCGATATCCGCAGCTTGTGCCGTTGGTCCTGTCGGCGTTGCCAGAGCGTTGGCTGGCCACGCCAAGCGGAAAGGCCTTCTGTAACGGCATGGCTTCCGACCTGTTTCAAAACGACCGGCCGGTCCATGCGTGGGAGTTCATGGAGCGCTCAATTCGCGTCGGCAACGTCACGACCGACGAATACTTAATGGGCGCGATGTGTCTTTATCACGGGCTCGGCCGCTTTCGTGATGCGATGTCGCTGTTCGCGCGCGCAAACGAACTTGCAATGGCAGAGGCAGAGAATCGTGGTGTAGCAAAAAGTGCCTATCGTGTTCTCGATAACGTGTGGGGGCGCCATATCGGGCACACCGCAACAATCGATTACGTGATCAAACTCGGGATTCTCGAAGGCCGCGATCGCGACGACACGATTTTTTATTTGCCGCACGGCAGCAAGATTGCAAATCGCTTTCTCCTAAGTCAGGTGGCGCCGCATCTTCGGCTGATCGACAATCCGGCCGAACTGCCATTCGATCCTGCAGCGGTGCAAGCACTCCATTTCGACTACTTGGGACCCCGTCTGCCGGACGGAACGGCATTTTATTTCTCGCAGCTTGCGAACAAAACTTATGAGCGTTGGCGTGCCGAGGGCAGGGGGCCGATATTCAAATTGCCGCCTGAAACATTTGAGCGCGGCTGGGCCGCGTTGCGAACTGCCGGCGTGCCGCAAGGCTCGTGGTTCGTCGCGCTGCATGTCCGCGAAGGCAAATGGAATGGCACTGATGGCGGTCTTCACGGCATTCTGAATTGCGACATTTCGACTTATCTGCCGGCCATCGCCGAGATCACGCGCCGGGGCGGCTGGGTTATCCGGATGGGTGATCCGGGAATGAAGCCTTTGCCCCCGCTCGCGAACGTCATCGACTATTGTCACAGCAATTTCAGAGCGGACTGGATGGATGTGTTCATTGCCGC
>DASYCM010000170.1:0-7837 GCA_036500165.1 Pseudolabrys sp.
TCCCATCATCAACAAACTGAACGTCGCACTACGCGCCACGTTGGCCGATCCCGCCGTGCAGAAAAACTTCGCCGACGGCGGCATGGTCCCCTATCCGCCCGAGGAACTGACACCGGAAGCCGCGCACACGCTGCTCAAGAACGAGATCAAGCTTTGGCACGACGTGATCGCCGCCAACAAGATCACGGCGCAGTAGCAACACCGCAGGCGCGGCAATATTCCCGCACTATTTGCGTCGCGAACGGCGTATGCGCGGCGTCACACGCATGTATAATGTTGGCGATACTTTTCGCCGCAGCGAGCCAAAAAGGCCGCGCTTGAAAACGACATCAACGGGGGGACACGATGAAACGAATTCTGAAGATTGCCACTGCCGGCGCTTTTGCACTTGCTAGTCTCGCCACGAACGCGCTGGCCGCACCGGAGGTGTCGCTCGCGCGTTTCGATTGCGGCACGCCGCAAGCGCCGGTGCCGGTCAACCAGCGTTTCTCCGACACGTTTCAGTATGGCGATCTAAAACTTCAGTTCGTCTTCAGCTGCTATCTCATCAAGCATGGCGACGATTACATGCTCTGGGATACGGGCCACGCCATGACCGCGCCCAACGTCGCGCCGAAGGTGAGCCTCGTCGACTATCTGGCGCAGATCAACGTCAAGCCTGACCAGATCAAATATGTCGGCATCAGCCACTATCACGCCGACCACACCGGCCAGGTGGCGTCGTTTCCGAAAGCAACCCTCCTGATCGGAAGCAAGGATTGGGAAGCGATCTCCAGCCCCAAGCCGGGCCAGGGCGTGAACTTCAAGCCGTTCGAGGGCTGGATCAAAGGCGAAAACAAGGTCGAACCGCTCTCGCTCGACAAGGACGTGTTCGAGGACGGCACCGTGATCATGCTGCGCACCCCCGGCCACACGCCGGGACATTCAAGCCTGCTGGTGAAGCTGTCGCAGATGGGTCCCGTGATTCTCAGCGGCGACGCGGTTCACTTCCGCGAGAATGCCAAATCGAGCGGCGTGCCTGCGTTCAATTACGATCGTGCGCAGACGGTCGCGTCGGTCGAACGCCTCAACAGCATCGCGGCCAATCTGAAGGCAACGATCATCATTCAGCACGATGCGCGCGACGTCGAGAAGCTGCCGGTGTTCCCGGCCTTCGCGAAGTAGTCGCCTCATAATTTAAGAAGTGCATGCCCGGCCAAGGCGCCGGGCATGCTGAATGCTCTTACGCCACCGCTTTGATGATCTTGCCGACCTTGTCGAATATCTCATCGACCTGAGCTTCGCTCATGATCAGCGGCGGTGACAGCGCCAGCGTATCGCCGACAGCACGCAGCATGATGTCGTGGTCGTGGAACGCCGTCTCCAGCGCCGCCATACCGCGTTTTCCCACGCCGTCGGGTTTGCTGGCGAGATCGATGCCGACGGTAAGGCCGACAGGCCGAATGTCGAGCACGTTCGGCAGACCTTTGAGGCCGAGCGCCGCGTTGGCCCACGGCGTTTCCAGTTTGCGCGCGCGCTCGAACAGATTCTCTTCACGATAAAGATCGAGCGTGGCGAGCCCGGCGGCACAGGCGAGCGGATGCGCCGAGTAGGTATAGCCGTGGAACAGTTCGACGACGTGCTCGGGGCCCTGCATGAACGCGTCGTAAATACCCTTGCGCACCAGCACACCGCCCATGGGCACGCTGCCCGACGTGACACCCTTGGCGAAGGTGATCATGTCCGGCACCACGCCGTAGCGCTCGGCGGCGAAGGCGTAGCCGAGACGGCCGAAGCCGGTGATGACTTCGTCGAAAATCAAAAGGATGCCGTGCTTGTCGCAGATCGCACGCAGCTTTTGCAGATAACCCTTCGGCGACGGGATGACGCCGGTCGATCCCGCCATCGGCTCGACGATCACGGCAGCGATGGTCGAGGCGTCGTGCAGCGCGACCAAACCATCGAGCGCGTCGGCAAGGTGGCCGCCCCACTCCGGCTGATCGATCGAGAAGGCCTGCTCGGCACGATTATACGTTGCCGGCAGGTGATCGACGCCCGCGACCAGCGTACCGAACTGCTTGCGGTTGTTGACGATGCCGCCGACGGCGATGCCGCCGAAGCCGACGCCGTGATAACCACGCTCGCGGCCGATCAGGCGCACGCGCGAGCCGCGGCCCTGCACGTTGTGAAACGCCAGCGCGATTTTCAGCGCGGTGTCGACCGCTTCCGAACCTGAATTGCAGAAGAACACATGATCGAGATCGCCGGGCGCCATCGCGGCGACGCGTGCAGCCAGTTCGAAGGCTTTCGGCTGCGCGAACTGGAACGGCGGCGCGTAATCCATTTCCGCCGCCTGCGCCTGGATCGCGGCGACAATGGAATCGCGATTGTGGCCGGCATTGGTGCACCACAGGCCGGAAGAACCGTCGATCAGCTTGCGGCCATCCGGCGTGACGTAGTGCATGTCCTTGGCGCCCGAAACCATGCGCGGCCGCTTCTTGAAGGCGCGATTGGCCGTAAACGGCATCCAGTAGGGTTCGAGATCGTTGGGAACGTTGGCGATCGGTTTCGGGCTGGCGGCCATGGAAAACTCCTGTTCGTCGGGCACCCTATCAACGAACTGAAACAGGCAGAAATTGTCCGCGAAGATAACGGCCGTTTATAGTTTTAAAGATCGGACTGCCGCTGACATTTAATGACCGGCCGTTGGTAGCAAGTGCAATTACATTTTACACAATTTTCACGGGAAAGTGAGTTTTAACGAGCATTTTCAGGTGCATCGTGGCGGCCGAGCGTGTGCTGCGTTGTTTTGGCGCGCCGGGAGAGTTCGATGATACCGCAGGATGAGCAAGCGTCTCTTTAAAGTTGCACCGATTCTGAATTTCACTTCTTGAAATCAGCGCGATCACGAGAAGGGTGGCGTTAATGACGATGGCCAAGGCAAGCAATGCTCATAAAGCAGAGGCCTTTCTGCTCAACGTCGGCGTCGGCCGCACGAATGAAATTTTTCATGCGAACGATGTTATTTTTTCACAGGGCGACGCGGCCGCCGCGGTTTTTTATATTCGCAAAGGCACAGTGAAAGTCGCCGTGACGTCCGAGCACGGCAAGGACGCGGTGCTGGCTATCATGGGGCCTGGCGACTTTTTCGGCCAGTGCTGTCTAAGCGGACCCGCCCACCGGACAAAAACCGTGATGGCTTTGGACGAATGCGTCGTCTTGCGGATCGACAAGGCGGCGATGCTGCGAGAATTCGCTGCCGACCCTGAATTTTCATCGCTGTTTATGACCTATCTGCTCGACCGCAACAGGCGCATCGAAGATGACCTGGCCGATCAGTTGTTCAATTCCAGCGAGAAACGCCTTGCACGCGCGCTTTTGCTGCTGGTGAATTCCGGCCAGGACGGCAACGCCGACCCGGTGATCGCCAAGATCCGTCAGGAAACTTTGGCGGAGATGGTCGGCACCACGCGCTCGCGCATCAGCTTTTTCATGAACAAGTTTCGGCGCCTCGGCTTCATCGCGTACGAAGGCGGCGTGCACGGCGCCCTGCGCGTCAACATCTCGCTGCTCAACATGGTGCTGCAGGGCGTCGATCTGGCCGCCAAAGAGTAGCCGTCGAAAGCGGCGAGCCTCTCTGGGCGCCTGCCGCTTGCCGCCTTTGGGGGCGGCTGCTACCACGCAGGCCATTGCAACCCTCAAAATCGATATAGCGCCGATGGCCGACAGCACGCCTCAAAACACCACGCCTGAGAACAAAAAAGCAGGCAACAAGCCCCATAAGCTCAAGGCCCGCTTGCCGCACGGTCTGGTCGACCGCGGACCGGCCGACATTGCCGCGACGCGTGCGATGGTCGAGACGATCCGCGTGCAATTCGAGCGCTACGGCTTTGAGCCGGTGGAGACGCCGGCCATCGAATACACCGACGCGCTTGGCAAATTCCTGCCGGATCAAGACCGGCCGAATGAAGGCGTGTTCTCGTTCCAGGACGACGACGACCAGTGGCTGTCGCTGCGCTACGACCTGACCGCGCCTTTGGCGCGCTACGTCGCGCAGAATTACCAGAACCTCGCCCTGCCCTATCGCAGTTACCGCAACGGCTACGTGTTCCGCAACGAGAAGCCCGGCCCGGGACGCTTCCGCCAGTTCATGCAGTTCGACGCCGACACCGTCGGTTCGCCGTCGATGGCAGCGGATGCCGAGATGTGCATGCTCGCGGCCGACACGATGGAAGCGCTGGGCATCAAGCGCGGCGACTACATCGTGAAGGTGAATAACCGCAAGGTGCTGGATGGCGTACTCGAAGCTATTGGTCTTCTGGGAGAGTCGAACGCGGGTAAACGTCTCACTGTTTTGCGCGCAATCGATAAACTAGATCGACTCGGAATAGACGGCGTCAAACAGTTACTTGGCGATGGGCGAAAGGACGAGAGCGGCGACGTCACAAAAGGCGCTGGTCTTACATCAGATCAAATCAATACCGTCGTATCCGTCGTCACAGCAAAAGACTTAACGACGCTTCGACAAATCCTTGATCAGATCACTGTAAATACAGGCGGAGTGCCTGACGCAAATGGAGGACTTGGTCACTTACTATATGACGACGCTGTAAATGACTTGCTCGAGCAATTTGAACCAATGGTTAGGTCTGCGGGATACGGTACAGATCGAATTAAGTTTGACCCAACCGTCGTCCGCGGCCTCGAGTATTATACCGGCCCCGTTTACGAGGTTGAGCTGCTCGCCGAAGCCAAGGACGACAAGGGCCGCCCCATCCGCTTCGGCTCGGTCGGCGGCGGCGGCCGTTACGACGGCCTCGTCTCGCGCTTCATGGGCCAGCCTGTGCCGTCGACCGGCTTCTCCATCGGCGTATCGCGATTGCAGGCGGCGCTCACCGCGCTCGGCAAGCTCGACAGCAAGGCGCCGGCGGGTCCCGTCGTCGTAACCGTGTTTCCCGGACAATCAGTTGCGGACGCTCAACGCCTCGTGTCGATGCTAAGAAACCCCAGTGACGGCGGGAAGCCTATCCGCGCCGAACTTTATCTCGGCAATCCGAAAAACAACGTCGGTCAGCAGCTTAAATATGCCGACCGACGCGGCTCGCCGTGCGCCATCATCCAGGGCTCCGACGAGAAGGCCAAAGGCGAAATCCAGATCAAGGATCTGATCCTCGGCGCCGATATCGCAGCCATCAAGGACCGCGACGAGTATCTCAAAAGACAGGCCGAGGCGCAGCGCACCGTGCAGGAAGCCGAAGTGGTCAGGCACGTTCGCGATTTGCTGGCCCGTCACAATCTCGGTTGAGCCCCGGGCCGTTGCTTTTCAGGGCTTTTTGGACGGCGCCATTTTCTGCATCTCGAGGATGTTCATGGTCATGCCGTTCGGCATGATCATGTCGCCCGGCTTTTGACCGGCGGCGCAGGGACCGAGCCATTTCGCCGTGATCGTCATGTGGCTTGAACCGCCGGCCGGCATACCCGGAACGGCAGGACCGCCTTCGCGCTTGGAATTCACATCGACCGTATAGGCGCTATCAAAGCTGCCACTCACGACCGCGTGCGTTGTCGTCGTGCCCGCTCCGAACTCGCAGACAGAATCCACGATCATGCCGTTCGCGGTCTTGGTGACGTCCTGTTTCGAGCAAGCCGCCTGCGCCGGGCCGCCGAAGTTCGAATTCATGACCTTGTCGGAGGTCGCATCCGTACACTGCTTCACCGTTGTAGCCGGTATCTTGCGGCCTTCGAAATCCATCTTGAGCTCCCACAGCCCCGGCTTGCGCGGCGGCATGTCGAGAGCGAAAGCGGGGATCGCGTAAATCAGTCCAAGAGTGGCGAAAGCGAGCGAGCGCAGAAAACGAGTCGAGAAATGCGTCATGAAAAACTCCATCGCGGATTGCGCCGCGACCATAGCATGCCGCCGGGGGCGAGACATCACGGCGTTAAAAGGCTGACGTTAAAGCGCGACCACATTGCCGGCGTCGAGCGCCGGACTCTCGTGCACCGACAATGGTCGCCCAAGCATTTGCTCGACGGCGTCGAAACTGTCGATCAATGACAGATTTGTAACGACCTTGTCGTCTTCGAAGCGCATGAAGTTTGCGACCCGATAGCTGACGACGCGGCCATCGAACCCGCGCCGGCCTGACTGGCGATGCAGCATCGCCAGTTGATCGCCGTCGACCAAAACCGATTCAGGCACGAAACCGAAAACCTTCACGACACTCGGCACCCGATGGCCGATCAAGTCGACGACCGCGGCCTTGCCGCGGAACGTGCCGCAAAACGGCAGCACGTCCATCGGACCGCTGACGATCCATTCGATATTGGGGTGCAGGAACGGCGCGACCTTCGCCACGTCTCGCGCGGCATAGGCTTCATAGAAGGCATCGACGACGGTGCGGGACACGCTGTAGGCCATCGTTCAAGCCCTCCATCCTTCATACGGCGATGCGGTCGCCTTCCGGGAATTCCGTGTTCGAAGTCAGTGGATGGCCGAGCACCTGCTCCGCCGCGTCGAAGCTGTCGAGAAGTGAGACATTCTCGATCACCTTGCCGGCGCGAAAGCGGGTGAAATGCGCCAGCCGGTAGCGGATGACGCGGCCATCGATCGTACGTGTCGCCGCCAAGCTGTTGAGCGTGGCGACCCGGTCGCCGTCGATCAGCATGGCCTCGGGCGTGAAGCTGAAGATGGTGATGACTTCCGGGACCAGACGCTCGATCAGGTCGAGTACCGCCGCCTTGCCATGACGCTTGCCGCAGAACGGCAGCACGTCGACCGGCCCGCTGATGGTCCATTCGACATTGTCGTCGAGGTATTCGGCAACCGTCTGGGCGTCACGCGCGGCATAGGCCTTGTAGTAGCTCTCCGCTACGGATCGCGGCACGGCTTCAGTCATGGCGACGACTCCCGGACAGCGCCAGTCAACGCTGGTTTGGTTGATTTTGTCTTACGCTGATACCGCCGCCGGGCAGAGGCCGCCCGGCCTCGAAAATTCGTTAACGATACCAAGCCTTTGGCCGGACGGCCTGTTAAGCGCGCCGGGCAAACACCGTCGAAACCTTAAAACTCCCGTGCTAAAGGGCCGTCACGAAAGCGGATGACGGACAGGCGATGGACGCAAGTGTAACGATCAAGACGAGCGCAGACGCCCGGGCGGAAGCCCTGGTCGGCTCCTATGAGCGCGCCGGCTATAGGCGCGTCGGACCCGCGATCCTGCAGCCGGCCGAGCCGTTCCTCGATCTCGCGGGCGAGGACATACGTAATCGTATGTACCTGACGACCGCGCCGGGCGGCGGCGAATTTTGCCTGCGGCCGGACCTGACCATCCCCGTCTCGCGCGATTACCTGGCCTCGCCGGCTGCCGGCAAACCGGCCGGATTCTGCTATTTGGGACCGGTTTTCCGCCATCGCACCGACCAGTCGGCCGAATTCCTGCAAGCAGGCATCGAGAGCTTCGGCCGCGCCGACAAGGCCGCCGCCGACGCCGAGATGCTGTCGCTGGGCCTCGAGGCCACCGAGACCTATGGCCTCGCCTCGCCCGCCATCAAAACCGGTGACATCGCGCTGTTCTGCGCGCTGGTCGCGGGGCTCGACCTGCCGCCGGCATGGAAGCGGCGGCTGATCAAGGATTTCAACCGCAAGACCAATCTGGCGCAGGATCTCGACCGTCTCGTCCTCGGCGGCAATAACGCGCGGCCTGAGTATCAGGGCGTGCTCGCAGCACTTGCCGGCGCCGATCCGAAGGGCGCGCACGCGCTCGTCACTGACCTGTTGTCGATCGCCGGCATCAACGCCGTCGGCGGTCGCTCGGTCGCGGAAATCGCGGAGCGCTTCCTCGAACAGTCGGCACTCGGCGCC
>DASYCM010000171.1:0-3624 GCA_036500165.1 Pseudolabrys sp.
CCCGCGACGCGATGCGCTATTGCGCCGCAATATAGTCAGGGAACGGCCGGAAGCAACCGCTTATCCGGCTGTCTGGTTAAGGCCCCAAGGGCGATAAAGCCCAAAAATAGGGCCTTTTGAGGGTCGAGAGGTACGCGGGTGGCCCGAAATAACCGCCCGCGCGGTCTCGGGTTAGGCCCGTTTCGGATCGAGGGTGGTCGACCACAGCGACCGGTCGTCCCAGTCTTTGAGCGTCACGGTCATCTGCTCGGTGGCGCCGTCGATGCCGACGACGCCGAAGAACTGCATGCCCTCGCTGGGCGGCAGGTTCTGACCTTGCTCCTTGCTCGGCGCCTTGATGTACATCAGTTGCGGGCCGAAGGTTTTGTCCAGCTGGTTGGGGCCGAAAGTACCGGCATGCAATGGGCCGGACACGAATTCCCAGAACGGCTCGAAGTCCTGGAACGCGGCCTTGTTCGGGTCGTAGTAGTGCGCGGCAGTGTAGTGCACGTCCGCGGTCAGCCAGACGGTGTTCTTCACTCCGGCGTGTTTGATGAACGAGAGCAGGTCGGCAATTTCCAGTTCACGGCCGAGCGGGACGCCGTCGTCGCCTTGGGCGATGGCTTCCACGCCGGTATTTTTGACGGTGTCGTAGACCACCAGCAAACCAATGGGCATATCGGCGGCGATCACCTTCCAAGTCGCGCGCGAATTCAGTAGTTCGCGCTTGAGCCAGGCGATCTGCTGCGGACCCATGAAATACGAATTCGGACCGTAGCTGGTGTCTTTGCCTTCGGCATTCGGCCCGCGATAGCTGCGCATGTCGAGCATGAAGACGTCGAGCAACGGTCCGTAGCTGATCTTGCGGTAGACGCGGCCCGGCTCCGTCTGGGTTTCGCGCATCGGCATGTATTCATGAAAAGCCCGGGCCGATCGCGCCGCGATAATGAGGTCGTTCTTTTCGACGTATTTTTTGGCGATGACCTCGGCGCGGGCGTTCATCGGTTCGCCGGGCCACCAGTTGTTGAAGACCTCGTGGTCGTCCCATTGCGTGAACACCGGAACCTCGGCGTAGAGCGCGCGGAAATTCTTATCGAGCATATTGTATTTGTAGTTGCCCCGGAATTCGGCGAGCGTCTCGGCCGGTTTGGATTTGTCTTCGGTGACAATGTTTTTCCAGATCTCACCGTTGGGCATCTTCTTTTCGGCTTCGATCGGGCCGTCGGCATAAATGTTGTCGCCGTTATGGATGAAGAAATCCGGTTTGTTCTTGAGGATGGTGGCGTAGGTGCGCATGCCACCGCGCGACTCATCGATGCCCCAGCCTTGACCGACGGTATCGCCGGACCATACGAAACTGATCGAACGCTTGTCGCTCGGCGCGGTGCGGAAGCGGCCGACGATCGGCTCGCCGGTGATTGTCGGCGCCGACAAATCCTGAAAGCGGATGCGGTAGAACATGTCCTGCCCGGCCGGCAGATTTTCGATCAAGGCTTTGGCGGTGAAATCGCTTTCCGGCAAAGCATCGACATAAGTGCCGCCGATGATGTTCTTGAAGCTGTCGGTGGTGGCAATTTCGATCTGCATGCGCGACGGCCTGTCGGCGCGCGCCCACACGACGCCGGAGTCGGACGAGACATCGCCGGACTGGACGCCGTGGCTGACCATCGGGCGATCATTGGCGCGACTGAGGAACGGTCCGGCGACGCCGCCGACGCCGGAGAAAGCAGCGGCTGCCGCAGTTGTCTGAAGAAAGCGGCGGCGTGAAGGGATGATCCGGCGATGCATGTCTACCTCCGTTGCGAGTTGGAAGCAGAACAATGGGTGCGCCGGCTGACAGTCCTTCGACGGCGATATGACGGCCCGATGACGACGGGGGACAAGACCTTGCGTTTTGGGCCACACTTAGCCATGGCAACTATTTTGCCGTCTCATGCGTTCGCTCCCGGGAAGGAACAATCATGGCCGACAAACTCACTGCCGAGGCCCGCAAGGCTGCTCTGACCAGGCTTACAAGCTGGTCCGACGTGCCCGGACGCGATGCCATCACTCGCAAGTTCACCTTCAAGGATTTTCGCGAGGCGTTTGCCTTCATGACCAAGGTGGCCGACATCGCCAACGAGATGGACCATCATCCGGAGTGGTTCAATGTCTACAAAACGGTCGAGGTGACGTTGTCGACCCACGATGCCGGCGGCGTGACCGGCCTTGATTTCAAACTCGCGGAGGCGATGGACCGGCTCGCGGGATAGCGTCCTTACGGATGCAAGATCACCTTGCCCATAACCTTGCGCGCGGCGATGGCCTTGAGCGCTGCCGGCGCTTCGGCGAGCGGATAGATCGCATGGATGTGCGACGATAATTTGCCTTCTGCGTACCAGGCTAAAAGTTGCTCGGTGTTGGCCCGGTGCCCGGCGAGATCGCGTTGGATAAACGATCCCCAGAACACGCCCATTACATCGCAGCCTTTCAGCAGCATCAGATTGAACGGAAGCTTTGGAATTTCGCCGGCGGCAAAGCCGACTACGAGATAGCGTCCTTTCCAGGCAATCGCGCGTAACGCCGGTTCGGCATATTGGCCGCCGACCGGATCGTAGATCACGTCCGGGCCTTTGCCGCCGGTGGCGCGGCGCAGTGCTTCCTTCAAATCCTCAGTGGCATAATCGATGCCGTCGTCGGCGCCGTGCTCGCGCGCAAAGGCGATTTTCTCTGGTGACGACGCGCAGGCGATGACGCGCGCGCCCATGATCTTGCCGAGCTCGATGGCCGCAAGGCCGGTGCCGCCCGAAGCGCCAAGCACGGCCAGCGTCTCGCCCGGTTGAAGCCTGGCGCGATCTTTGAGCGCGTACATCGTCGTGCCATAGGTGACGCAGATGCCGGCGGCATGGTCGAAGTCGATGCTGTCCGGAACCTTGATCAACTTGCCCGCGGGGATCGCGATACGCTCGCGTGCCGCGCCATAGCTGCAGCAGGCCAGTACGCGGTCGCCGACCGCTAGGTGCGCAACACCCTCGCCGAGGCTTTCGATCGTGCCGGCGAATTCGGCCGAGGGCGAAAACGGGAAGGCTGGCTTTGTCTGGTATTTCCCCGCGATGATCAGGGTGTCGAAAAAATTAAGCGCCGCGGCGTGGATACGAACGACAGCCTCACCCGGCGCGGCGACCGGGTCGGCGATGTCGGCCAGCTCCAGGTCGTCGGGAGTTCCGTAGTGGGTGCAGAGCAGCGCTTTCATGGCGGGCGTTAACTTTCTCAGGCTAGGGTCGCGTCGGCAATGGCGAAGGAGCTGCCTTCACATTGCCGATATTCGTCCATAATGGGCTAATATCCAGCGACCTTTGGGGACGGAATCAAGTCCGTTATACATTCACACCGGTAGGGCCCGATGACGAAGACGCTTTGGCTTAGCCCCTTCATTGCACTGACCGTGGCGGTGACCCTGTCCGGCGCAGCATTTGCGCAGGCTGCGCCCAAGGCTGACACGAAAGCCGCGCCGAAGGCAGCCGCAAAGCCTGCGGCAAAACAGGAAGCAAAACCGAAAACTGCCGATCCGACCGAATCCGCGGTCTTGCTCGGTCAGTTCGGCGATTGGGGCGCCTACCGGGCCATGCCAGGCGGCAAGAAGGTGTGTTTTGCGCTTGCCAAGCC
>DASYCM010000172.1:0-6226 GCA_036500165.1 Pseudolabrys sp.
CGGCTATTTGCGCGCCTTGTCGAAAAAACCATTGAGGTCGGCATTTGTGATGACACCGGCGAAGCTGGTGAATGTGCCGTTCTCGGCAATTTCGCGCGCCGATTTGATGAAGGCATTCATCGCCACCCGCGCCATGGTGCCACCGACGCTGATGCGGCGCACGCCCATGTCGGCGAGGTCCTTGACCGTAAAGCCGAATGCATTGCTATTGAGAAAATTTACCGGCGTCCCCGCAACTGCCTTTACGGTCGCCTCGATCTGTTCGCGCGTCTTGATGCCGGGCGAATAGAGACAATCGGCGCCGGCATCAGCGAAGGCTTTGAGCCGTTTGATGGTCTCATCCAGATCGGGGCGGCCGCGAATGAAGCCCTCGGTGCGCGCGGTGAACACGACGCCGCTGCGGCTTTCGTCGATCGCCTTACGCGTTGCTTTTACGCGTGCGAGCGCGGTGTCGAAATTGTACAGCGGATTGGCGTCGTTACCGGTCGCATCTTCGATCGACAAACCGGCGACGCCGGTCTCGACGCAGCGTGCGACATTCTCGGCCATTTTGCCGATATCGTCGGCATAGCCATCCTCGAAGTCGGCATTCACCGGCAGGTCGGTGGCGGTGGCGATCTCCCGGAAATGCGCTAGCACTTCTTCGCAGCTATGAGCGCCGTCAGGCAGGCCCTGGGCATGGGCGTAGCCCGCACTTGTCGTTGCCAGCGCCTTGAAATTCAACCCTTCGAGATAGCGCGCGCTGCCGATATTCCACGGATTGGGAATGACGAAGCAACCGCTTTCATGCAGAGCGCGAAAGGTATGACGTTTATCGGAAGTTGTAGGACGAGGCATGATGAGTTCCCGCGGGTGGCATCCGAAGGTGCCACGTTTGCGCGCAGGGGGACAATGCCATTCCCGGATATAACCTATGTCCCGCTTTCATGCTTGCAGCGCTGTCTTGGCGCTGGCGGTTAGCCGGCGGCTGGGCCAATGTCCGCCGCCAAATAAAGAAATATGCGGGAGAATGACGTGGACAGTGTCGATTTCGATGCCCTTGAACATCAGGCCCACGCCAGGATGCTGCCGGCGTCGATGGCATTTTGCGCTGCGGGCGCGGACGACGAAATCAGCGTCACCGAGAACATCAGCGCCTGGCGTGCGATGCGGCTGCGGCCGCGCGTGCTGCGCAATGTCGAGAACGTCGACACCAGCATGACGCTGCTCGGCCAGAAGATGTCGACGCCGATGATGGTGGCGCCGACCGGACGGCACAAACTGTTCCACCCGCAAGGCGAGGCCGCCACCGCGCGCGGTGCCACGATGGCTGGCGTGCCGTACTGCATGGCGAGCAATTCTAACATTTTGATCGAGGACGTCGCGAGGGAGCGCAAGAGCGCGCCGCAGTGGTTCCAGCTTTACTACTGGCCGAACCGCACCGAGGTCGAAGCGCTGATCGACCGGCTGCACGCCAATGGTTTCACCGCGCTGGTGCTCACGGTCGATGCGCCGGTCGGCGGCTGGTCGCCGCGCGCCGCGCGCGAACAGCACGAGCCGTCACCGGATATTCTCAACATCAATATGCCGGGGCAGCCGATGGCGCGCACGGCCTATCATCCCGACTTCGCCGGCAAGGTCGTTTTCCCGGCGACGTGGCGTGAGCTCGAATGGCTGGTGAAGCGCTCGCCGATGCCGGTGCTGGTCAAGGGCGTGCTGCGTGCCGACGATGCGGTGGCCTGCGCCGAGCATGGTGCGAAAGCCGTCATTGTCTCCAATCACGGCGGCCGGCACATCGATACCACGGTGACGACGGCGGCGGCGATCGAGGAGATTGCGGCGGCTCTGTCCGGCAAGGCCGAGGTTTATGTCGATGGTGGCATCCGCCGCGGCTCGGACATTCTCAAGGCGTTGGCGCTCGGCGCGCGCGCCGTGCTGATCGGCCGTCCAACGATCTGGGGTCTGACGATGAACGGCGCCGACGGCGTGCGCGATGTGTTCGAGCATCTGCGCGTCGAACTGGTGCGTGCGATGCAGTTGACCGGTACGGCAGATTTAAAGGAAATCACGCGCGATTTGGTCGCGCGGTAACACCGATGACGAGCGCTTATTCCGGCACGGAGATGTGATCGCCAGCGCCGCTTTCGCCCTTGTGCCGTCTCGGCGTTGGACTAGTGATGGTGACCCACAAGGAGGCCACCATGTCGTCTCTCGCAGTGAAGCTTTTCGCAGGCGTTGTCGCGTTTGCCTTCATCGTCCCGGTGCAGGCCGAGACCGCGCGCAAGCACAAGAAACATACTGCCGTTCACGCAATGGCGCAGGCGCCGGTGAAATATCGCGGCACCGATAAATTCCCGGCCGGCCCGATCTACGATGGGCACACCTATCTTGGCGACGATCCGGATCCTTTCATCCGCTCGCAACTGGCACGAGACGTAAACGCCATCTACGGCGGCAACAACTAAGGCTTTCGGACTGCGTTGATTTTCTCCGGCCAATCGGGTGAAGTGCGCCGCAAAACAATGCGGCCGCAGCGCCGGTTGCCGGGGAGAATTGCATGCTTAAGACCATCGCGGCTTTTGACCGCATCGGCGAAGAAAACGCTTTCGCGGTGCTTGCCCGCGCCAATGCGCTGGCAGCGCAGGGCCGCGACATCATCAGCCTTGGCATTGGCCAGCCTGACTTCCGTACACCCGAGTTCATCGTCGAGGCGGCGATCAAGGCGCTACGCGATGGCCATCACGGCTACACCGCTGCGAACGGCATCGTGCCGCTGCGCGAGGCGGTCGTAGCCGATCTGCACAAGCGCTACAGCGTTGAGGTCTCGCCCGACAATGTGATGATCATGCCTGGCGGCAAGCCGACCATGTTCATGTCGATCCTGATGTTCGGCGAGCCCGGTGCGGAAATCATGTATCCGGATCCCGGCTTTCCGATCTATCGTTCGATGATCGAGTTCACCGGCGCGACACCAATTCCGGTGCCGATCCGCGAAGAAAACGGTTTTGCTTTCTCGGCCGAGGAAACGCTGAAGCTGATTACGCCGAAGACGCGGCTCCTCATCGTCAATTCGCCGGCCAACCCAACGGGCGGCGTTACACCCAAAAGCGAAGTCGACAAGCTTATCGCCGGTCTTGAGAAGTGGCCGAACGTCGCCATCATGTCCGACGAAATCTACGACCACATGGTCTATGACGGCGAGAAGCACGTCTGCCTCTTGTCATACCCGTCGATCCGCGATCGCCTGATTCTGCTCAATGGCTGGTCGAAGACCTATGCGATGACCGGTTGGCGTCTGGGCTATGCGATTTTTCCCGGTAAGCTCTACGACTACGCGCGCAAGCTCGCGGTCAATTTGCATTCCTGCGTCAATGCCTCGGCACAGTTCGCAGGGCTCGCCGCCCTCACCGGGCCGCAAGACGAAGTGGTGAAAATGGTCGTCGAGTTCGACAAACGCCGCAAAGTCGTCGTCGACGGGCTCAACAAACTGCCGGGCGTGTCCTGCGTGGTGCCGAAGGGCGCATTCTATGCGTTCCCCAACATCAAGGGCACCGGCTGGAAGGCCAGGGATCTGGCGACGACGCTGCTCAATGAAACCGGCGTTGTCACCATCGGCGGCCCGGACTTCGGCATTCTCGGCGAAGGCTATTTGCGCCTGAGCTATGCCAACTCGACCGAGAACATCCTCAAGGCCCTCGGCCGTATGAACGAGTTCCTGTCGACGCGCAAAGCCGCCTAGCTGAAAGGGCTGTGTAATTAGCCTTTAAACGGACTCTTGCCGGCATCCGCGGGCAGCGGCGAATCGGGGTCGTCCTTGCCGGGGTCGGGTTCGTCCTCGCGCGCATTGGGGTGCGCCAGTTCGTAGATGACGCGGGCAGGGCCGGGCTTGGCCAGTTTGGCATTCTGTTTGTCGAGCGAATCCCACAGTGCCAGCAGCACGTCGCTTTTGACATTGGCGACGCCGGCGGCTGGATCGGTGATCCAGAACCACAATTCGAACTCCAGCGCGCTCGCGCCGAAGGCTGACAGCATGCAGCTCGGCATCGGCTTTTTGGCGACGCGTTCGATGCTGCGCGCCGCGGTCACGGCCGCTTCCTGTACCTGACGCGGATCGCTGTCGTAGGTGGTATTGAATTTTACCGACAGCCGGACGAGATCGCTCGAATAGGTCCAGTTGGCGACACGTTGCGTAATGAAATCCTCGTTCGGGATCAGATATTCTCGGCCGTCGCGCGTATCGACCGAGGTGTAGCGCGCGCCCATGTTGCCGACGCGGCCGAAATGGTCGCCGACCGAAATGACGTCGCCCGGTTTGATCGACTTGTCGGCGAGCAGGATGATGCCGCTGACGAGATTCGACACAATCTTCTGCAAACCGAAGCCCAGGCCGACGCCGACGGCGCCCGAGAAGAGCGCCAGCACCGACAAGTCTATGCCCATTGAGTTGAGCACGATGACGACCGCGAGGATGATCAGCACAATGCGGATCAGCTTGGTGATCAGCACCTGGATCGACGGCGTGAGATCCGTGAAGCTCTGCACGCGTTTGTCGAGGAAATTGCCGAGCGCGTTGGCGCCCCACAGCGTGATCAGCAGCAATGCCGTTGTCTTGAGCAGGAGCAGCGGCGACAGCCGCAGACCGCCGACCATGACCGAGACCGACGGCGAGTCGAGACTCGCCGTCACCGGATCGAGCAAGCGCAGAATGCTGAGTGCCGCGATAGTCCAGGCGATGACTGTAACCACCCGATTGACGAAGCGGTTGTGAATGACGCCGGCGGCGATGTTAATGATCACCCAGGCCGTGGTCAGGCTAATGGCGACGCCAAGAAGATAGGTGCGCGGATTGACGACATCGGCACGCAAGGCGCCACGGATGGCCATCATGACGAAGATGAAGGCGATAGGCGCCAGATAATCGACAAAGGCCCGCACGGCGATGCGCAGATAAGGCGGCCAGCCCATCGTCAGCGAAACGAGGTCGACGCGCCTGCGGAACGAGATAGCGATGCCGACGGCCATGAGGACCGCCAGCCCGATCAAGCCCAACTGGATGGGCAGCCATAGCGACGTCAACTCAGTGCGCAACGTATGCCGGGCCGCATCGAGGAAGGCGGCGAGGGCTTCGTTAAAATCGGTAAAATCCATGCGTTATTCCGCTCGTCGAGAAGGCCTGCATATGACTATGATTCGGGGCGCAAAGGCACGCGTCCCAAGGCGGGGCAAGCGGTTTGGTGGCGGCGCAATGCGGCAACGAAAAGGCCTTTAAAGGCAAATAAATTGTAGTTGGGAAGGAACCGGGATGGCTCAGCTTTCGGACGAACAGCGCATGATGCGGCAGAGCTGCCGCGATTTTGTCGACGACGTGGTGCTGCCCTTCGTCAAGCAGAACTGGAAGCAGGAATGGTCCATGGAGCCGGACGGCCGGCTGCCCGCCAGCATTCTGGAGGGCGCCGAAAAGGTCGGTATTCGTACCTTGGGCGTGCCTGAGGAGTTCGGCGGCGTCGAGCTGGAGAAAGGAACCGAGGTCGCGACCTTCGCCATGATTTCCGAGGAAATCGCGCGCGGCGACTCAGGCCTGTCCGACAAGCTGGTGCAGAACTGGAAAGTGTCGGTCCTGCTGCGCCAGCTGGCGCCACGACATTTGCAGGAGGAATGGTTCAAGCGGCTGGTCGACGATCCGCAATTTTTGCTGGCGCATTGTCTCACCGAGCCGCGCGGCGCGTCCGATCGCTGGCTGCCTTACAACGTGCCGGAAGCGGCGATGCAGACCAAGGCGGTCAAGACCAATGGCGGATGGGTCGTCAACGGCCGCAAACAGTTCATCTCCAACGGTTACGACGCCGGGCTCTATGTCGTTTATGCCAATACCAATCAGAAGGTCGGCATGCTGCAAGGCACGTCATCCTTTCTGGTGCCACGCGAGACCAAAGGCTTCTCGGTGGCGCGCTGCAACGAGACGCTGGGCTGCCGCTACATGAATAACGGCGAGGTTGCGTTCGAGGACATGTTTGTGCCGGACGATCACGTGCTCGCGGAAGGCGACGCACTCGGTAAGGCCGGTGTCTATTTCCGCCCGGGCAAGATCATTCAGGCGGCGAAGAATCTCGGTGTCGGCGTGCGCGCCTTCGAGGCGACGTCGGAGTATGTACAGAACTACGTGCAGGGCGGCCGCATTCTGATCAAGCATCAGGCGGTAGCATTGCGACTGGCCGATATGGCTGTCCGCATCGAAGCGGTGCGCTCG
>DASYCM010000173.1:0-2489 GCA_036500165.1 Pseudolabrys sp.
TGTCGGCGATTGCCAGCCCGAATTGGCGCGCTAATTCGCGCGTCTCGGCCTTGCCGCGATCGCCGAGCGGAAAGCGCAATATGTCGAGTTGATCGCGCGTGGTGCCGAACAAAAAATAACTCTGGTCGCGCTCTTGCTCGCGCGCGCGAAAGAGCCCGCGTCCGCCACCTGGCAAAGCGCGCGAGGCGACATAATGCCCCGTCGCCAGCACTTGCGCGCCCAGTTCGCGCGCGGTGCCCAGGAGATCGTGAAACTTGATCGACATGTTGCACTCGACGCAGGGCACCGGCGTCTCGCCGGCAATGTAGCTCTGCGCGAAACGGTCAATCACCGCTTCCTTGAAACGCCGTTCGTAATCGAGCACGTAGTGCGGAATGCCGATACGCTCGGCGACGGCCCGGGCGTCGTAGATGTCTTGACCGGCGCAGCAGGCGCCCTTGCGATGCGTCGCCGCGCCGTGGTCGTAAAGCTGCAGCGTAACCCCGACGACGTCGTAACCCTCGGCCTTCAGCAGCGCGGCCGTGACCGACGAGTCGACACCGCCGGACATGGCGACGACGACACGGGTATCGGATGGGCGGCTATCGAGATCGAGGCTGTTACGCATGGTGGCTCCTTACTACAGGTGGGGACGCCCCACGCGCAATGAAAGCAGTCTGGAACTGCTTCAATGTCGGCAAATCAGCGACTTGCGGCAAAACTTGCCGGTTTTTCTGCAGCCGCTGCCGGGTCGGGCCGGTTTCAGGCACGGAGACTTGCTACTAAGTATATGATTTTATTTATATAATTTCCGAATTGGTTGGTGGCCTGACGATTGCAGAATAGAAGACGTCAATTCCGGAGGTCCGCCCCGTGCCGCAAGTCGCGTTCGACCCAAGTATCGTCCTGAAGTCCCCGGTAGCCGCCCGGTCCTCCTCCCAAAAGGATGCGCCGGCTTTCGAGAGCCTTTTGGACACGGCCCCGCCTGCGTCCGAGTCGCGCCCCGCACCGGACAATCGTCCCGACCCCGCCGCCGACCGGCCTGTAGCCCGCGCCGACCGTCCAGACCGTGCGCCGGCCCGCGATAGCGCGCAATCAAGGGATGATAGCAGGGCTCCGAGCCGTTCGGACGACGACAACACCGCGAAGGCGTCCGACCAGCCGTCCAAAACCGATGCGAACAAGACCGATGCGGCCAAGACGGATGGGGCAATGGCCGATGCCAAGGCGCCGGCCGGGAAAAAGGCCGATGCCAACCGAAAATCGGATGCCAAGAAGGACGCGAAGTCCGATACCGACGCCAAAGCCGCCGATGTCGTCGCGACAACGGCCACGCCGGATGCCAAGGATGCCAAGCCGGCCGATGCCGCGACCGCCGCGGCAGTCGTCACCGCCGTCGCCCAGACCCAGGTAGCCGCCGAAACGGTCGCCGCCGCCGTTCCAGCTGCGATCGAAGGCGCCGCCGGCAAACCGGCTGGCGATGCGACCGCCGATGCCACGATCGCCGGGGCCGGAAAAGGTAAGACCGGCAAGGCTGCCACCGGCAAGATCGCCGACGGCAAAGCCGCCGAAGAAGCCAAGGCGGCCACGGCTGCCGACGCCGGCAAGACGGACGCCGAGGATCAGACCGGCAAGGCCGCATCCAGCCCGGAAAAGGTCGAAAAAGCCGACGCCAATGCCCGCGGCGAAGCTCACGCGAAAGAAAATCAGGCTGCCACGATCGCCCTCGCCGACAAACCAGCGTTCGATCCGGCTCAGGCCGCGCCAGCAGCCGGTGCCGACGCGACGCAAACCGCGGCACAGACCGCAGCCCTTGCCGCGCACACCCAGCAAGCCGGATCTGCAACGGCAGCCACCGCCGCCGCAGCAGCTGCTCCTGCTCCGCTGGCGCAGCAGACCGCTGCCATTCCGCTGTCCGGCGTTGCTTTCGAAATCACCAGCAAGGCGCAGTCCAGCACCAATCACTTCGAAATCAGGCTCGATCCGCCTGAACTCGGCCACATCGAGGTCCGCCTCGACGTCGACAAGGACGGCAATGTCACGTCGAACATGATCGTCGATCGGCCCGAGACACTCGATCTATTGCGCCGCGATGCCGCCGGCCTCGACCGCGCGCTTCAGGATGCCGGCCTCAAGACCAGCAATAACGGCCTGCAATTCCAGCTTCGCGACCAGTCCGGCCAGCAGCAACAGCAGGGCCAGAACGCGCCCAACACCACCCGGCTGGTGGTTCAGGACGAAAACTTCACCAGCGCGGCCATCGCCCGCGACTACGGCCGCCTGTCCGGACAAAGCAGCGGCGTCGATATCCACGTCTAGCGCACGGCCGGCGCTGCCGGAGTGCACTGACAAAGAGACTGAGGAACGATCATGAGCGCGATTACATCGACCCCGTTGACCGCCGCGCAGAGCGCCGCCGCCGCCGCGTCGTCGAGCAGCGACAATACGATGATCGCCAGCAACTTCACGACCTTCCTGCAACTGCTGACCACACAGTTGCAGAACCAGAA
>DASYCM010000174.1:0-15144 GCA_036500165.1 Pseudolabrys sp.
GACGCATGCTCGGAGCGTGCTTGGCGCGCGCTTGGCGCGCGCTGAACTTTTCCCTCGCAGCCAGCGACCAAGAAAGTGCAACGGCCAAAAAAAGGACGGCGACCATGAAATTTCCCGGAATGCTGAGCGCGCTCGTTGTCCTTGTTGCCGCCTCGCCCGCTTTCTCGACGCCCGCGGATCAAGCCGCGGACGCGAAAAAGATCGCGCAGTGCCTGGAGAAGGCGAGCAACGACGGCAGCTTCGGCGGCAACTGCATCGGCATCGTTGCCGACCCGTGCATCGAGCCGGTGAAAGACAAGAACGACGGCCCTGACCTGGCGAAAGCCTGCGCTACGCGCGAACTCGCCGTCTGGAACAAGCGCATGCAGGAAGCGCTCACGCTCGCCCGCAAAAGCGGCGACGCCCAGCAGCGCGCGACCGTGGCCGCCGCGCAATCAAGCTGGGCGCAATCGCGCGACAAGCTTTGCCCGCTGTTCAGCAATCTCGATCCGGGCATGGCGTTCGGCGCGGTGCCCTACTGTCAGCTTCAGGAGACCGCGCGGCGCACGCTGCTGCTGGAGCGCTTCGGCGCCGCCATATCGGAGCACTGAGCAGCGCTACTTCCCCGCCGAGAACCGGAACGTCGTCGCCAGCGTCAGCCAATTGGCATTCTCGCCGGCGATGTTGCGGCCGTAGATGAGATCGATGTTGAACTCGTCGACCGGACGCCAGCGCAGACCGAGTTGAAAGCGCGGCTGCACCAGGCTGTGCGTATCCTGCGGCGAGCCGAGCTGGCCGAACACTTCCGCCGTCACGGTCCACACATTGTCGGGCGTGCGCCAGTCGGCGCCTGCGCCGTAAGTAAAGTAGTGCTGGTCAGCGATACGGTCCCATTGCCAGCCGCCGTTGAGATTGACGCGCACGACGTTGGACAGCCGCAGCGTCGCGGGGATCGTCGCAGCGAGCGCGGTGTTCTCGCCGGTGATGCCGTCATAGCTCGCCTGCCCCGACACGGCGACGCCCCAGCTGCCGATCGCGGTCGGGACCAGATTGGTCTTGAGCTTGGGCGTGAAGCTGGTGCCCCACTCCTGATCGAAGCGCGTGCGCTGGATCTGCACGCTGGCCTCGACAGGCTTGTCGAATGGTTTGGGAAAACCAAGCACGCAGGTCGGCGACGTCGACGCGATCATGTCGCGATAGGAGGATGACGAGAGCCAGCTCTCGACCTTGCAATCGCCGGGATCTCCAACGTCGGCGGTGTCGACGACATAGGCGCCGCCAGCCGCGCGCGCCTCGCGCGGCACAACCGCGGCGCAGGCCAGTACCGCGCAAGCGGCAATGCCAAATTTCAGACGGATCGCGATCACACGTGCCCCCAGAGCCGCCAGCCTAACAAAGTCCGGCCGGCGGCGCTGGATAAAAAGGCGTTACTCGTGCGGCATGACCTTGAACGGCTGCTTGTAGGGCTCAACCCGCAGCGAGGTTGCGGCCAAGACGCCGATCTTGGCCTTCGGCGCGACGACGTTATCGCCGTCCTTGCGGATCACGCCATACTGCCAGAGCGTCAGCGAGCCCTTGGCCGCGATTGCCTTGGCGATACCGCCAGCGTCACCGCCCATGTCCTTCAACTCCGCGTCGTTGAGGCCGACGACGACCTCGTCCTTCACGGTCACGATTTGGAACAAGGTCTCGGCGGAGGCCGGCACACAAAGGCCGGACAAGGATGCCGCCAGCACAGCGGCGCTCAGAAGTTTGGTTTTAGTCATCGAAAGCCCCCTTATGGAATGAAGCAGTTCACATTGGTCGCGAGCACGCAGAAAGAGGTTCAAGCACAATCAGATCGCGCGGCACTCGCGTGTCGACTGCGAATTGCCGCCCTTCATCTTCACCGGCATGGTCCAGGTGCCTTTGGCTTTGGCGCCTGCCGATTTCGACTTGAGCCGAATGGTGCCGTGGCCCAGCGCATTGCCCTTGGCGCTCGAGATATTGGCGAAGACTTTGCAGACCATCCGTACGTCGCATTTATTCTCGAGCTGGATCGCGAAAGCCGGCCGCCTGCTCTTTGTGACATAGCCGTCGTTCTCGTCGATGCAGTTGGCCTGCACCGTGGTGCCTCGATCGGGACGCGGCGGCGCATCCTGCGCAAAGGCGGGCGCGGCGAAAAATCCGCAAAACAGTACGGCAGCACACAGAAGTTTTGTCATGAAGTCCCCCGGAAAGCTCATGCATCTTGGTCGCACGAAGCCGATCCCCGGTTCAATCAATTGAAAGTAAAATCAGACCGCCCGTGGCCGCCCTGCTTCACCGAAGCCGCACTCGAGCGCCTTGCGGTCCCATTTCGCCAGATCGGCCGCGGCCTCGTAGGTGCTTTGCAGAAAATCGAGCAGCGCCGCATCGGGGTCGCGCGCGGTGCGTACCGCGTCATAAGGCAAAATGAATTCGCCCAGATCCTTGGAAAAGAAGGCCGCGCCGGGCTTCACCGAGGCTGCGGCAAAGCCTTCCGGCGCCGGATAGGCGTAGGAATAGAACGCGGGGTAATCGACCGGTCCGGGCGACCCCGGCCAGAAGCCGGCGCTTGAGACCTCGTGCGAATAGGCTTCCTGCGCGACCTCGTTCGGCAGATGTGGCACCCCGCCGGGATGGCGCGGCGCGGTACGGCCGGAAAAGCGCGTCACCGCCAGATCGAACGAGCCCCAGAAAAAATGAACCGGGCTCGACTTGCCGAGGAAGCCGGTACGGAAACGCGCAAACACGTGGCTGGTGGCGAGCAGCACGCGCCAGAAGCGATTGGCCGCCTCGGCGTCGTAGGAGGCATGGATGTTGTCCTGCTCGAACGGCACGCACTCGGCGAGTTCGCAGGGCATGGTCTTGATCGTGACAGGGAGGCCCAGTTCTTTGAGCGCGATCATCAGGTCGGCGTAGAACTCGGCCACGCTCATCGGCCGCAGCATCAACTGCCGGAAATGGCCCTCGCTGGTCCGCACCCACAATACATGGTCAATGAAGTCGAAATCGATCTGGAACGTCCGCCCGTCATGGGGCATCGGCCCGGTGGTCAGGCCCCGGGCATCGACATAGAGCGTCACATGCCAGGAGTGATTGAGCCAAGGCGTCTGCGTCAGCCGGATCTTGCCCACGATCTGCGTCCATAGCTGGAGCGTCGCGGCAGTATCCTTCCAGGCGGCATAGGGCAATTCGGGCCAGTCGGATTTAGTCATACGGCCTCTCCTGACATACTTGAGGATAGCGCCTGCGGTCGCAGGGGACAAAGCATTGACGGGCCTGCTGTCATCTGCAATCTCGGCCCCATAACCTTAGTGGAATCATCAGCCCGCAATGTCACGCAGACCCTTTCGCGTCGGCCGCGCCCGCACCGGCCTAGGCCTGTTCGCCACCAAGCCGATCAGGAAGAACAGCCGGATCGTCGAGTACAAAGGCCCCCTGCTCACCGGCAAGGCAGCCCAGAAGGCCGAAAACGGCGGCAATCGCTATCTCTACGAGATCAACAAGCGCTGGACCATCGACGGCAAGGGCCGCGACAACGTCGCCCGCTACGGCAACCACTCCTGCAACCCGAACGCCGACAGCTATAACGTCAAGAAGCGCGTTTTCATCCGCGCCATCAAGAACATCAAGGCCGGCGACGAGATCGTCTACGACTACGGCATCGACTACCTCAAGAACGTGATCGGCAAGTCGAACTGCCTGTGCTCGCGCTGCCGCAAGCGGCGCAATAAGCGCGCCGTCGAATTGCGCGCCAAACGCAAGCGGAAGGAAGCGCGGCTTACCCGCGCCCGCGCCGTCAAACGGGCTGCCTCCCGCAAGAGCGCCAAAACGAGTTCAAAGCGTAAGGCATGAAGAAGCCAAAGAAGTTCCGCGTCGGCCGGTCGAATACCGGGCTGGGGCTATTTGCGACCGAGATCATTGAGAAGCGCGAGCTGATCGTCGAATATACCGGCCGCCTCATCTCGAACGCCAAAGCACGGGAACTCGAATGGGTCCGCGCCAACAGGTATCTGTTCGAACTCAATTCGCGCTGGACCATCGACGGATCGTCGCGGCGTAACCTGGCCCGCTATTGCAATCACTCCTGCAAGCCGAATGCGGAAGCAGAGACGGTGGGCGGCCGCATGATGTACCGCGCCATCAAGCGCATCCCCCCGGGCACGCAGATCACCATCGACTACGGCGAGGAATACGTAGAGATGTTCTTCGCCAAGCGCGGCTGCAAATGCGCCGTGTGCGAAAACTAGGCGTGGGCGGCGCCTTTTTCCCGCGCTGCAACATGGGCGTGCAGACCGCACCGTACGCATACCGCCATACCGATTTGGCGCTGCTCGGTCTTGGCCGAAAGTGGTAGGCAGGCGGCCCGACCCGCCTAGAGGCCCTCTCCAGTGACGACCGACAGCATCGACCAGCGCCCGGCGCGTATCGACCGCGTTCCGCTGGGCATTTTCTATATGGTCGCCGCGACCGTGATGTTCGCCATATCGAGCGCGCTGGCGAAGTGGCAGGTCGAAACCAACCCAGTCGTGGAGGTGCTGTTTTTCCGCTCGGTCGCGGGCATCGTGGTCATCGGCCTCTTGATCCTGCCGCGCACCGGCTGGAGCGTATTTCGCACCAAACGCCTGCGCGATCATGCCGGCCGGAGCGGTACACAGGCGATCGCCCAGACGCTCATCATTATGGCGTTCGGCCTGATGCCACTGGCCGGGGCCGTCGCCATCAATTTTTCATCGCCAATTTTCGCCGCACTGTTCTCGGTGATCTGGCTCAAGGAAAAAATCGGTCTGGCGCGCGGGCTCGCGCTGGCCGGAGGGTTTCTCGGTGTGCTGCTGGTGACGTCGCCCGGCGCCGACAGTTTCAGCGTCGGTGCGCTCTATGCGCTCGGCAACGCGGTGCTGTTCGGTAGCGTCACCGCGGCGGTTCGCGGCATGACGGTCACGGAATCCGCTGACACGCTCACCGTCTATCAGATGGTGTTCCTGACGCTGTTTTTCAGCGCCGCCCTGCCGTTCTTCTTCATCTGGCCGACCAGTCATGATCTGTGGATCATGCTGGCCAACGGCGTCCTCAACGCGCTCGGGCAATATTGGTGGACGCGCTCGCTGTCGATGGCCCCACCCGCCGCCGTCGGGCCGTTCTATTACTTCCACCTCATCTGGGTCATCATCATCGGCTTCGTCGTCTGGGGCGATATCCCCACCCTCGCCCTGATCGGCGGCGCGGCGATCGTCGTGGCCTCTGGCATCTTCCTGCTCTGGCACGAGAGCGCCAAGAAGGCCCGCGCGCTTGAAGAAGCGATGAACGCGGAATGACCGGCACTTTCAAACGCGCGGACAAGATCCCACTCGGCATCGCGCTCATGGTCGGCGCCACGGTGATGTTCGGCATCTCCCAAGCCATCTCGAAATGGCAAGTGGCGCATTTCTCGGTTGTCGAGGTCTTGAGCTACCGCGCCATCGGTTCGCTGGCCGCGGCTGCCGCGTTGATCCTGCCGCGCACAGGGTTAGCTGTCTTTCGCACGCAGCGTCTGCGTGAACATTTCGCTCGGAACGGTACGCAGTGCGCCGCGCAGACCTCGCTCATGATCGCCTTCAGCATGATGCCGCTGGCCGGCGCGGTCGCCATCAATTTTTCCTCGCCGCTGTTCGCCACTTTGTTCGCCGCACTCTGGCTCAAGGAAAAAGTCGGCTGGGCACGCGGCATGGCACTCGTCACCGGATTTCTCGGGGTGCTGCTGGTGGCATCCCCCGGGGCCGATAGCTTTCGTCTCGGCGCGTTGTTTGCACTCGGCAACGCCGTGTTGTTCGGCAGCGTCACCGCGGCGGTGCGGGGCTTAAGCAAAACAGAATCCGCCGACACGCTGACCATGTTTCAAGTGCTCATTCTGGCCGTTGCCTTTACGCTGCCGCTGCCGTTCTTTTTCACGACGCCAACATGGTTCGATCTACTGCTGCTGCTCGGCAGTGGCGTCGTCAACGGCATCGGTCAATATTGGTGGACGCATTCGTTGTCGATGGCACCGCCCGCCGCGGTCGGTCCCTTTTTCTACACCTCGCTGGTCTGGGCGATGCTACTTGGCTTTGTGATCTGGGGTGACATCCCGACCTTGGGCCTGCTGGCGGGCTCGGCCATCGTCGTTGCCACGGGCATTTTCCTGCTCTGGCACGAGAGCGCCAAGAAAGCGCGCCTGCTTGAAGAAGCGATGACCGCGGAATGACCCTCTCCTCTCCGCGCGTCGACCGAGTCCCGCTCGGCATTCTCTACATGCTCGGCGCGACTTTCGTGTTCTCGATCTCGACCGGCCTGTCAAAATGGCAGGTCGACACCTACTCGTTCGCTGAAGTTCTTTGCTTCCGTGCATTGGGCTCGTTGGCGATCTGCTCGCTGTTGATCCTGCCACGCACCGGTCTTTCGGTATTCCGGACGCACCATCTCAGCCAGCATTTCGGCCGCAGCATGACGCAAGCGACGGCGCAAAGCTGCATCATGATTGCGCTCGGCTTTATGCCGCTGGCGGGCGCGGTGGCGATCAATTTCTCGTCGCCGCTTTTTGCGACCTTGGCTTCCGTGCTGTGGCTCAAGGAAAAAGTTGGCAAGGAGCGCCTCGGCGCGCTTCTGGTCGGCTTCTGCGGCGTGTTGCTCGTCGCCGGCCCCGGCGCCGACAGCTTTCGTATCGGCGCGTTGTTTGCGGTCGGCAATGCGGTGCTGCTCGGCAGCGTGACCGCGGCCGTGCGCGGCATGAGCAAGACCGAATCCGCCGAGACGCTCACCATGTTTCAGATGGTGTTTCTCACGATATTCTTCACGGTCTTGATGATGCTGTTCGGCTTCATCACGCCGACCTGGCAAGACGCCGGACTGATGCTGGTCAACGGCCTCTTTAATGGTCTCGGCCAATACTGGTGGACGCGCTCGCTGTCTCTCGCACCGGCCTCCGCGGTCGGACCGTTCTATTATTTCTCACTGGTATTTGCCCTCATCATCGGCTTCATCGTCTGGGGCGATATACCGACGTCGGCGCTGCTGGCGGGCTCGGCCATCGTCGTCGCCTCCGGCTTGTATCTGCTCTGGCACGAAAGTAAGAAACTGGCGCCGATCACCGCGGAAGAGCCGCTGGACTGATAGCCTCGTAACTCAGAGTGTAAGGAGAACGCCATGCAGATTCGTCGCGTCGTAACCGGTCACGATGACAAGGGCCACGCCAAGATCGTGATCGACGAACAGGTGAGCAACGTGTTCTCGCCGCGCCCCGGCGCCGCTTACAGCGTCATCTGGTCAACCGAAGGCTCCCCGATCAGCAATGATGGCTTCGACGATCCGTCGAAAAAGACGATCGGGATCAGCATCGACAACGGCACCGTCTTCCGTATCGTCAGCTACGGCCCGGGTGTGACCCCACGCAACCACCGCACCGATTCAATCGATTACGCCGTGGTGATGCACGGCGAGATCGATATGGAGTTGGACGACGGCGTTGTCGTGCATCTCAAGGCCGGCGACGTGCTGGTGCAACGCGGCACCATTCATAACTGGGTCAACAAGGGCACGGTACCTTGCATCATCGCCTTCACGCTGATCGCGGCGAAGCCTGTGACCGTCAACGGCAAGCCGCTCAACGCGCACGGGTGATCACTCATCCAGTTCCGGATAGCTCCGGAAAATCCCGTCTTCGTTGAAAGCGATACGCCGGTCCGAAGCGAGATAGGCCTTGATGCCTTTCCGCTTCGCGACGCGGTCATGCACATCGACAACTGTCGGCACTTTTCGCTCGATGCGCTTCATTGCCTTCGGAAAGGCGTAACGCAGACCTTCGATGAGCTGGAACAGCGACAGGTCAACGTATGTGACCTTGCGGCCGAGCACAAAAGGCCCGCCACTCTTGCCCAACACCTCCTCGAAATAACCGAGATATTTCGGCGCCCGCTCCTTCAGGAAGCTTTGGGCATATTGCTTCGCCTCGGGCTTCTGGTCTTCATAGTAGAGTCCGGTGGCAATCGGGTGATGCGTGTCGTGCACCTCCTTGACGAAATCGGCCACCGTGAGCTGAAGCGCATTGAGCCAGAGCCGGTTGGCCTCGTCGCGGGGCGCGAGCTTCAGCCGCGGCCCAAGGTAAAACAGAATGTTGGCGACCTGGGCGATGACTAGTTTGCCGGATTTGAGGAACGGCGGAGCGAAAGGCGGGCGCTTTTCTCCTTGCCCCTTCATCATGGCCATCATCCGGTCCATGCCGCCTTTGCCACGGGCGACGTCGTCGTAAGCCGCGCCGGCGTCTTCCAATGCCAGCCGGACGAACTCGCCGCGGCCCTGGATGCCGGGCCAATAGAACAGTTGGTAGCGTGCCAATCTCGCCTCCCTTGCAACAGAACTGGCACACAGTGGGCGGCGAAACCGCTTCGCGCCAGCCGGAGGCCGTTTCCCGCTAACCTTTGACCAGCCGGACGGGCGTCTCGGACTGCGCCCGTTCGCCGATCACCTTGTTGCGGCCGCCTGCCTTGGCTTCATAGAGCCGCTTGTCCGCGATCTCGAACAGCTTGTCGTAGCCCGAGCCATCCTTCGCGCAGCAGGCGATACCGATGCTCGCGGTCACCTTCCGCAAGGCGTCCCCCGCCGGCATCGCGGCAATGGCGCGGCGAATGCTCTCGCCCAGAGCGATCGCATCGCTCCCGGCAAGGCCATCCGCAATGACAACGAACTCCTCACCGCCGAAGCGATAGGTGAAGTCAGACAGCCGCGCCGCACCCATAATTTCGGCTGTGATGCGCTTGAGCATTTTATCGCCGGCAGCATGGCCGAAGTGATCGTTGAAGGCCTTGAAGTGATCGATATCTATCAGCAGCAGCGCCAGCGGACGACCGGTGGCGGCGGCCGCCTCGACCGCGCGGCGGCCGTAGGATTCCAGCGAATGACGGTCGAGCGCGCCGGTCAGTGCGTCGCAGCCGGTACGCGCCAGCAGATCCTCGTACCGCTCGCGGTAAGTCAGCGTGTCGAACACATCCGAGATGCGCGCCGCCTTCGGGTTCGCGAACGACCATTCGAAATATTTGAGATAGGCAGCGGCCATGGCGCTATAGGCCGCGACGGCACCCATCTTGGCAATCCAGCCGCCGAGCAATACCGGCCATCCGGCGCCCGTCAGCATATGCAGCCCGGTAAAGAACGCGAGTTGATCGAAGCTCAGTACCACCACGCCGCTCAGCGCAAACCTCGCCCAGACGTGATTACCGAGCCAGGCGCGCGAACGCTCGTACAGCAGAATGATGAGGATACAGTCGAAGAACAGGATCGCTGTCCCCCACACCATCAAGGCGCCCATCTCGTTGAGGAAACCGAAATCGGCCGCGCGCTCCGATGTCAAAGGCATCAGCGTGTGGTGGCGCATCACGAATGCGAACAGGAACAACAACACGTTGCCGAACAGCAGGCCGTAGATCGGCTGGCGCACCACCACCGCGTCTTCGCGGATATAGAGCAGCAATAGCATCATCAGTTTGCCGGTGAACAACACAGTTGAGCCCGGCGAAGTCACGACGCCGAACGGCAGCGGCACGTAGATGGTGCTGGCGAGATAGGTCTCGAGAAAGTGCATCACGCCGAGCGTGCAGAAAAATGCACCGAGACCGATGCGGCGGCGAGCACGCAACAAGGCAGCGAGCGCGGTGAAATATAAAACCGCAACGCCGACAAGCAGGAAGACGTTATTGAGTTCAGCCATCGCCGATCCGCTTGCGCCAGTCTGCATTATAGCGCCATTTTGACTGATTCCGGCGGCATATAACGCGGAAACATTAAAGAATTTCCGGCGAAGACCCGCGGGATTGTATGCACTCCTAGCAGAGTTCCATACGATCCGCGTCTTTGTTAATCGCTAAAAAAATACAGCCATCCCGGTATCCCGGGATGGCTGCTCTTGAGAATGATTTTAATTTGTCGCGAAGCAGTAGAGCAGCCCGTCACCACCGGTGCCCTTGAGATCGGCCTGGCTGCAGCCGCCTTCCGCGCCACGCGACGGGTGCGACGAGTTCCACGATTTCGCGACCGCATCGTCGGTTAATCCGGTGCGATCGGAGTGGCCCATCATGACCGAGCCCTGCGTGCTGCTCGTATAGTTTTTGCAGGTCATGTCCTTATCGGCTGGAAAAGCGGTGCCATCCGGCTGCGAACCGGTCAGGATGTCGTGCTTGTTCGGCGTATCGCCGCGGCCATTGTTCATCGCGCCCTTTTCGGTGAGCGCGATCTGCTTGGTCAGCTTGTTATTGGCGGCATGCAGGTCGGCGACGTCCTTGGCGACGACTTCGCCCTTCGCGTTCACCCACGGGCCCTTACCGATACGGTCTTTTGCGTTCACGGCGCCCGCGCCCTGCGTCGACAGGTAGGCATGCCAGGTCTTGTTGCTGCCCGCTGACTTCGCCAGGGTCTGGCAATGCGCGTCCGCACCGGCGAGTCCGCCGAGATCGGCGCCCTTGCCAAGACCAACACTGGTGACGAAGAAGCTCATGTTCGTCTGCTGCGCCTGAGCCGGCACACCACACAATGCAGCGAGGCAAGCCGCCAGCGGCAGACCAAACTTTTTGCCGAATTTAATTGAATTCATGAAAGTCCTCCCTGTTGCGACGCGGCGGTGCCGCGCCGTCTGGGAGAACAACACCGGGAACCGATGGCTATTCCGTGATCGGCGAACGGGCGGCGCGCGCTATTTGTCGCTATCGTCGAGAGCCTTGCACGCGTCGGCCGAGATCTTGTCCAACCGAAACACCCTATCGTCTGCACCGGCTTTGACTACCACGGCGCCTTTGTTCTCGTCGCCGTCGCAGTCATGGTACATCGTAATGCCGCTGTCATTATTCAGCCGCACGATCAGGCTGTTGGCCGGCGGCATCTTGTCGAGCGCAACGCTGCCACCATCGCAGTCGACCACACATTGAATATTTTCGGCACTGAAGCAGTCCCCCGATGTGTGCAGCAGTCGCTTGTCGCCGCGCCGCATCACCGACATCGAGAACTTATAGTAATAGAGATCTTCCGGGTTGGTCGCGTTCTGAGGCTTTGGATCATAGGCCCCGACGCTCAGCAGAAACCTCATCGCCGTGATGCGCTGCCGTGGATGCGCCTTCAAATGTGCTGCATCGTAAGCGCGGCTATAGCACGCCTTGTTGCCCGGCTGCGGCGCGAGGATGGGGGTCAGCGCTGCAATAGTATCTTGGGCAGACGTGGGGCCGGACAACACCATCAGCGTCATCAGCGCGCCAAACGTGAGACGTCCTGGGTGCAAGCACATAACCCGATATAGCACGCGCGCTGCACAAACAAAAAGCCCGGCGTCGCCGCCGGGCTTTCCGTCAACTCGAACAGTCGATCTTAGGCCGACTGCAAATTGCCCGCGGCCTGCTTGCCACGCTCGGTGACGATCTCGTAGCTGACGCGCTGGCCTTCGTTCAGCGAGCGCATGCCGGCCTTCTCGACCGCGGAGATGTGCACGAACACATCCTTCGAGCCATCTTCCGGCTGAATGAAGCCGAAGCCTTTTTGCGTGTTGAAAAACTTAACAGTTCCGACGGGCATTCTAGGTCCTTTCACACTTCGTTGAACGCCCGCATAGCGCGGGCGGCAACCATCCACGTTTTGGGGAGTCCACTTGAGAAGCTAACCCAAAGCCGGGAGCGATTCAGCAAGGTGAGGCCGAAAACTAGTTGCGGCGGGCGACTTAAACGGAAAACCGCGCTTGGTCAACGGCCTCACCCGCGGCTGAATGGCGCCACATTCCTTTTTTATAAATTCGTAATTGGGCGCTCCTATAGTTCTACATACGTTCGATGTGGGCGTTAACGAAACGTGAATAACGGGATCGCGGTACGCGATCGGGGCGTCGAAGGCTTCATGATCAACGACAAGAGAAAAGCGGTCCGCCGGACCATGCGTTATACGGCGTGGATCGTACTGGAGCCCGGCCAGTTGCACGGCTGCGCTTTGGTCGACGTTTCAGATACCGGCGCCAGGCTCAATGTCGAGAATGCCGGTAACATTCCCGATACTTTCACGCTCTGGCTTTCCAGCAACGGCTCGGCACGGCGCAAGTGCAAGGTCATCTGGCGCGCCGAGCGTCAGATTGGCGTCGCGTTCGAACGCGCCGTATTCGATCCCGAGCAGGTGTCGCTGGCGCCTAACATTCCTGTCGAGATCGTTTCGGTTGAAACGACTGGAGCTGCCGGCATCGTTCCTGACGACGAGTCGATCAAACAGCCCTAAAGGCAGAACGGCCGCATTGCTGCGGCCGCTCCACGATCACACAATTTCAATCTACTGTGTCTCAGCCCTGTTGAATGGCCGAGAGCAGCCATCTGCCGCCGCGCGAGCGCATGAAGGTCCACAATTCAGTGACCTCACTCGGGCTACCGCCTTCGACGGTCTTGCCGCTATCGCGCTCAACTAGCGAGTCGGTGAGCGCGAAGCGCATCGCGACCGTCGCGTAATCGGCGTTGCCTTCATGCCAGGCTTCCGCCAGGTCGCCTTGCAATAGTTTGACGTCGGTGACGCGGTTGATAACGCCGCGGCTGGCGTTGTCCGACAGATCCTCGGAGAAATATGACAACATCTCGGGCGTCACCTCGCGGCGCAGCGCGTTGAGGTCTTCCGCCGAGTACGCGGCCTGCACATCCTCAAGCAAACGCTCGAACGCGTCGTAGTCTTCCTTCTCGATGGTCACAGGCGCGCTCGCCGGCGCGGCGTTGCCGCCACCGAACATGCCGCCGAGCCCGGCGAAGTTCTGGCTTGTCGCACCCATGTTGTTGGACGGATTGGTATTGGCCGACGCATAGGCCGTTTGCGGCGATTGACGGCGCTGCCACCAGGCAAAGATCAGACGCGCGACGATGACGACCAAAACGATCTGCAACACCAGACCGAGGATCGAGGCAAAGCCTGCCATGCCGCCGAACAGCCCATGACCGAACAACATGCCGAACAAACCGGCGCCGATGAAGCCGGCGGCGAGACCACCGAGCAATCCGCCTCCGAACAAGCCTCCGCCCAGAAGGCCCGGCTTCGCGGCAGCGGCACCCGCACCTGCCGTCGCGGCGCCCGGCTGCGTCATGCTGCGGTTGATCGGAGCAGCGGCAGTGGGCGCGGTATTGGTCGACGGCGGCGCCGAATACGTGTGTGACCCGCGGCTGCCCATCGACGAACTGCGGCCCGCACGGGCATCCGCGTCGGCGGAAACCAGCACAAGCGAAGTAGCGATGGCAACAAGCGCGATCAGCCAACGATGGCGAAACATGGGTGTCCTCCCAGACAAATCAGCGATGCGGAGAATATGAAGTGATTGGGCATTTTGTAAGGGGCACCGGGGCCCTGCGCGGTCACGCCGCAGGCAAAAGATTAAATTTGGTGCACCGCATCATTCACACGAATGTCATGCGCAAAGGCCCGGAACAACAGTGCGGCTGGCTCATTAATCAGGCGTGGGGACGATGGAGGTATACGATGAGAGCCATTGCCACCCTCGGATTATTGCTCGTGCTTCCGGCGCTCATTGTGCCTGCGCAAGCCAAGTTGGTGACAGGCGCGACACAGCCGGCGATTACCATTTCAGTCGACGACACTGCGATCACCACCGGCCCTGCCGGCACTTTGATCGAGTCGAGCTATTTCAACGCGCCGCACGCTCCCGTCGGTTACGGCAACCAAAAATCGTGCCGCTTGCCACTCAGCCTGTTCGAGAAAACACGTCTGGCGCGCGCCTGTAACTGAGCCACAGATCACAAAATCATTTGTCGCGAAATCATCTGCCGCAAAATCATCCCGCAATTGCCGCAGCATTGCCGCGCCGGAACTGGAACGAAAAAATTGGCTCTCAATTTATCGTTCGGGCGCTGGCAACAGCGGAGTGATCTCATGAAAAAAACGATTTTATCTCTGGTAATGGCGGCAGCGATCGGCCTCGCGGGGATGACCGCGACGTCACAACCGGCAAATGCCCATGCTTGGTGGATTATCCCTGCAGTCATCGGTGGCGCAGTCCTGGTAGTCGGCGTTGCCGCTGCGGCCAATGCCTCGCAGCCCTACCCCTACGGGTATCAACGCAATGTGTACGTCCAACCGACAGCAGGTTGTTACATCGAGCGGCGACAGCTAAGCGACGGCCGTCTGCGGCGCGTGCGCGTCTGCAACTAATTTCGAGACCGTGATCTCCGCAGGCACGCGTTAAGGCGCCCCGGCGGGGATTTCGGACTATTCGGCCAGCGTTTCTTTTACCTGGGCGACGAGTTGCTTCAGCGTGAACGGCTTGGCGAGAAACGCATACTGCTCGCCGGTTGGGAGATTCTTGGCGAAGGCTTCCTCCGCGTAGCCGGAAACAAAAATGAATTTGATCTTCGGATTGCGTGTGCGCAGCTCCTTGAGCAGCGTAGGGCCGTCCATTTCCGGCATCACGACGTCCGAGACAACAAGATCGACACTGCCTTCGGCTTCCAGAACCTCGATGGCTTCAACGCCATTGCCGGCTTCGCGCACCGTATAGCCGCGGGACGAAAGGCCGCGCGCATTCAGCCCGCGCAGGCCCTCTTCGTCCTCGACCAGAAGGATGACGCCTTGCCCGGTCAGATCGGCGGCCTTCGCCATCGTCTCGGCAGCCGACATCGCACCGGCAATTGCCGGTACTTGGGAAGGCGCCTGGGACGGCGGCACCTGAATCATGGGCTGCTCATTCGCCGCCACCTCTTCGGCGGTCGGAATGTGCCGCGGCAGGAAAATGCTGAACGTCGTATTGCCCGGCTTTGAGTTCACATAAACGAAACCGCCCGTCTGCTTGACGATGCCGTAGACTGTCGACAGGCCGAGACCTGTGCCCTTGCCGACTTCTTTGGTCGAGAAGAACGGCTCGAAAATTTTATCGATGATGTCGGACGGAATGCCGGTGCCGGTGTCGGTCACTTCTACCAGCACGTAATCGGCGTTCGGCATTCCCTTGTGAGCGAGCCTGGCGCATTCGTCCGCCGTGACATTGGTGGTGCGAATACCGATCGTGCCGCCATTGGGCATGGCATCGCGCGCATTGACCGCGAGATTGACGATGACCTGCTCGAATTGCGACAGGTCGGCCTTCACCGGCCAGAGATCGCGGCCGTGCACGACGCCGGGAAACGTGACCTTCTCGCCGATCAGCCG
>DASYCM010000175.1:0-2544 GCA_036500165.1 Pseudolabrys sp.
CAATCGCTGCGTTACACCGACACGGTTGTGACTTACGCGCCCGATGCATCCATTTGGTGGGGCGACGGGGAGCGCGCTTACGCGTCATCGAAGGGGCGTCCTTCGACTGAGTCGGAAGAGCTCGGTAAGACACCCGAAGGTCAGGCCTATCTGCGTGCCCAGATAACGTCGAAGCTCAAGGCTGCGATGGGGCGGCATCTTGCGGGGCCGTTGAAGGGATCGCGGCCGGCACGAGTCGAAGTCGTGGTGAAGAATGTTCGCATTGCCTCGGCGGTGCAGAGAATTCTTATCGGCGGCAGCTACATCGTGATGGGCGAGGTCACATTAGTCGATGCCCGGAACGGCGCTGTCATAGATTCGCGTCCGATTGCCGCTTCCGCAGTTGCTGGGCAAGGCGTTGTGCAAGTCATCGCTGAAAATGCCTTTGCGGGTGGCGATCCCATCGATCGTGTGATCGATAACTTCGGACAAAATTATCGGCTTAGATTGCTGCCGCCGCCGGGACCAGCCGCAACGACAAATTGAGTTACGTCTTGTTCTGGCTCGCGAGAGCCGCGTCTACCGATGCGCCAGATCTTGCCGTGCAGACGACGAGCGACGTGCTTTGGCTCCTCTTGGGGGCACGAGAAGGGTTGATTTAAGAAAGCTTTCGGCGACATGGTTGCGCTGCCGCAAGTCGCGGCGGATAGGCAACGAGCATGCATAAAACTGAAGCGCTGGAAGCGCGGATTGACGCGCTGGAGACGCAGGCCGCGCACCAGGATCGCACGATCGAGGACCTCAATGCGACGATCACCGGCCAGTGGAAGCAGATCGAAACGTTGACCCGCCAGCTCAAGCGGCTGGACGAGCAGCTTCAGGAAGTACGCGCCAGTGCCGGCTCGCCAGGCGAACAGGATCCGCCGCCGCCGCATTACTGATCTAACCCGGTTGCGCGCCTGTGGCGGGAAACGCTACAGAAAACATCATAAGAAACGGGGAGCCCAGGGATGCTTTCGAGTGCGGACCGCAGCAAGGCGGCTGATATCCTGATGAACGCGCAGAAGGAACGCAAACAGGCGGTTCAGCTGCACGTTACCTTTCCCGGGATCACGATCGAGGATTCCTACGCCATCTCCACCGAGGTGGCGGACCGCAAGATCAAGGCCGGCGCCAAGCTCATCGGCCACAAGGTCGGGCTCACGTCGAAGGCGATGCAGCGCTCCTCGATGATCGACGAGCCGGATTTCGGCTTTATCCTCGACGACCAGATGATCGCCGATGGCGCCAAGGTGAACCACGCCGATTACTGCAAACCGCGCGTCGAGGTCGAGTTGGCTTTCGTCATGGGGAAGCGGCTGATCGGGCCAGGCGTCGGCATTACGGATGTGCTGCGCGCGACCGAATATGTCGTGCCGGCGATCGAGATCGTCGATGCGCGTTTGCAGGACGTGCGCAAGATCGTCGACACGGTTGCCGACAACGGCGCCGCGGCCGGCATTGCGCTGGGTGGCCGGCCGGTCGGGCCGATGGATGTCGATCTGCGCTGGGTCGGCGGCATGATGTACAAGAATTCCGAGGTCGAAGAGACCGGGCTTGCCGCCGGTGTGCTTGGTCATCCGGCGCTCGGCGTTGCCTGGCTCGCCAATAAACTAGGCGGCATGGGCGTGGCGCTTGAGCCGGGACATCTTGTGCTCGCCGGCTCTTTCACCCGCGTCGTGTTCGCGCAGAAGGGCGACACGCTGCACGCCGACTTCGGGCCGCTCGGCGGCATCGCCATTCAGTTCATCTAGCGCATGATCCCGAAAAATGGACATCGGTTTTCGGACAAGATCATGCGTAAAAATTGAGAGGAAACAGTTTCATGCAACGCAATCTCTTCAAGCACAATCTCGCCGCCGGCAAACTTCAGATCGGCCTGTGGTCCAGCCTGTGCAGCAACATCGCCGCCGAGATCATCGGTGATAGCGGCTTTGACTGGATCCTGCTCGACACCGAGCACTCGCCGAATGAAATTCCCGATCTCGTCGGCCAGCTTCAAGGCATGCAGGCGAGCCCGACGACGCCGATCATCCGCCCGGCCTGGAATGACGCCGTACTGATCAAGCGCGCGCTCGACATCGGTGCACAGTCGCTGCTCCTGCCGTACGTGCAGAACGTCGAGGAAGCGAAGGCTGCTGTCGCCGCGACGCGTTATCCGCCGCACGGCATTCGCGGCGTCTCAGTTGCCGCGCGCGCCAGCCGCTACGGCCGCACGCCGGGTTATCTCGGCAAGGCGAACGACGAAATCTGCGTGCTGGTCCAGGTCGAGACGCGCGCCGCACTCGATCAACTCGAAGCCATCGCTGCAGTCGAGGGCGTCGACGGCGTTTTCATCGGCCCGTCCGATCTCGCCGCATCGCTCGGCCATCTTGGCAATCCGCAACATGCCGAGGCGCAGAAGGCCATGAAGGATGCGGTTGAGCGGCTGACCAAGGTCGGCAAGCCGGCCGGCATGCTGACCGGCAATGAGGAAGAGGCGAAGCGTTACATCGACTGGGGCTACAAGTTCGTTGCCGTCGGCGC
>DASYCM010000176.1:0-11966 GCA_036500165.1 Pseudolabrys sp.
ACGACCAGGGGCACCGCTTCGTTGAAGCCGCGGGCGGGAGCCAGCACGTCCTTCTCGAAGGCCTTGTCGTAGACCGCCTTGAGATCGTCAGGCTGCTTGAGCGCCTCGCGCTCCTTCATGGTGTTCGACAGCGCCCTGTTCATCGCGACCATCAGCCTGCCGATGTCGTCCTTGACCGTTCGTAGAACGGCCCGGTTGTCGACGAGGCCCTGGATCGAGTTGAGGCTGACGCCCTGCGTCAACTTTTGCAGCGGCTCGGAGAGAGCGTTCATCTCCGGGTTCTCGGTGAAACCGCGGATGACGTTGAAGTGAGCGGCATAGGGCCCGAAAGAACTCGTCTCGGCGGCGGTCAGCGTTGGCACGTGAACGCCGGGTTTGTCGACGATCCGCGTTTGCAGAAACGCGATGAAAGCCTTGCGCTGCTCCGGCTCATTATCGCCGCAGGCGGCGGCGGTGAGCGCGATGGCAACGATAGCGGCAATAGTGAAGGCGCGGCGAGTCAACACGTTCATGCTCCCAACATGACAGTTAGTCGCCCGGCCCGGCGCCGAGGTTCAAGGGATCATGCGGTTTAAGCAAGCAGGAGTCGACAGTTCTCGCTCATTCCCGCGCGAGCGGGAATCCAGGGGCGACAAATTCAGTGCGTGTATATTTAGTCCCTGGGTCCCCGCTTTCGCGGGGACGAACGGGTACGCGCAGTGCGGTTAGCGCTACGCCCCGACCTTCTTCTTGTTCTGCCGATTGTTCACCAGATCATCGACCACGGCCGGATCGGCCAAAGTCGAAGTATCGCCGAGGCTGCCATATTCGTCTTCGGCGATCTTGCGCAGGATGCGGCGCATGATCTTGCCCGAGCGCGTCTTCGGCAGACCGGGTGCGAATTGAATGAGGTCCGGAGAAGCAAAAGGTCCGATCTCCTTGCGCACCCAGCCGATCAACTCTTTGCGCAACTCTTCGCTCGGCTTCTCGCCGGCCATTAGCGTGACGTAGGCGTAGATGCCCTGGCCCTTGATGTCGTGCGGATAACCGACGACCGCGGCCTCCGACACCTTCGGATGCGCGACCAGCGCACTTTCGACTTCGGCGGTGCCGAGGCGATGGCCCGAGACATTGATGACGTCGTCGACGCGGCCGGTGATCCAGTAATAGCCGTCTTCGTCGCGGCGGCAGCCGTCGCCGGTGAAGTACTTGCCCTTGTAGGTCGAGAAGTACGTCTGCTCGAAACGCTCGTGGTCGCCATAGACCGACCGCATCTGGCCGGGCCATGAATCGAGAATGCACAGATTGCCGGACGTTGCGCCTTCGAGCGGCTTGCCTTCGGCGTCGACGATCTGCGGCTTGATGCCGAAGAACGGCCGCGTTGCCGAGCCGGGTTTGAGCTTGGTCGCGCCGGGCAGCGGCGTGATGAGAATGCCGCCGGTCTCGGTCTGCCACCACGTATCGACGATCGGGCAACGGCTGTCGCCGACGATGTGATAGTACCACTCCCAGGCTTCTGGATTGATCGGCTCGCCGACCGAACCGAGCAGGCGCAGGCTCTTGCGCGAGGTCTTCTTCACCGGGTCGTCGCCCGCCTGCATCAGCGCGCGGATCGCTGTCGGCGCGGTGTAGAAGGTGTTGACCTTGTGCTTGTCGATGACTTCCCAGAAGCGCGAATTGGTCGGGTAGTTCGGCACGCCTTCGAACATCAGCGAGATCGCGCCGTTCGAGAGCGGCCCGTAGAGGATGTAGCTGTGGCCGGTGACCCAGCCGACGTCGGCCGTGCACCAGTAGATGTCGCCGTCGTGATAGTCGAACACGTACTGATGCGTGATCGATGTGAAGACGAGATAGCCGCCGGTGGTGTGCAGCACGCCTTTCGGCTTACCGGTCGAGCCCGACGTGTAGAGAATGAACAGGGGGTCTTCCGCGTTCATCTCCTCGCACTGGCACTCGGCGGCAACGCCTTTCGCAATGTCGTCGTAATAGACGTCGCGGCCGGCCTTCATATTGACGGCACCGCCGGTGTGTTTGACGACGATCACAGTCTTGACTGGCGCCTTCTCGCAAGCGGCGTCGACATTGGCTTTCAGCGGAATCTTGCGGCCGCCGCGGATGCCTTCATCGGAGGTGACGATGATGTCCGATTGGCAGTCTTCGACGCGGCCGGCAATCGAATCCGGCGAGAAGCCGCCGAAGATCACCGAATGCACTGCGCCGATACGCGCGCAGGCGAGGATGGCGTAAGCCGCCTCCAGAATCATCGGCAGATAGATGGTGACGCGGTCGCCCTTCTTGACGCCCTGCTTCTTGAGGACGTTGGCGAACTTCTGCACTTCGGCGTGCAGTTGCTTGTACGTAACGGTCTTGTCCTGCTTGGGATCGTCGCCTTCCCAGATGAGCGCGACCTGATCGCCGCGTTTTTCGACGTGACGATCGACGCAATTGAAGCAGGCATTGAGCTTGCCGTCCTCGAACCATTTGATCGAGATGTTGCCGGGCGCGTAGGAGGTGTTCTTCACCTTGGTGAAGGGCTTCGACCAGGTGATGCGCTTGGCCTGCTCGCCCCAGAACTTGTCCGGGTCGGCGACCGATGCCGCGTACATCTCTTGGTATTTCGCGTCGTCGATGAGCGCGCGCTTTTTCCAGTCGGCCGGAACGTCGTAAATCTTGTCGGTCATTGGCAATCCTCCCCGGCCCGCGCGAACCGCCGCAGGCGTTTATGTGTCGTTATTGGCGGCCATTATGCGACGGCGGCGGCGCGCGCCACAAGGCGGCGGCGTCACACTTTGGTCGGGGGGCTGCTGGCGAAATATCAATGAAGACGGTGGTTTAGCGCTACGGTCCCCACCAGCCGACAATGCCGCCGATGATCACCAGGACGCCGAGCCAATGGGCGCAATCGATCAGGGAAAGCATGGCTTTCCGCCCGGCATAGGCGTTGTTGATCACCACGGTGGTCACGATGAAGCCGAACCAGCAGAACGCCCCGCTGATGACGCCGGCGCGCAGGCTCCACAGTCCGCTATGCGTTAAGATGCCGTAGAGCGTCACGCCCATGATCACCGCGCCGATGAAAGACAGCACAAAGGGCATGAACTTGGCGATGCCGGACTTGGCGGCGAACTCCGCCTTGCAGGATTCCGCCGTCTTGCCCAGCGCCGCCATCCAGAATTTGCCGAGCGTCGTGTAGAAAATCGCGCCGAAGATCCAGGATGCGACGGCGGCCGTCAGTACGCTCGCCCAGTTCATTGTGTGGCCCATCTCGTGTCCCTCTTCATCATCAGGCCCGGCCTTGTGCCGGGCCTCCATGTCTTGGTTATGAATTCTGCAAGAATGCCGTTCTTCGAATGGCTATGCCCGGCCATGACGAACTAGGCTTTCACGCCGCCCATCTTGCACACGAATTTCCATTCTGCATCGGTGATCGACGGCAGTGACAGGCGTGACTGCCTGAGCAATTGAATTTCGGCGAGCTTCGGCTCGGCCTTGATCGCGGCCAGTGTCACATGTTTCGGCACCGGCTCCACGGCCTTGACGTCGACGCAGACCCAGGGCTCGCCGGCCTCCGCGGTCGGATCGGGATAAGCGGTCTTGATGACCTCGACGATGCCGACGATCTCCTTGCCGACATTGGAGTGGTAGAAGAAGCCGAGGTCGCCCTTCTGCATCTTCATCATGTTGAGCTTGGCGGTGTGGTTACGAATGCCGGTCCACGCCGTGCCTTTGGCGCCGGCTTTCACCATCTGGTCCCACGACCACGCATCGGGTTCGGATTTCAGAAGCCAGTGAGCCATTTTATTCTTCCGCTTTGATAGGCCGCGTCAGCAGCGACTCGATCGCCTTGTCGACGCTGAGTTTGTCCGCGAGCACGGCGGCAATCGCGGTGCAGATCGGCATTTCGATATTCTTGGCGCGTGCCATTTCCAGAAGCACCGGCGCGGTGAAGGCGCCTTCGGCGAGCTTGCCGTCGGGTTTGACGCCTTTGCCGAGCGCGACGCCGAAAGAGAAATTGCGCGACTGCGGACTGGAGCAGGTGAGAATGAGATCGCCGAGGCCGGACAGGCCCGTCATCGTCTCGGCGCGCGCGCCATGCGCGCGGCCAAAGCGCACCAGTTCGGCAAAGCCGCGCGTCGTCAGCGCCGCGGAAGCGCTGGCGCCAAGTCCGCGCCCGGTGACGATGCCCGAGGCAATCGCCAGCACGTTCTTGATGGCGCCGCCAACTTCGACGCCGCGAATGTCGGTCGAATGATAGGGCCGGAACATGCCGGAACTCATCGCCTGCGCAAGCGCCTCGGCGGTGGCGGCGTCGGACGCGGCGATGGTGACCGCCGTCGGCAGGCCGCGCGCCACGTCGGCGGCAAAGCTCGGGCCTGACAAAATCGCCGGCACTGCGTTCGGCGCGCACTCGACGATGATCTCGGTCATGAACTTTTGCGTGCGGTGCTCGATGCCCTTGGCGCAGGTAATGACCGGCGTATTCGCCGCCATGGTTTCGGCGAGCGACTTGATGACGGACCGCATCGCCTGTGCCGGCACCACAAGCAGAATGGCGTCAGCCTGTGCTGCTTCGGCCAACACGCGCGTCACCTTGATCGAAGGCTCGAGCTTCACGCCGGGCAGGTAACGGCTTTCGCGCTGCGTGCTGAGATAGTCGGCGTTGCCGGCATCGAACTCCCACAACGTCACGTCGCGGCCGGCGCGCGCGCAGGTTTGCGCCAGCGCCGTTCCCCAGGCACCGCCGCCAAGCACGCTGATGCGGGAGATGGTCATTTATATGCCGAGGTCTTGGTCATCAGCCGCCCTTTGGCGGCGGCGATTTCATCGAGCGGCCAGCGCGCGCGCGGTGCGACTTCCAGCGTGTCGGTGATGCCGAGCGCGAGACGTTCGGCGCCGGCCCAGGCAATCATCGCGCCGTTGTCGGTGCACAGCTCCATCGGCGGCGCGACCAGGACAGTGCCGACTTCAAATGCCAGACGATGCACCACCTTGCGGATGGCCTGATTGGCGGCGACGCCGCCGGCCGCGACCAGTGCGCTCGGTGCACCGTATTTGGCGCGGAAAATCCGCAAGCCCGCACGCAGGCGATCGGCAACGACGTCGACCACCGCTTGCTGGAACGAGGCGCACAGGTCAGCCACGTCCTGATCCGACAGCGGCGCAACTTTTTCCGCTTCCAGCCGCAATGCGGTTTTCAAACCGGAAAGAGAGAAGTCGGCTTCCTTGCGGCCCTGCATCGGCCGCGGCAGCGCGAAGCGCGCCGGATTGCCGCGCAGCGCTTCCTTCTCGACCTGCGGCCCTCCGGGATAGCCAAGGCCCAACAGCTTCGCGGTCTTGTCAAAGGCCTCGCCGATGGCATCGTCCATCGTCGTACCGAGCCGCACATATTTGCCGACGCCGAGGACGGCGACGATCTGCGTGTGCCCGCCCGAGGCAAGGAAAAGGCAGTAGGGAAACGGCGTATTATCGGTCAGCCGCGCAGTGAGCGCGTGGGCTTCGAGATGATTGATGGCGACCAGGGGTTTGCGCTTCACCATGGCGATGGCCTTGGCGGTGGTTAGCCCGACAATGACGCCGCCGATCAGTCCCGGCCCAGCCGCGGCGGCGATACCGTCGAGATCGTCGGTGGTGCGGCCGGCGTCGGCCAGCGCGCGGATAATGATGAGATCGAGCGCCTCGACGTGGGCGCGGGCGGCAATTTCCGGCACCACGCCGCCAAAGGCCGCGTGCTCGCTGACCTGCGACAGGACGATATTGGACAGAATTTTACCGCGGCCGTCCTCGAAACGCTCGACGACCGCCGCAGCGGTTTCATCGCAGGTCGTTTCGATACCGAGGACGATCATGTATTCCCCATAGGCATTTCGGACTTTCCGAAATGGCGTGACCTTCCCCAAGCCGGGCCGGATCACTACAAGGTGGCGTAGCATCGAGATATAATATGACGCAATCCGGAGCCACAATCTTGCGTATCGGCACGCGCGGCAGCCCGCTCGCCCTGGTTCAGGCGCGGACGGTGCGGGCACGGCTGGCTGCGGCATTGACGGTGGCCGAGGAAACCATCGAACTTGTCACCATCCGTACCACCGGCGATGCCATCCAGGACCGGCCTTTGGCCGAGGCCGGCGGCAAGGGCTTGTTTACGAAGGAAATAGAAGAGGCGCTGCTCGATGGCCGCGTCGACCTTGCGGTGCACTCGGCCAAGGACGTGCCGACGATTTCGCAACCCGGCCTGATGCTGGCGGCGTGCCTGGAGCGCGAAGATCCGCGCGACGTCTTCATCAGCCGCAAGGCGTCGTCTTTCGCTGATCTGCCGCGGGGTGCAACGCTAGGCACCACGTCGCCGCGCCGCCAGGCCATCGCCAAACACATCCGGCCTGATCTTCGCATTGTGCCGTTGCGCGGCAATGTCGAGACGCGGTTGCGCAAACTCGAGTCAGGCGAGATGGACGCGACGATCCTTGCGCTTGCCGGCATGAAACGGCTCGGGCTGGAAAAGCACGCGACGCGCATCATGGAGGTCGCGGAATTTCTCCCGGCGGCAGGGCAGGGCGCCATCGCCATCGAGACGCGCGAAAACAATGCGCAGGTTCGCGATCTGTTGGCGAAAATCGATCATGCCGACACGTCGACGGCGCTCGCTTGCGAGCGCGCGTTTCTCGGCGTGCTCGACGGCACCTGCAAGACGCCGATCGGCGGCTATGCGGAAATTTCCGGCGACACGATTCATCTGCGCGGGTTGCTGGCGCACCCGGACGGGGAGCCTTCGGTCGCCTACGAACTGCGCGGCGCGCGGACCGATGCGGTGAAGATCGGCACCGAGGCCGGACATTATATCAAGCGCACCGCGCCCCCTGGATTGCTGGCCTGATGCGCGTCGTCCTCACCCGCCCGCAGGAGGACAGCGAACGCACCGCAGCGGCTTTACATGCCAAGGGCCATGACGTGCTGATCGCGCCTTTGCTGCGCGTCGAACCTATCGATATGAAATTGACAACGGCGTGGGGCGGTGTCGTCATCACCAGCGCCAATGCTGTTGCGGCAATTGCCACGAACGCGGCGCGCGATGCTCTGATCAAGCTGCCGCTCTATGCAGTCGGCAAGCGCACGGCCGACGCTGCGCGCGACGTTGGCTTTACCGATATCGTCACAGCGGGCGGCGATGTGCGCGACCTGTTGCGCAATATCGTCGCGCGGCGCGCCGACGACAAAGGTCCGCTGCTCTATCTTGCCGGCGAGGATCGTTCCGGCGATTTGATAGGCGATCTCGCGGTGCGCGGCATCGCCGCCGAGATGGCGGTGGTGTACCGCGCCGCCCTAGCGCCGTTCCCGGCGGCGCTGATCGAGGCGCTCAAGGCGGGTGAAGCCGACGCCGTGCTGCACTTTTCCAAACGCAGCGCCGAAAGCTATCTCGCCGGTGCCGAGGCCGCTCAGGTTACCGCGCAGGCGCTGGCGATTAGGCATCTATGTCTGTCACTGCACGTCGCTACGCCGCTGCAGGCCGCGGGCGCGACCCGCGTCGTTGTCGCAAAAAGGCCGGATGAGGCTGCGATGATTGGACTGGTAACGGCGTCAATGGATTGATTGAGCCTGTTTGGGCTTGATTGAATAGCGCTTGAGCGCCATTTGCGTTATTGCGTGCCAGCGGGCTGGCCGATTCGACCAAAGATTTGTCGACTGAGGATTTGCGCATGAATGAGAAGCGCATAACGCCGGGCGGTGGCCGCCGAGCTAAGCGCGCCGCGCCGACCATCGATCTCCCGGCGACCGAGGTGCAGCCTGCGGCGAGCGAACCGGTGCAACAGTCCGCCCGGGAAGCTGTTCAAGAAGCCGGGCCCGAACCGGAACAGACCGTCGAGACTGCGGCCGGCCAAACGCCGCCGCAAGAGCCATCCCAAGAAGCACCCCAAGAACCGCCGCCGATCGAGCCACCGCGCGCCGCCACATCGAACGATCCCGAGAACGATAGTTGGGTCTCGGTCCGCCGGCATATGACGGCGCCCATACTTGCGGCGGGTTTTGCCGGAGCGGCGGCGATGATTCTCGTGCTGTTCGCGCTCTGGCTTACGGGGCTGGTGCCGATCCGCTACGCCGGTTCAACCGCTATGCGTGCGCGTGTCACGGCGCTCGAAATGGAAACGCAGGCGCTGCAGAATCGCGCGGCGCCCGTGGTCGATACCAAGACACTCGACGCGCTCACCGCGCGCGTCAACACGATGCAGGCGGCGATTGCCAAGCTGCCGGCCGGCGATCAGGCTAAAGACCCGGCATTGGCTGAACGTGCCGCCGCCGCCGATAACGCAATGAAGTCGCTCGGCGTGGCGCTGGCCGCGCTCAACAAGCGGAACGACGATATCGCCGGCACTGTCACTCAGGCGCGCGAACGAGCCGAAGCCGCCGAGAAGGCCGTCGCGGAGTTGCGCGGTAACGTGCAGGACGTTTCGAAAACGGCGGCTTCCGGCGCTTCCTCGACCGACATCGAGGCCTTGCAAAAGCGAATCGCGGCGCTCGAGCAATCAACGCAAAGCGCGCGTGACGACATCGCCAAGACTGGCGCGTCCGACGCCGCGGCGCGGCTGGCCTTGAGCGCCGCCGCGTTGCGCGATGCCGTGTTTAGCGGCGCGCCTTACGCAACTGCGTTGGCTCAGACGAAAACATTGGGCGCCGACGAAAAGCTGCTGGCGCCGCTGGCGCCGTTTGCTGCGACCGGCGTGCCGTCGTCGCAGGCGTTGGCGCAAGAGCTGCGGACATTGTTGCCGGCGATGATCAAGAATGCCGCGCCGCAAGCTGCGCCCGAGGGCAACTTCATTGAGCGCTTGCAGGCGAACGCCAGCAAGCTGGTGCGGGTCCGCCCGGTGGATGCTCCGGCGGGTGACGACGCTGCCGCGGTGCTGGCGCGTGCCGATATCGCCGCCGCCAAGGCCGATATTCCCGGCGCGCTTAGCGAGCTCATGAAACTTCCGGAAACAACACGCGCCCCGGCGCAAGCCTGGATCGCGAAAGTGCAGGCGCGCCAGAACGCGGCAAACGCCGTAAGGTCGCTAGTGGCCGGTATCTCAAGCACGCTCGGCGCGAAATGAGGCCGCGATGATCCGCGTCGTCCTTTTCCTGATCGCGGTCGCGCTGGTTGCCGCCGGCTTCGTCTGGTTTGCCGACCGGCCGGGCGACGTCGTTATCACCTGGATGGGCTATCGCACCGAGACGTCGCTGATGGTCGCGGGGCTGGCGGTGGCGGCGCTGATCCTGGCCGTGATGTTTGTGTGGGCGATCATTCGCGGCATCCTGCGCTCGCCCGAACAGGTGTCGCTGTTTTTCCGGCATCGCCGCGCCATGAAAGGTTACCTCGCGATCTCGCGCGGGCTGATCGCCATCGGCGCCGGCGACATGCGTATCGCGCGCAAATCCGCCGACGAGGCGGCGCGGCTGTCACCCGGCGAGCCATTGGCTTTGTTGCTTGCTGCGCAATCGGCGCAGATGGCGGGCGATCGCGGCGCGGCCGAACACGCGTTCCGTGCCATGAGCACGCGCGCCGACACGAAGTTGTTGGGCCTGCGCGGGCTCTACATCGAAGCGCAGCGCCGTAACGATACGGCTGCCGCGCGTCAGGTTGCGCAGGAAGCGTTGAAGAGCGCGCCGTCGCTCACCTGGGCCGGGCAAGCGGTGCTCGACGATTATTGCGCGGCTACCGATTGGGCCGGTGCGCTCAATGCGCTCGAACACATGAAGAGCGGCTTGGACAAGGGCGACTATCGCCGCAAGCGCGCGGTGCTTTTAACCGCGCGGGCTTTGGCGCTGGAAGAGATCGACCGCGATGCATCGCGCGCCGCGGTGCTCGAAGCCGTCAAGCTTGCGCCCGATCTGGTGCCGGCGGCGGCATTGGCCGGACGGCGGCTCGCCGAAAACGGTGAAATGCGCAAGGCCGGAAAAATTCTCACCGCCGCGTGGCGCGTCAATCCGCATCCCGATATCGCCGAGGCTTACGCCAACTTGCGCTTCGGCGACACCGCGCGCGCGCGGCTGACCCGCATGCAGACGCTGGCGGAAAAAACGCCCGGTCAGCGCGAGGCTGCGCTGGCGGTAGCGAACGCGGCGCTCGAGGCACAGGAATTTGCCAATGCCCGCGCGTCGCTGGCTCCCTATCTGTCGGCGCCGACGCAGCGGGTCGCGACCTTGATGGCGAAGATTGAGGATGCCGAGCACGGCGATGCCGGCCGCTCGCGCGAATGGATGGCCCGCGCCATGCGCGCCTCCGGCGATCCGGTCTGGACCGCGGATGGCGTCGTTTCCGACCGCTGGCTGCCGGTGTCGCCGAACGGGCGGCTGGACGGTTATGAATGGAAGCTGCCGCTCGCCGAACTTGGCTTCGACCGGCCGGTGATCGAGTTCACCGATGCGCCGGTCGAACCGCCGGTGGCCGAAGTGACAGTCGTGCCCCCTTCTGCCCCCATGCCGGAGCCGGAGTCTGCGCCGGAACCGCCGCGCAAATCGCTGAATAAGCCGGCGAAAACGGCAAAACCGAAGCCGGTTGAGCCCATTATTCCCCTGGTGCACGCTCCTGACGATCCGGGCCTTGATTCGGGGCCTCTTGATTCGGGGTTGGACCGTGATCCCGTCCCCGAGCCCACTACGCCGCCGGTCACGGCCTGGCAGCGGGTGCTGCAACTGTTTCGCTAGCTTTTGCGCGTATTCTTGGTGGTGCTTTCTTTGGCCGTGTATTGCTTGCCAAGGGTTGCCCGCGCCGATATCAGAGGCGTCATTCCAGCCGGCGTAGCTCAGCGGTAGAGCATCCGCTTCGTAAGCGGGAGGTCGGGGGTTCAAATCCCTCCGCCGGCACCACCTTCGCCCCTCCGGTTGGCAAGCCGCTTTTCAACCCGCAAGGGTTGCGCGTCGAAGCCTCGGCGAAAGTGGCAGGGACTGGGTTTAAATGCTGAAATCTCAGTGCATTTTTTATAACCATGGCCGCTAGCGCCTGGGGATATCATGCGTTGCAGAACATCCAATCACTATTCCCGGCAAGACGCGGTGTATGGTGCCATCAAGCCGTCACATCGCGGCCTTCTCATGCGCATTCTTTTGCAGTTTCGGTAGAGTAGTTCCATGGCCAGACCAGCAGTCATTCTCGTCGGTGCGGATAAAGGCGGCGTCGGCAAGACGACCGTCGCACGCACGTTGATCGATTACTTCGGCGCGCATCAGACGCCGACCCGCGCGTTCGATACCGAATCGCCGCGCGGCACGCTCAACCGGTTTCATCCCGCCATCGCCGAAGTGGTCGACGTGACCACCGTGCCGGATCAGATGAAGATCTTCGACACGCTGGGCAGCGCCGAAGCCAAAGTCACGATCATCGACATCCGCGCCGGTCTGCTCTCGTCGACGCTCCGGGCGCTCGACGACATCGGCTTTATCGAATCGGCCAAGAAGGGCCAGATCACTTTCGCGGTTTTCCATATTCTCGGGCCGTCGATCGCCTCGCTGCAGGAAATTGCCGAGACGTCGCGCTACGTCGGCGACGCCAGCTATTTCCTGGTCAAGAACCACATCAACGACGCGTCGTTCTTCGAATGGGATCCGGCGACCTACGATTCCTATTTCAAGCAGTTCAAGAACGCCGAAGAGATCGTCGTGCCCAAGCTCAACGAGATGGCATGCGAGCAGGTCGAGGTGGCTGGCGTGCCTTATGTTTCGTTCGTCGCCAACAAGAACGGCAAGGGCGAAGCGGCCAACTATTCGTTCGTCTTGCGCGGTTACGTACGGCACTGGCTTGGCAATGTCTGGGGCGAATTCGACCGGGTTAAATTGATCGATCTGGTCGCGCCGAAAATGGATACAAACGTCCGCCAGGCCGGCTAACCGCCGGCCGAGTTCACCCGCTGCGCCGAGGCGGGGGCGGGCGTCCGGTAAAACGATGTCGTTCCGCAACTCAGTCACCATCATTGCATCGCCGCGCCCGCGCGTCGGCAAGACGCTATTGGCGCGGCTGGTGA
>DASYCM010000177.1:0-9991 GCA_036500165.1 Pseudolabrys sp.
GGCAATTTCGCCAGCACTTTACCGGTCGCCGGATTGACGACGTCCTCGCTCTTGCGGCCTTCGGTGCCGAGCCATTTTCCGTCGATGAAAAGCTTGAGATCGGTGTACATGCGCGCCTCGTTGTTACCCGGACAAGTTCGGGGCGTGGATTAGCACTTCCACGGGCGCAGGACTACTGCGCTAGACGCCGTGATAGGCGCCGCCATTGATATGGATGGTCTGGCCTGTGACATAACGTCCACCGGGCCCACAGAGAAACACGATCATGGCGGCGACATCGTAGGGCTTGCCGCGCTTGCCGGTCAGCGTGTTGTGGGTCAAATGATGCGCGGGCTTGAGCGACGTACCCGGCCGCACGGTATCGATCGAACCGGGGACCACGCAGTTCGCGGTGATGTGCGCGGCGGCCAGATCATGCGCCAGACCGCGCGTAAAACCGGTAAGGCCGGTTTTGGCCGCCATGACATGGGCGCGATTTTTCGAGCCGAGATGCGCGCTCATGCCACCGACATTGATGATCGTGCCGCCCTGCTTTTTCAGTGCCGGCAGACAGGCCTTCACGCCATGAAACGCGGAGTCGAGCGTGACATCCATCACCTCACGCCACTCCTCGTAGCTCATGTCCTCGATGGAGCTTTCACGACGCAGCGACGCGTTATTGATCAGGCAATCGATGCGGCCGTATTTTTTCACAGTGGCATCCGCGACCGCTTGCATCGCCTTAGCGTCGGCGACATCGCCGAGCACCGCCATCGCCTTGCCGCCGGCCTTTTCGATTTCGGCAACGACGGCATCGGCTTCAGCCTTGTTGGAACGGACATTGACGGCAACGCTTGCACCGGCTTCCGCAAGCTGCAGCGCAATGGCCCGGCCGATATTGCGTCCGGCGCCAGTGACGATGGCAACTTTGCCTTTAAGTTCCTGGCCTGCGAGTTCTTTTCCGTCAGACATTGGTTATCCCCGCAACGACGCTAGGTCGATCTTGCCGCCGTAGAGCTTGCTGAGGAGCGCGATTGCCGAGCTGCTGCGCTTGTCGTCCCAGCCGCCGTGGTGCGTACAGAGCTTGAACTTGTCCTCGATATCCTGGCGCGACAACGGCTCGTTGGCGCCGCCACGGAAATGCGGCTGGTGCTCTTTCACGACGGTGCCGTCGTTGAGCATAGCGCGAATGTCGCCGGTGAAAGCGCGCGGATAGGGATTGTTGGGATCGATCTCGTAGCGGATCTTGGCAGCGAGCGCGAGAACCTCGGGATCACGAACGGCTTCCGCCGTGAAGTCGCCGAGACCCACATTGCCCTTCAGGAAGCCCGTCGCGATGATGTAGGGCGATGCGAATTTCGCGGCATAACCGTTTGGCGGACGCTGCTTGGGAGCGAGCGGCTCCCACAAACGGTGCACGGTGCCTTCGCCGACGTCGCAGATCATTTCCTTGATGTCGCTCGCCTTGATGCCGCGCGCGGCAAGCCGCTTGGCGCAATCGATATAAGGATGCGTCATCGTTCCGCATGGATACGGCTTGAACGCCAATGTCTCGGTCACCCAGTTTTGACCGAAATCACCAATGAGAGCGTCGTAGTTGCCATGGATGTCATGGGCGAAGGCGTGAAACATGCCATGCACGCCTTCGAACACCGTGCGCGGGCCGGTGAAACCGGCGCGCGACAGAAGCGCGGCGCGAATACCCGATTGAGCCGCCCAGCCCGGATGCATGCGCTTGGTCCAGGTGCCTTCAGCGAGATATTCGATAATGCCCGAGGCGAAGCTGCCGGCGATGCCGAGCGCGTCGACAATCTGTTTCTGCGACAAGCCCAGCGCGACACCGACGCCCGCAGCGGCGCCCATCGTTCCGTAGACCGCCGTTGGATGAAAGCCGGCCTTGTGCGCGGCCTTCGGCACAACGGTCGACAGACGGCACATCACTTCAACGCCGACGGCAATGCCGAGCAACGCCGCTTGCCCGCCAGCCGGATTGTGCCGCTCACACGCCGCCAGCACCGCCGGCACGATCACCGCTCCGGCATGGACCGGGCCACCCTCGAAGGTGTCGTCGAAATCCTCGCCGTGGCACGCTGTGCCGTTGACGAAAGCGGCACTTGCCGCGCTCAAGGTGCGCGTGTGGCCGATCGCGGTGCAGGGACCATCATCGTCGCAGCCGTTGATGGCCGCCTGCACATAGTCCTCGTTGCGCGAGGTGACGCACAAGCCAACCACGTCGATCAGCAGATCTTCGCACTTTTGCTTGACGCCGGGCGGCAGCGTCGCAGGTTTGAGCTTGCCGATGCGCTCGACGAGATGCTCTGCGACCGCAGTCGCCGGAAGTTTTGCGTCCATGTTTATTCTTCTTGTTGGTGATTAGCTGCGAAAGCGTACGTTACCGAATCCCGGAATACGATTGACGGCGAAAACGACGCTGAAGGTGATGATCAGCATGCCGATGCCGATCACCGCGATGGCGCCGAGATCGCCGCTCTCGTTGAGATCGTAGATCAGCACCGAGATCACCTTGGTTTCCGAGGTGAACAAGATGATCGCCGCCGACAACTCGCGCATCACGCCGACGAAGATGAAGCACCAGGTCGCGATGACGCCGGTGCGCAGCAGTGGCGCGATGATTTCCCACAGCGAGCGCAGGCGCGTCGCGCCGAGAATACGGCTGGCATCCTCGAGCTCGGGATGGATGGTGCGGAACGCCGCCTGGAGCTGCTGATAGGCCGAGGGCAGCGCGATGGTGACGAAAGCGATCAGCAGGATCCACAAGGTCCCGTACAAGACAAAAGGAGGCCGCGTGTAAGACAGGAACAAGCCGACACCGAGCACGATGCCGGGAATGGCGATCGGCGCGGTGGCGAGGAAGCCGAGCACGCGCCAGCCCTTTACCGCCTGACGCGCCGTGACGTAGGCGATCACCACCGCGATGATAGTGCCGATGGTCGCGGTCGCGCCGCCGAGGATGACGGTGTTCTTGAGCGCCAGCGAGGCCGCCGACAATTCGAACAGCACAAAATAGATGTTGTGCATCGTGGCGTTCTGCCAGGTCAGGAACGTCGTCGCGACCGGCGAGAACGCCGCGTTGAGCAGCGCGGCGTAGGGCAAAAATACCGGCAGCATCAGCACCGCGAGGCAAACGCCGAAAGCGACCCACCGCGCGCCGTGCAACGGGATCAGGCGCGGCGCGCCGTATTTGCCGCCGACCACCGAGTAGCCGCGGCGGCCGAGGATCATGTGTTCGGCGCGCAGCAGGAACACCGTAAGGATCAGAAGCGGCAGCGACGCCGCAGCCGCGAGTTCCGGCTTCGGCGGATACTGGAACAGGCTCCAGATCTTGGTCGTCATGGTGTGGAAGCCGGCCGGCAGCGCCAAAATCGCCGGCGAGCCGAACAGCGTCATCGCTTGCAGGAACGCAACCAATGCACCAGCGAGCAACGCAGGCATTACCAGCGGAATGGTGACGCGCCGCGCCGTGTACCAGCGGCCGCCGCCGAGGATTGACGAGGCGTCTTCCAGTTCACCCGGTGTGCGGTCGAGCGAATTGGCGACCAGCGTGAAGACATAAGGAAAGGTGTAGCAGGAGATGACGAAAATCAGGCCTTCCAGGCTGTAGATGTTGAACAGATGCACGTCCTGTTCGGCGCCGGTGACGGCGCGAAATATCTTGTTGAGCAGGCCGCTGTTCGGGGCCGCCAGCACTTCCCAGGCAATCGCCCCGAGAAACGGCGGCGTCACGAAGGACGCCGTCACCAACGCGCGGATGACACCCGAGAACGGCAGATCGGTGCGCGCCACCAGCCAGCCCATCGGCGCCGCCACGACGCAGCAGACCACCGCCGAACAGGTGGCGATGATGAAAGTCGTCATCAGCGGGTCGAGGAACGTGGGGTCGGTGAACAGCCGCGTGAAGTTCGTCAGCGTCACCCCGCCCTTGCCGTCAGTCACGCTGTAGTAAAACAACCAGGACAGCGGCAGCACGATCAGGATGCACAGCACCGCGGCGAAGAAATAGAGCACCGGCTTCGAGACATCGATGCCGTATTTTCGCGGCGGCGGCGTGGCTGGTATTGCGATTGTCACCGGGATCGACCTTGAAGTTATGCATGTTGAGGCGGCCGCGGATTGCGCGGCCGCCGGCTGAAGTGTGGACTAGACCTTGAAAATCTCGGTGTAACGCCGCTTGACCTCGTCGGCGCCCTTTTCGATGGCTTCCGGATCTTCTTTCATCAGCTTGATGTCGGAGAGCTTGCGCACGCCGGGCTTTTCGACCGCTTGCGAGTGCGGCGAATACTGGCGTGCGTAGTCGATCAATATTTGCTGGCCTTCACGCGAGTGCATCCAATTGTGGAACAGTTTGCCCGCATTCGGATTGGGCGCAGCCTTCATCAGAACGCTCGGGCTGGTGGCAAGCGGCGTCCCCTCGGCCGGATAGATGACGTCAACCGGCTTGCCCGCTTCCTTGTCGCGGATGACCAGGTAGCCGGCGCCATCGACCATGATGGCCCGCTCACCGAGCGCGATACGCTTGGGCGTATCGGTGGCGGATTGCACCTGCATGATGTCCTGCTTGGCCAGCTTCTCGAAATAGCCCCAACCCATCACCTGCGCGGTTTGATAGGTCGAGTTCATGATCGTGCCGCTATAGGCGGGATGCGCCTTGACCATCTTGCCCTTCCATTTCGGATCGAGCAGATCGGCAAAGCTCTTCGGCGCATCGTCCATCTTCACCAGACTGGTGTTGATACCGAACGGCGACACCAGCACGCGCGTCACCAGTTCAAAGCCCTCGGGGTCGTAGAATTTCTTGTCGTAGAACTTGGCGACTTCCTCGGGGATGTATTGCGCGAGCCAGCCGTTCCGCTTCCACAGGATCACGTGCGCCTGATCGGACGTATTCACGACGTCGACCGAGTGGATGTTGCTGGCATATTCCTGGCCGATGCGCTGGAACACGCGCTCGGCGCCGGACCGCTCGACGCGCGCCGAGATGCCCGGATATTTCTGCTCGAACGAGCGGCCAAGACGCTCGGCGAACTGCAGGTCCATCGCTGTATAGAAGATGACCTTGCCTTCTTTCTTGGCGGCCTCGATCAGCGCTGGTGTTATCGCCTCCGCCGGCGGCGCCGCGGCGCGCACCGGCTGAGCGAACATGGCCCCGGCCGCGAGCGCGGCCGAGCCCTTGAGGATATGACGCCGGCTAATTTTCGTTTTTTTCATAGCCGCCTCCTAGACTTTGAAGATCTTGCTGTACTTCTGCTTGATCTCGTCGCTGGCCGCTTCGACGCCGGCCGGATCGTCCTTCATCACCTTGACGTCCTTGAACGGCGTACGGCCGGCCTTGTCCTTGGCCTGCGGATGCACCGAGCGCAGGCCGCCCTGGTCGATGATGAGCTGCTGGCATTCCGGCATGAAGCTGAAAGCCGTGAACAGCTTTGCGGCATTCGGGTTCGGCGCCTGTTTGAACACGGAGCTGGGGCCCACGATCAGCGGTGAACCTTCCGTGGCGTAGACTGGCGCGACAGGCACGCCCTTCTCGCCCATTTCGAAGATGTTGTACTCGTTGCCGTCGGCCATTACCGCGCGCTCGCCGATCGCGAGGCGCTTCGGCGGATCGGCCGACGATTGCACCTGCATAACGCTCTGCGCCGCGAGCTTTTCGAAGTAACCCCAGCCGAGGTCGCGCGCCATCTGGAAGGTCGCGGTCATGATGGTGCCGCTGTATCCCGGATGCGCTTTGACCATCTTGCCCTTCCATTTCGGATCGAGCAGGTCGGCGAAACTCTTTGGCGCATCTTCCTTTTTTACCAGATTGGTGTTGTAGGCGATGATGCAGAGCGAGACCCGGAAGCTGGCGAACATGCCGTCCACGTCTTTGTGCGCCTCCGGATAGAACTTGGCGACGTCTTCCGGAACGAAGGCTTCGAGCAGATTGGCCTTCTTCCACACGATGGAGTGCGAAGCGTCCGACGAGTTGACCACGTCACAGGCGTAAATCTTGCTGGCGTATTCCTGGCCGAGCCGCTGAAACACACGCTCGGCGCCGGAACGCTCAACGCGCACCGCGATGCCGGGATACTTCGCCTCGAACGCCTTGCCGACTTTCTCGGCGATCGGCAGATCAATCGACGTATACCAGACGACCTTGCCTTCCTTTCTCGCCGCTTCGATCAGTTGCGGCGTCACCGCGGTTGCCGGCGGCGCCGCCGACAGCACGCGGGTGGAAAACGTCGCGCCCACGGCCAGCGCGCTCGAACCGATCAAAACGCCGCGGCGTGAAATTGGTGTGCCCTTCATCGCCTCATCCTCCTTGGCCTGCTTTTTGGCCTTGTTTCCTTCGCCCCCGCGAAATCTTCGTTTCTCTTTGGAGCAGCTTCTTGTTTTTGTTGTCTCTTATTGCTTCTTGGCCGTCCTTATCCGAGCAGCGCGCGGCACCTCGCCGGCGGCATGTGCAGCCAGACGGTGCTGCCCTGCGGAATGTTGGTTTCCGCAGGCGTCGCGGTGCGCAGTTGCGTGCCGTCCTTGGTCTCGACCATATAATCGCGGCTGCCGCCAAGAAAGACCTGCCGCACAACGGTCGCCGGCACGACGTTCTCGGTCTGCGACGGCTGTGAGGCGTGCAGCGTAACGTCGTGCGGGCGGACCGACACGGCGGTGGCGGCGCCCGGCGTTACTTTCTCGCCCGTGCACTGCAAGACGACGCCGGAAAATTCGACGCGGTTGCCATCCATGCCCTTGCCCTTGAGCACGTTGCTGGAACCGATAAAGCGCGCGACGAACTCCGAACGCGGCCGGTCGTAGATTTCCTCCGGCGAGCCGGCCTGCTCGATCTTGCCGCCATTCATGACGCAGATCAGGTCGGCCGTGGTCATCGCCTCGGACTGGTCATGCGTCACATACACGGTGGTGTAGCGATAGGCATCGTGCAGACGGCGCACCTCGAAGCGCATTTCCTCGCGCAGATTGGCGTCGAGGTTGGACAAAGGCTCGTCGAGCAACAGGGTTTCGGGCTCAACAATAAGAGCGCGGGCGAGCGCCACGCGCTGCTGCTGGCCACCGGACAGTTCGCCCGGATAGCGCTGAGCGAGCGGCGCGAGCTTGGTGGTACCGAGAATGGCGTCGAGCTTCTTGGCGATGACATCGCGCGGCAACTTGCGCAGCTTGAGGCCGTACATGATGTTCTCGGCCACCGTCATATGCGGCCACAGCGCGTAGCTCTGGAAGATCATCGACATGTTGCGCCGCTCGGGCGGCACGGTCGCGGCCGGCGACGAGATCAGCTTGCCGCCGACCAGGATTTCGCCCTTGGTCGGCTCGACGAAGCCAGCGATGAGGCGGAGCGTGGTGGTCTTGCCGCAGCCCGAAGGCCCCAGCAGACAAACCAGATTGCCGTGCTCGATATGCAACGACACATCGTCGACAACGGCCAGCGGGCCATACTTCTTGGTCAGGCCCTTCAACTCAACGGAAGCCACGCGAATCCTCCCCTTCGTCCCTCGCCTTGCCGCTTAACTGCGGCTTTTATGGCGGTCGTGTAGCACATCAACACCGCGAACGGCGCGATTATCTCAAATCGCCAGCGCACAATCTTTGTGCGCTGGCCTTCAGGCGTTTACGCGCCCTTGAACGCTGGCTTGCGCTTTTCCATGAAAGCCTTGCGGCCTTCTTTATAGTCGTCGCTGGCGAAGCAGGCATCCACGAGGGCGGCACACTTTTTCAGGTCGCGCTCGGCGCTTGGCTTTACCGTCTCGCCGACGATGAACTTGACCGCATCCACCGTGAGCGGCGCATTGCCGCTGATCGTCTCGGCATAGTTCTTGACGTAACTTTCGAGTTCCTCGATCGGCAGCGAACGGTTGACCAACCCCATTGTCACGGCTTCGGCGGCGGTGAACTGACGCGCGGTGTAGAATATTTCTTTCGCGAAAGACGGTCCGACGACATCGACCAGCTTCTTGATGCCCTTGAAGGCGTAGCCGAGGCCGAGCTTGGCGGCCGGCACGCCGAACTTTGAATTATCCGAGCAGATACGCATGTCGCAGCACAGCGCCAGGCCGACGCCGCCGCCGATGCAGTAGCCCTGGATCATGGCGATGGTCGGCTTCGGGAATTCATAGAACGCGGTGTTGGCGGCATCGACGGCGATATTGTAGCGGTCGACGGCTTCCTTGCTGGAGCGTTCGCTCTCGAACTTGGAAATGTCGGCGCCCGACACGAAAGCCTTGCCGCCGGCGCCGTGCACCACGACGACGCGAATATTCTTGTCGTTCTTGAACTCCTCGAGATAGCCGGACGCGGCCTCCCACATTTCCAGCGACACCGCGTTGTGCCGCTCAGGATTGTTGAAGGTCAGATAGCCGACGCCGCCTTCCTTGCGGGACAGCATCTTGTCGGTCTTGGTCATGATGTTCATGTGATTACGTCCTGTGAGCGGTCTAGAATTCAGACCGCCTTGGCTTGATGCAAAGCTGCGATTTCACTGTCGGTGAAGCCGAATTCCTTGAAGATCTCGTCCGTGTGCTCACCAAGGTCTGGCGGACGCTGCGCGATTTTGCTCGGCGTACGCGACAGCTTGAACGGCTGACCGACGAGGCCAAGCCTGCTGCCATCCGAGCGCGCGGATTCCACGGCCATGCCGAGATGCTGGACCTGAGGATCGGCGAACGTCTGGTCGATCGAATAGATCGGGCCACAAGGAACGCCGACTTTATTGAAAATCTCAACCCACTCCGCGCTCGCCTTGGTCGCAGTGGTTTTGTCGATGTCCGCATTGAGCGCATCGCGGTTTTGCGAGCGCAGTTTGCTGTTCTTGTAGTCGGGCGTGGTTATCCACTCAGGGTGCTCGACCGCGTTGCAGAAACGCTCCCAGATCACCGTTCCGGTGACCGCGATATTCAAAAAGCCGTCTTTGGTCTTGAACACGCCGGTCGGGATCGAGGTCGGATGATTGTTGCCGGCCTGCTTCGCCACCTGGCCCTCGGTGAGAAAGCGCGAAGCCTGAAAGTCGAGCATGAAAATCTGCGCCTGTAGCAGCGAGGTCGACACCCACTGGCCTTCGCCGGAGACGTCGCGCTCGAGCAGCGCCGTCAGAATACCCAGCGCGCAGAACAGACCGGCGGTGAGATCGGCGATCGGAATACCGACGCGCATCGGACCTTGGCCCGGCGTGCCGGTAATCGACATCAGGCCGCCCATGCCCTGCGCGATCTGGTCGAAGCCCGGACGCTTGGCATAGGGACCGTCCTGACCGAAGCCGGAGATGCTGCCGAGGACGATGCCTTTGTTGATCTTCTTCAGGTCTTCGTAATTGATGCCGAGACGGTCCTTCACGTCGGGACGAAAATTCTCGACGACCACGTCGGCCTTCGCCACCAGACGCCTGAACGCCGCGATTCCCTCCGGCGACTTCAGGTCGAGCGTCATGCCGCGCTTGTTGCGCTGCAGGTTCTGGAAATCGGACCCATCGCGCGGCCCGCCCGGGCCTTCGCCCTCCGAGAGATGCGGTGGAGCCTCAATCTTGATGATGTTGGCGCCCCAGTCGCCGAGCTGGCGGACGCAGGTCGGCCCGGAACGGACACGGGTGAGGTCGAGGACGGTAAAGCGGGAAAGAGCCTGGGAGGCCCCGGAAAATGGCATCAAAACAACTCCCTAACGCGCCCTTTAGCCGGGCTTTTGGTGGCAGACCTTCTCCGATCTTGCCCAACTTGTCCATTGGGGGACGAGGGGGGACGAAACCACCCTCTTTATTCATCATCCGGGGCTATAGAGATGAAACTTGCCTTGAAAAGACCACGTCCACCTGTCATATGACCGTTGCGGATGAAAAACCCGATCTTGGGTTTGTGGGCTGCGTGCACGAACTTCAAACTGAATTTCGCCCCGCCTCTTCCGTTTCTCTAACAAGCCGACAACCCTGGCCACGCGGGATGTCTTTAGAACCCCGCGATTCCGCCGCTTGCCAGAAGCGGGTCGGCCGATTCGCCATATAGAAAAGAGCCTCTTTGAC
>DASYCM010000178.1:0-2215 GCA_036500165.1 Pseudolabrys sp.
CGCTCGAGCAGATCGTCGACGATCTTGCCGCGGCCTTCAAAGCGCCGCGTGAACGTATTCACGATGACGTTGTGAATCTGATCGGCGGTCTGGCCGATAAGAAGCTCCTGGAGTTGTCGTGAACGTCGCCGCCGCACTGCCGGCACCGCTCGGCCTGCTCGCCGAATTGACGCACCGTTGCCCGCTCGGCTGTCCTTATTGTTCGAACCCGCTCGCGCTCGACAACCGCGCGGGCGAACTCGACACCGCGGCCTGGGCGCGGGTGTTTCGCGAAGCGGCGTCGCTCGGTGTTCTTCACGTGCATTTGTCCGGCGGCGAACCGGCGGCGCGGCGCGATTTGAAAGAGATCGTGGCTGCCGCGCGCGATGGCGGGCTCTACAGCAACCTCATCACGTCGGGCGTTGGCCTGACGCCGCACGGATTGAACGCGCTGGCCGATGCCGGGCTCGATCACGTGCAGATTTCAATTCAGGACAGCGAGCAGACGTCCGCCGACAACATCGCTGGCTACAAGGGCGCCTTCGCCCGCAAGAATGCGCTGGCCGCCGAAGTCGTGCAACTCGGGCTGCCGCTGACCGTCAACATCGTCGTGCATCGCGCCAATATCGGCCGCATCGAGGCGATGGTGGGTATGGCGCTGGCGCTTGGCGCCGGACGCGTCGAGATCGCCCATGTGCAGTATTACGGCTGGGCCTTGAAAAACCGCGCGGCGCTGATGCCATCGCGCGAGCAGGTCGAATGGGCGGTGGGCGAGGTAGAGAGGCTGCGCGCCAGGCATCACGGCCGCATCGTCATCGACGCCGTCGTGCCGGATTACTACGCGCGCTTCCCGAAACCTTGTGTCGGCGGCTGGGGCAGGCGGTCGCTCAACGTCACGCCGTCCGGCAAGGTGCTGCCGTGCCACGCCGCCGAGGTCATTCCCGGTCTCGAATTCTGGAATGTGCGTGAACATTCACTAAACGAGATATGGCGATCGTCACCCGCATTTATGGCGTTCCGTGGCAGCGACTGGATGCAGGAGCCCTGCAAAAGCTGCGCGATGAAGGAAAAGGATTTCGGCGGCTGCCGCTGCCAGGCCTTCCTAATCGCGGGTGACGCGCGCGCTGCCGATCCGGTCTGCCATTTGTCGCCGCAGCACGCGCTGGTCACTGAGCTTGCCGCAGTGCGGGATGATGCCGGCTACGACTACCGTCATCAATAGTTTGCATCTGCCGATTGAAAGTTGGACACTTGCAGCCGATGGAGGCGCGCTCGCCGGGGCGTAATCTCGATCCGTCGCGGCGAACAGACGCCTCCGCATCAGGGAGGTGTTCGATGATTCAGTCTGCCACCGCACGGCGCGGCGTTTTGCTCGCCGGTACGATCGCCGGCCTTTTTCTGGCCGCCCCCGTTTTTGCTCAAGCGCCGTCTGCGCCCGCCGCGGCTCCTGCCGCCGCGCCCGCGCCGCTGCCGCCGGGTTCGCCGCTGATCGGCCGTCCTGATGGCAATGAAGCGGCGTCGAAGCTCGCGCCGGTTGCCGGGCCGCCGTTGCCGGCCGCCGCCGACAAACTGCCCACCGCGCAGCTCAAGCTGCCGCCCGGCTTTAACATCGAGGTTTATTCAAGCGGCATCGCCAATGCGCGTTCGTTGCGCATCGGCGAAAAAGGCACCGTGTTCGTCGGCACACGTCTCGGCAACAAGGTCACCGCCATCGTCAAGAACGACGGCAAGACCGAGAACAAGGTCATCGCCGAAGGTCTCTATCGTCCGAACGGTCTCGCGATCCACAATGGTACGCTTTACATCGCCGAGCTGTCGCAGATCTCCAAGATCGAGAACGTCGAAGCCAACCTCGACAAGGTCAACAAGCCGACGGTGATCTACACCGATCTGCCGAAGGACGAGGCGCACGGCTGGAAGTTCATCGGCATTGGGCCGGATAACAAGCTGTACGTTCCCGTCGGGCAGCCCGGCAACAATGTGCTGCACGACAAGGATCACGGCCAGATCCGCCGCATCGATCTTGATGGCAAGAACCGCGTCGATGTCGCGCTCGGTGTGCGCAACACGGTCGGTTTCGACTGGAATCCGGTCAACAAGCAGCTCTACTTCTCTGACAACGGCCGCGACTGGGCGTCGGAGGACGTTCCAGAAGATGAGTTGAACCGCATCACCAAGACCGGCGAAGATTTCGGTGCGCCCTATTGCTACCAGGGCAATTTCACCGATCCGGAAT
>DASYCM010000179.1:0-11096 GCA_036500165.1 Pseudolabrys sp.
ATGATGGCGAACTTCAATGCCATCATGAAATACAATCCGGCCGAAGCCTATGCGCTGGCCATCGGCCATCTGGCCGACCGGCTGCGCGGCGGCGACCGCTTCGTCCAGGAATGGCCGCGTTACGAACGCGTGCTGACGCGCGACGAACGGCTGGAGCTGCAGCAATTGCTGGTGCAGCATGGCTACGACCTCGGCGAGCCGGACGGCCATCTCGGTTTCCGGACCCGCTCGGCCATCCGCGATTTCCAGGCCAAGGCCGGGCAAATTCCGGACGGCTTTGCTTCCGCGGTGGTGCTGGAACAATTGCGGACGCGGTAGGCCCGTTAACGATAATACCCCCGGCCATCTTCGAGTTGACATTTTTTGCGTGCTATTGGCCTTTGCGTAGGGCCGTAGCCCACTTTTTATTGTAGAATTGAACGCATGATCGGCATGAATTTGGTCAGGCAATTGGGCAAGCACTTTGGCAGGCGATGGCTTCTGGGCGCGGTCGTTCTCGCGATCGCGGAATGCGCAACATTCGCCGCCGTCAATGTGGCCCTGATCGAACCGGCGCAGGCGCAGTTTTTTGGTGAGGACCGTGTCCGGCAACGTCCGCAGCGTTCTGGCGGATTCTTCGACAGTCTGTTCGGTGGTCCGTCGCAGCGCCGCGATACGTTTGAAGAGCCCGAGCGTCGTCCATCCTATCAAGGCGGCAGCAGTGGAGGCGGCGACAGTTCGCGCGCGCCTGCCGCGCGCAAGGTCGAGAAGGGCGAAGTCCCGCCGACCACCTCGATCGTGGTGATGGGCGACGGTATGGCCGACTGGCTGGCCTATGGTCTCGAAGAAGCCTTCGGCGATGCGCCGGAAATCGGCATCATCCGCAAGAACCGGCAGCGCTCGGGTCTCATCCGTTACGATGTCAAAGGCGATCTCGACTGGTGGCACGTCGCCAGGGATTTGCTGGTGCCGGAGAAGCCGAGTTACGTCGTCATGATGATCGGCGTCGGCGACCGCGATAACATCAACTTGCGCGATCTCGCGCGAGAAGCGGCCAAGAAGGAAGCCGAGAAAAAAGAAGCGGAGAAGAAAGAGGCCGAGAAGAAAAACGCCGCGCAGACACCGGCGGCCACGGCTCCTTCCGACAAGCCCGCAGCCGAAAAGCCTGCGACTGACAAGCCCGTCACTGACAAGCCGGCTGCCGATAAGTTGGACGAAGCCGACAAGACTGCGCAGGCGACCAAGGACGCCGAAGCCGACAAGGATCCGGAAGAAGCCGACCAGCCCGCGATCATTGCGCCCGAGCGCGGCAAGCGTGTCAGCGGCGTCATCGAATTCCGCACCGAGCAATGGGCGCAAGTTTATTCGCGCCGCATCGACGACACCCTCGCCGCGCTCAAGAGCAAAGGCGTGCCGGTATTCTGGGTCGGCCTGCCGTCGATCAAGGGCACGCGCTCGACCGCCGATGCCGTCTATCTCAACGATCTCTATCGCGCCCGCGCCGAGAAGGCCGGCGCCGTCTATATCGACGTGTGGGATGGCTTTGTCGACGAGAGCGGCAAGTTCACGACCAACGGTCCGGACTACGAGGGCCAGGTTCGCCGGCTGCGTTCGGCCGACGGCGTCTATTTCACCAAATATGGCGCGCGCAAGCTGGCGCATTACGCCGAGCGTGAAATCCGCCGGTACATGAACAACCGCTCACTGGTTTCGCTGCCGTCCGGTCCGACGGGACCTGTACCTGCGGATGGCCAATCCGCTGTGCGGCCGCTGGCCGGTCCCGTTGTGCCGCTTACGCTGGTGCCCGGCGCGTCTGAGGAATTGCTCGGCGGCGGCAGTCCTGTTGCGCGAGGCGACGCCATCGCCACGCAGGTTCTGGTCAAGGGTGAACCAGTCGCGGCGCCGTCCGGCCGCGCCGACGATTTCGCCTGGCGTCAGAGCGGAGACGCCGTTGCGCCGCCAGTGGCACCGGCCGCGGCACGCACTGGTGCGATGAGTGCTGTCACGCCCGCTTCGGCCCCGGCGGCCAGCGCTTATACCGAGCCGGAGGTCGTGCAGAAGAAGCCAGGTCCGAAGGCCGCGCCGCCAGTCAAAACTGCCGAGAAAAAGAAACCGGCTCCACGCCAAGCCCAGGTTGCGCCACGCCCGCCGCAGCCCGTGCAGCAGCGGCCGTCAGATCCGTTCGGCGGATTGTTCAGGTAATCGAGCTGCCGCGTCAGCGCGGCAGCGTCGTCGATCCCATCAGGAATTTGTCGACCGCGTGGGCGCACTGGCGGCCTTCGCGGATCGCCCACACCACCAGCGACTGGCCGCGGCGCATGTCGCCGGCGGCGAACACCTTCGGCACCGAAGTGACGTAGGCATCGGTGTTGGCGCTGATATTGCCGCGCGCATCGAGCGCAACGCCGAGCGACTTGACCATGCCGTCGTGCAGCGGATGCACAAAGCCCATCGCCAGCAGCACGAGGTCAGCTTCGATTTCGAACTCGGTGCCCGGGATCGGCTTGAATTTGTCGTCGATGCGGGCGCAGTGCAGCACCTTCACCTGGCCGTTCTCGCCGGTGAACTTCTGCGTCGCCACGGCGAAGTCGCGCTCGGCGCCTTCCTGATGGCTCGACGAGGTGCGCATCTTGAGCGGCCAGTTCGGCCAGGTCAGTTGCTTGTTCTCGTGCTCGGGCGGCTGCGGCATGATCTCGAAATTGGTCACCGATACCGCGCCCTGGCGGATCGAGGTACCGATGCAGTCGGAGCCGGTATCGCCACCGCCGATCACGACGACCTTCTTGCCGGTAGCGAGGATCGGCTCGACATTGCCGAGCGGCTCGTTGCCGACGCGGCGGTTCTGTTGCGGCAGGAAATCCATCGCGAAGTGGATGCCCTTGAGATCGCGGCCCGGGATCGGCAGGTCGCGGCCCTTTTCGGAGCCGCCGGACAGCACGACGGCGTCGTGCTCTTTCACCAGCTTTTCGACGGGCAGAGTGACGCCGACATCGGCGCCGTAATGGAACGTCACGCCTTCCGCTTCCATCTGCGCCACGCGGCGGTCGATGTGCACCTTTTCCATCTTGAAGTCGGGAATGCCGTAGCGGAGCAGGCCCCCGGCCTTGGCCCAGCGCTCGTAGACATGAACATCGTGACCGGCACGCGCGAGCTGTTGCGCAGCGGCGAGGCCCGCGGGGCCTGAGCCGACCACGGCGACCTTCTTGCCGGTCTTGTGTGCGGTGACCTCGGGCTTCAAGCCCTGCGCGATGGCGCGGTCGGCGATCTCGCACTCGATGGTTTTGATGGTGACTGGATTTTCGTCGATGTTGAGCGTGCAGGACGCTTCGCACGGCGCCGGACAGACGCGGCCGGTCACTTCCGGGAAATTGTTGGTCGAGTGCAGGTTGCGCGCGGCTTCGTCCCAGGTGCCGCGATAGACCAGATCGTTCCAGTCCGGAATCTGGTTGTTGACCGGGCAGCCGGTCGGCTGACCGGTCAGTCGGCTGGTGCCGTGGCAATAGGGCACGCCGCAATCCATGCAGCGCGACGCCTGCTCGCGAACTTCCTCTTCCGGAAGCGGGATAACGAACTCACGGTAATGCTTGATACGCTCGTCGACCGGAGCGTATTTGCGATCGTGACGTTCGAATTCTAGAAACCCGGTGACCTTACCCATACTACTCCGCCGCCTGCATGGGGGCGGCCTTTTCCTTGGCCATCTCAAGAAGCGCACGGCGGTATTCGACCGGCATCACTTTCTTGAACAAAGGACGATAACGCTTCCAGTCGGCCAGGATCCCGGCCGCACGTTTGGAATTGGTATAGCGCGCGTGATTGGAGATCAATGCGTATAGCCGCTCGGCATCGCCATTGGTCAAGTCGTCCATGATGTCGACGCGGCCGCTGGTTTCGAGTTCGGTGCCGAATTCCTTCTCGGCAACGGCTTCCTCTTCCGGCACCGGCTCGAGCTCGACCATCGCCATGTTGCAGTGGGACTCGAAGGTGCCGTCCTCGTCGAGGACGTAGGCAATGCCGCCCGACATACCGGCCGCGAAGTTGCGCCCGGTCTGGCCGAGCACGACGACGACGCCGCCGGTCATGTATTCGCAGCCGTGGTCGCCGGTTCCTTCCACCACGACGGTGGCGCCCGAGTTGCGCACGGCGAAGCGTTCGCCAGCGATGCCGCGGAAATAGCACTCACCGGCGATAGCGCCGTACATCACGGTATTGCCGACAATGATGGATTCTTCCGGCACGATGCCGCTATCGGCGGGCGGACGGATGATAATGCGGCCGCCCGACAAGCCCTTGCCGACATAGTCGTTGGCCTCGCCTTCGAGCTCGAAAGTGACGCCATGCGCCAGCCAGGCGCCGAAGCTCTGCCCGGCGGTGCCATTGAGGCGCACATGGATGGTGCCGTCCGGCAGGCCCTCATGGCCGTAACGCTTGGCGACCTCGCCCGACAGCATGGCACCGGCGGAACGGTTGACGCTGTTGATCTGGGTCTGCAGGCGCACCGGCGCGCCGCGGTCGAGCGCCGCTTGCGCTTCCGCAATCAGCTTGCGGTCGAGGACCTTCTCGAGGTGATGATCCTGTGTCTCGCAATGGAAGATCGCGGTTTCGGTCTTCGGCAGTTGGAACATCCTGGAGAAGTCCAGGCCCTTGGCCTTCCAGTGCTCCACCATGCGGCGCTGGTCGAGCATGCCCATCTGGCCAACCATCTCGTTGAAGGTGCGGTAGCCCAGCTCGGCCATGATCTCGCGGACTTCCTCTGCGACGAAGAAGAAGTAATTGATGACGTGCTCGGGCTGGCCCTTGAAGCGCTTGCGCAGCATCGGGTCCTGGGTGGCGACACCAACCGGACAGGTGTTGAGGTGGCACTTGCGCATCATGATGCAGCCAGCCGCGATCAGCGGCGCGGTGGCGAAGCCGAATTCATCGGCGCCCAGCATCGCGCCGACCACGACGTCACGGCCGGTGCGGACACCGCCGTCGACTTGCACAGCGATGCGGCCGCGCAGCTTGTTGGCGACCAGGGTCTGGTGCGTTTCGGCCAGGCCGATTTCCCACGGGGAGCCGGCATGCTTGAGCGAAGTGAGTGGGGAGGCGCCGGTGCCGCCTTCGAAGCCTGAGATCGTCACATGGTCGGCGCGTGCCTTGGAAACACCGGCGGCAACGGTGCCGACACCGACTTCCGACACGAGCTTGACCGACACGTCGCCCGTCGGGTTGACGTTCTTCAGGTCGTAGATGAGCTGCGCTAGATCCTCGATCGAATAGATGTCGTGATGTGGCGGCGGCGAGATCAGGCCGACGCCGGGCGTCGAATAGCGCACCGCCGCAATGGTCTTGTCGACCTTGTGGCCGGGTAACTGGCCGCCTTCGCCGGGCTTGGCGCCCTGCGCCATCTTGATCTGCATCATGTCCGAGTTGACGAGATACTCGGTGGTGACGCCAAACCGTCCCGACGCCACCTGCTTGATGGCCGAGCGCATGCTGTCGCCGTTCGGCATGGGTTTGAAGCGGTCGCTCTCTTCGCCGCCTTCGCCGGTGTTCGACTTGCCGCCGATACGGTTCATCGCGATGGCGAGCGTGGTGTGCGCCTCGCGCGAGATCGAGCCGTAGGACATGGCGCCGGTCGAGAAGCGCTTGACGATGCTCTTTGCCGGTTCGACTTCATCGAGCGGCACCGGCTTACGGCCGACATCGTGCGCGGTCTTGATGTTGAATAGGCCGCGGATGGTCAGCAGCCGTTCGTTCTGATCGTTCACGATCTTGGCGAAGGCGCGGTAGTGATCCTGCGAGTTGCCGCGCACCGCATGCTGTAGCCGCGACACCGTCTCGGCGGTCCAGACGTGGTCTTCGCCGCGTACGCGCACAGCGTAATCGCCGCCGACGTCCAGCATCGACTTGTAGATCGGGGCATCGCCAAATGCCGAGCTGTGACGGCGCATGCTCTCCTCGGCGATTTCGGCAAGGCCGACGCCTTCGATACGCGTGTGCGTTCCGGTGAAGTAAGTGTCGACGAATTCCTGACGCAGGCCGACCGCGTCGAAAATCTGCGCGCCGCAGTACGACTGGTAAGTCGAGATGCCCATCTTCGACATGACCTTGAGCAGGCCTTTGCCGACCGCCTTGATGTACTTCTTGATGATTTCCTTGTCGTCGGTCGGCTTGCCCGGCAGCGAGTCCTTCATCGCCGTCAGCGTCTCGAAGGCGAGGTACGGGTTGATCGCTTCCGCGCCATAACCGGCCAGACAGGCGAAGTGATGGACTTCGCGCGGCTCACCGGTCTCCACGACGAGGCCGACCGAGGTGCGCAGGCCGGCGCGGATCAGATGATGATGCACGGCGGCGCAAGCGAGCAGCGCCGGGATCGGAATGCGGTCGGCGCCGGCCTTGCGGTCGGACAGGATGATGATGTTGCACTTCTTGCGTACTTCTTCTTCGGCGCGCAGGCAAAGTTCCTCGATGGCAAAACCCATACCCGAGGCGCCGTGTTCGGCCGGGTAGGTGATGTCGAAGGTCTTCGACTGGAAATGATCGCCCGTCATCTCAGAGATGGCGCGGATCTTCTCCAAGTCCTCGTTGGTGAGGATCGGCTGGCGCACTTCGAGGCGCTTGGTGTTCGACATGCCCTCGTGGTCGAGCAGGTTCGGCCGTGGGCCGATGATCGAAACCAGGCTCATCACCAGTTCTTCGCGGATCGGATCGATCGGCGGGTTGGTGACCTGTGCGAAGTTCTGCTTGAAATAGGTGAACAGGGGCTTCGGCTTGTCCGACAAAGCCGAGATCGGCGTATCGGTGCCCATCGAGCCGATGGCTTCCTCGCCGGTGGTGCCCATCGGTGTCATCAGAATCTTGACGTCTTCCTGCGTGTAACCGAACGCCTGCTGGCGATCGAGCAGAGGCAGGTTGGAGAGCGGAGCGTGTTCGGTAGCGTATGGAAGTTCTTCGAGCACGATCTGCGTGCGCTGCAGCCACTCGCGGTAAGGATGGCTCCTGGCTAGCGTCGCCTTCAATTCCTCGTCGGGAATGAGGCGGCCTTCGTCGAGATCGACGAGGAGCATCTTGCCCGGCTGCAGGCGCCACTTCTTGATGATGTCCTTTTCCGGAATCGGCAGCACGCCCATTTCCGACGCCATGATGATGCGGTCGTCGCGCGTCAGCAGATAGCGCGCCGGACGCAGGCCGTTGCGGTCGAGCGTCGCGCCAATCTGGCGTCCGTTGGTAAAGGCGAGCGCGGCCGGGCCGTCCCACGGCTCCATCAGCGCGGCGTTGTATTCGTAGAACGCGCGGCGCTCTTCGTTCATGAGCGGATTGCCCGCCCAGGCTTCCGGCACCATCATCATCATGGCATGGGCGAGCGAGTAGCCACCCTGCACCAGGAATTCGAGCGCGTTGTCGAAGCACGCGGTGTCGGACTGGCCTTCGTACGAAATCGGCCACAGCTTGCTGATATCGGCGCCGAACAGCGGCGACGATACCGATGCCTGCCGTGCCGCCATCCAGTTGTTGTTGCCGCGCAGCGTGTTGATTTCGCCGTTATGCGCAAGATAGCGGTACGGATGCGCCAGCGACCAGGTCGGGAAGGTGTTGGTCGAGAAACGCTGGTGCACCATCGCGATGGCGCTTTCGAAGTCCTCGTCGTGCAGATCGGGATAGTAGCTGCCGAGCTGGTCGGCGAGGAACATGCCCTTGTAGATGACGGTGCGGCACGAGATCGACACTGGATAATAGCCCGACGAACGGCGCTCGCGGCGGCGATAGATCGCGTTCGAGATCGTCTTGCGCAGGACGTAGAGCCGGCGCTCAAACTCGTCTTCGGTAAACTTCTTGTTGCCCTTGCCGATGAAGGCCTGCGTGTGGAACGGCTCGGTCGGCTTGACCGATTCACCCAGCGAAGTGTTGTCCTTCGGCACGTCGCGCCAGCCGAGCAGCGTCATGCCCTCGCGGGTGATGATCTCCTCGTAGATGTCGCGGATGATTTCACGCCAATTCTTGTCGGTCGGCATGAACAATTGCGCCACAGCGTATCCGCCGGGCTCGGGCAGCGTGAAGCCGAGACGCTTGGCTTCCTTGGCGAAAAACTTGTGCGGGATCTGCACCAGGATGCCGGCGCCGTCGCCCATGCGCGGATCTGCGCCGGTGGCGCCGCGGTGTTCCAGGTTACAGAGAATGCGAAGGCCGTCTTTGACGATCTGGTGCGATTTGCGGCCCTTGATGTCGGCGATGAAGCCAACGCCGCAGGAATCTTTGTCGAGCGCGGGATCGTAGAGACCCTGCGCGGGCGGCACGCCCGGATCGACGGTCGAACCTACAAACGGAGCCTCGGCGCGTTTGGTCGCGCTCGCTGCACGTTCGATTGGCCCTTGTCCGTTCTTGCGCTGGCTCATTTTTGTCCACCCTCGCCAATGGCCCTTAAAGCCGCCGGCGTACTCACTTTGACCGCAGCGCAAAGACGCTCCGGTCGACGTTTAACCGATCCCGAAAAGGGTAGGCGTGCCCGATGCTTGTCCGGAACCTGCCTCGCCCCGCTACCGTGCCTGCCGAACCGGCAGCACCGCATTAGGACAGCATTGCTGTCCTAATGGACCATGCCAAATTTTGCACCGCCACACAAGGCTGGTCCACGCTGGAATCGCTCCAGCCGGACCTTTTGTTGCGGCTGTGGTTCCCAGCCAAGCAAGAAGGGGACCACGGGAGGGGCTAACGCGCAATACCGTTGCGTGGGTGCCGGGATCAAAGTCCTTAGCCGATTAACTGTTTAACCGTGGATTCTAACCGTGCCGAGGGGTTTTGGACGCGAGCCGGGGTGCGGCCGCTATGGTGCAGAAATTCTGAATTTCGGAGCGGCACTATGAGCGACGTCAACACCTTGCACCGTCCGGCCGAGTTGGGATCGGGCGAAGCGGCCATGGCGCGCCTTGCCGAACGTCTGACCTCCCTGACTCCGGTCATGGACCTGCCAACGAATTCGATCATGCGGCCGTCGCCCGCGGTTGCCGCGGCGCTCGCCACCTCGGCCAAGATCGCGCAGCGCGCCCATGACCGGGCCCGCCGCTCGCGCTCGATCATCGGTCTGACGGTCGACAGCTTTATTTCGGCCTGTGCCTTCGTGCCCTACGCATTGGTCGCGCTGGCCCTGCGCCTTGTCATGGCGCGGGTTTTTTTCCTCGACGGTCAGACCAAGATCATCGGCGTGCCGGTCAGCCTGCCGGATCCGGTGCAGAACTTCAGCCTGCAAGGCTTCAGCCTGAAAGCCTTCAATTTCTCGATGCTGGTGCCGGTCGATGTCGCGCCCGGAACCATCGGTCTGTTCATGAACAAGTTCGCCGCGCTGCCGGTGTCTCCGGTCATCGCCGCTTATGCCGTGGGCTACGCCGAATTCATCCTACCGGTCATGCTGGTGCTTGGTTTCGCCTCGCGCTTTGCAGCGCTCGGCCTGCTCGGCCTGACCGCGCTGATGTTCTTCATTATGCCGGAAGCGCTCTGGACCACGCATGCCTATTGGGCCGCGATCCTCATGGTGCTGATCTCGTGCGGCCCCGGGCAGATTTCGCTCGACCACATCATCCGCTTCATCGCGAAACGCTAGCAGGCGCGGCCACGACGATGAAAAAGGCGCTGACGATCGGCCTTGCGGGTGCGGCGCTTGCCGCCACCCTGTCGTTCGTCGCCACCGGTTTGAAAAGTGAAAGTCCCGTCGTCAGCGAGGCGAAAGCGGCGGAATCCGAGCCGGAGAGCGCGCCGGTCGTTCTTGCGCAAGTGCTGAACTACGAGCGTGGTCCGCGCATCATCGTTGTTCCGCAAGCAGATAATAGAGCAGGTGATCGCGGCAGCAGCCGCGCCAGCGTCGACCGCAAAGTCACCGAGGATGACGATATCGCGCCACCGCCGGTCCGCACCACGCCGCGCTGGGCGCCAAATCTTGAATCTAAACGTGCCGAACCCAAGCCTTATATCGAGCTGCCACGCCGCGTCGAAACGACGGTAAAGCCGCGCCAGGAAAAGCAGCAAGAAAAGCGCGTCGTCCGCCACATCGACATGTCGAAGCCGAAAGCCAAAGCCGAGCCTGAAGTGGCGATCCCGCAGCCGCCAAGCCCACGCCGTTCGGTGCTGAGTGCGCCGCCCTTGCCGGCCGAAGGTCCGTCGCCGGTCAAGCCAACGCCGCGCTTCGGCAACAGTGCGCTCGGTGCAAAGGCGGAAGCCGCCAAGTCCGCGAATCTGCCGGCAGAGACGCAGCCAGAGCCTGCTTACGATTCACCGCCGCCGGCCGAAATCACCGCGGATTCACCGCCCGCCGGTTACACGCCGCCGGCCGCCGCCGCGCGCGACGACCAATACTGACAATAAAAGAGCGCCCCGGAATTTCCGGGGCGCTCCGTTTTCACGAACCGAAGGTGCGTTAGGCCGCTACTTTGGCGTCGACGACCTGGGCTTTCGCCTGGCCGTTGCCAATCGGAATCTGGCGCGGCTTTTTCGCCTCGGGAATTTCGCGCACGAGATCTACGTGCAGCAATCCATTCTCGAGGCTCGCGTCCTTGACCTGGACGTGGTCGGCAAGCTGGAAGACGCGCTCGAACGTGCGCGCGGCGATGCCCTGATAGAGCACTTCGCCGTCCTTCTCTTCCTTGGTCTGCTTGGCGCCCTTGATCGTCAGCGTGTTCTCTTTCGCCTCGATCGAAAGGTCTTTCTCGCCGAAGCCGGCGACCGCGACAGTGACGCGGTACTCGTTGTCGCCAGTCCGTTCGATGTTGTAGGGCGGGTAGCCCGGGGCGGATTCGAATCCGTCCAGCATCGAGAACAGCCGGTCGAAGCCGACGGTGGAACGATAAAGGGGAGCAAGATCAAACGTACGCATGGCATATCCTCCTTGAGTTGAGCGACATGCGGGCAGTCCGCCATATGGCCGAACCGAATGCCCGAGCGCAGCCGGTATGGCCTGCGCAAAACTGATATGGGAAGGTGGTTCCGGGCGCGCAAGAGTTTGACAGGCCTACATCTAAGATATTGAAATAACACGATTTTGACAGGTTTCCGGGAGCATGATTGAGCCTTCTCTCCGCCCTGCTATAAGGCCCGGGCCAGGGCACGCCGGCTCATCTTCAGGCTCCATGAAACTCGTCGCCATT